>NZ_JAAVNG010000006.1:331711-368163 GCF_012923605.1 Advenella sp. EE-W14 | reverse complement strand
AATCTTGCCTTGCTCATAAACATCTCCTTAAGACGATATTATGAGGCTAAAAAGTGTCTAGTAAACCCTGGCCGATTCAATTATTGATCCGTCATTTCATCTCAAAATTTTATTATTGAATCATATCGCGAATTTTTATGAACCAATCACGTACTTCGCCCTCTGGATCTCTCTCATGAATCCGACTTGCTGTCATTAATGGAAATGCGCGTTCTGACAAACGCAGTTTTGCAGTGTTATCTTTCATAATACCGTCAAAATTCTGTGCTGCAGAATAAGCTTCCGCGAAACATTTAGGAGTTGCTTTACCACCTACAGGATGATCGGTGACTTCGATAACAACATTGAATGCATCAAAAATAGCGTCAGGATGAAGATAGCTTTCAATCTCATGTTTTTGTGTTAATACAGCCCAAGAGCCATCTTGGCGTGCATTTACCATATTAACGGAATCAGCATAATGAGGAACATCTCGATCATATATATGTGCCTCTTTTTTATTTAGAGCTCGTAAATAATGCTCATTAACCCAATGTTTTAATGTTCCTCCCCCAAGTACTACAAATGCAACACGATCTTCATTTTCTAAGTTTGGTAAGGAATTATCTTCATCATGTAGAGCTCTACTGAGTGCTTTTAGTGCTGCCACGTCGGTAGGTCCCTCTACACACAATAATAACTTAACTCGGCTATCTGGCGTTACCCCTAGTGTTTCAGCTACATCTTCAAAAACATCTACACCAGACTGAATAATTGGTTCCCCAGCATTTCGAGTAATAAAACGGATACTTTCGTTGGGAAGATCAGATGCAAATCCAGGGCTATGTGTCGTTAAAATAACCTGACACCCATTTTCCAATGCTAAAGATTTAAATGATTCAATCAATATCCGTTGATTATTAGGGTGTTGTGCTGTTTCTGGTTCCTCAATAGCATAGATTATGTTTCGACGATTACTTGTTTTTAGACGACGTTCTGCTTCTGCCTTAAAAAAACTTACTAGAACAAGACGCCGCACACCACTTCCTCGTTTATTAAGTGGGATTCCTTCATCAGTATTGAGCCCAACGGAAAACAACCCAGACCATTTAGCTGCTGTGGGCGGAGTAAATTCTGGAGTTAGTTCACTAGCTAATTCTGGGTCAATCGTTTTAAGTGCTTCATGTGTATTATTAGCTATTTCAACTGCTTTTTCCTGAACCCGTTGTTGTATCCTAGATATTTCATCTTGAACTTCAGCTAATGCAGCTGCTACAGCTGCTTTCATTGGGCTTTGAACTTCAGAGTCAGAGTCTTTACTGCTTCGATCGCTTTGGAATAATGCGAAAATTGGTAAATAGTTTTCAATTTGATCCCAAATTCTCTTTGTATCCTCCTTCGCCTTACTTACAGGAATTGCAATTTCAGATAGTTGCAAATCTCCTGCAACGCTCCAGATAGCTTTTCGCATACCAGGGTTACCTTTGAGAGGTACATCTAATTTGAGTTCTTTCACTTTATTTTGAAGGTCTTTTTCTTTCAATTCCAAAAGATTCTGAAAACCTGGAGCAGTAGGATGATCAGCGATTACAAAAATCTCGACAGATGGTTTCTTATTCCCACAATCATAAATTTTTCTTATTTTAAGAGTACCTTGTTTTGTAAGTAAATATTCTTCAGCAAGCGAAGTTATAGCCCCCGCATCAAGATTTAATGTAGGTGGAAGATTCATAAACTCACAGGTTATTTCAACTATTTTAAGTGGGTTATAGACATTTGCATCACCCTGTTCAATAGTAACGGTACTGTTATTGAAAAATATTTCTAATGCTTCTAGTATTGATGATTTACCAATATCATTTTTACCAACAAAGGTAGTTAAATCGTTAAATTCAACAGCAACTTCATCTCTATAACAACGAAAATTTTTAATCGTTAATGATTTCAACTGCATTTTTCCCCCTAAATTTTTGACCCAATACCATTTTGAGACGAATATTTTTTTACATATCATCATCACAGCATTACAAACGTAACAATATCATATAAATTTTACTAATGTATGAACTGAAACTAAAGGTCGTGCCGCACAGATTGTCGATGTATTAGTCCTACTAGGCGAACGATCTCTATTAACACTTAACTGTACACAGGCTACCTCCCAATAAAAAAGGGTTCCTAAGAACCCTTTTTTCTATAAATATCCTGCCTCTGTAAAGGATAATGAACTCGCTCCAGCGACAAGAATATGATCTAACAATTTAATATCCAGTAAACCCAAACTTTTTTGAAGATTTTTAGTTAACTTACGGTCTGCCATACTTGGTTCAGCATGACCACTAGGATGATTATGTGACATGATAACGGCTGATGCATTTAATCTAAGTGCAACTTTTGCAATTTCTCTCGGATAAACAGACGCTTGACTGAGCGTACCATGAAACATTTCTATATATCGAATAAGCTGAAATTGACTATCCAAAAAAATAATTGCTGCAACTTCATGCTCTAATCCTGCCAATTTTCCTACTAAAAAATTTTTAACTAAGTCAGGATTATTAAGTGGTTGTTTACTCATTAAAAGTTGATCCGCAACATTTCTAGCTGTCGCCAAAATTTGACTGGATGTAGCCTCGTTATAAGCTCCCTCTTCATTTAGAACATATAATTTTTCATTTGAATTTAAATTATCGAAAGTCAAACCGTTATACATAATATCTCCAAATAATACGAATAAAATTAAAAACTGCTTATTGGTGAGCCTCGGGGGGTGTGGGGGGAACGCCCACGCTGTTTGTTGTTGTTTTGATGTTGTAGTTTGTGTGAGTCATATTTTTCCTTTTCAAAAGTTTTGTTGTTCTGCTCTTCGGAGCCGCCTCGACGTATTACAAGAGAAACGAATTATTCAAAACAAGGTCGCGTAAGCGGCCCTGGCAGACTGGCGCGGCCCGCAGCAAAGCGAGGACACGGGTCTGACTGGGCTTTAACCTTGTTTTGAATAATTTGTTTCGCTACACGTCGATTAAGAGGTGGCTTCGAAGAGCAGAACAACTTTCTGCATTAGGACGAGCTAGACTGGCATAATGATTTTTTTACAACATCAAAACAACAACGCAGGGCTTTAGCCCTGCTAAATCCCTAAGCTATTTAGGTAAAAATTATTATTAATAATTTGATGAATTTTTGTAACGTTTGAACATAAGGCTCAGGCAAAGGTTCTATTGAATTTGCCAACAGAAAAACAACAATATATTGTCCTGGCGAGTTCAGCTGCAGAAAAATCAGCTCAACCTGTCAATACCACCTTGTCCGGAACCTTACACGCTAACAGTTAAATTCGGGTCAAGTACAAATCTCAAAATATTTTAATCAGACCAAATTTTTCAACCATTAATCATAGTGCTCACAACAAAATCGTTTTCTTTATCAGCCGTATCACCGAAGACTTCTGGCGGGATGTCAGTAAGCTGCCAGCCAGGTCATTCATCTAGTTGTTGGTTAAGCTGTCGTCAACTCTGTCGTTGACGCTACAAGTGTTAACCCATACAGATTGTTTAATGCTGCCAGCATCTTTTCTTTTCGGTTATTTAAAAAATCAAGATGGTTGTTCCAAAGGGGCGATGTAGCCTTAGGAATGAAGTCATATGACGCCCAATATTTACTGCCATCTTGACTCCTGAAAAACTCTTGTGGGTGGCGTGCGCGTTTGTAGTTGTTGACTTCGGCTGGCATAGGCTGGTAGTCCCACAGTACGTCCACATCATTCCGGTAGGACTCTGCCTGGCCTACTAAGTTAAGCGGAAAAATATGATCCACTTGCAGCTTGCTGTCATGAAAAATGTAACAGCGGCTTGGCATTAGTACTTTAGTCGCCAGCCAGGGTTGGCTTAGTAACTGGTATTCGTGTAATTCGGCTGTACGATTTTTTTCGATAGCAATATTGCGAATCCGCTCAAGCGGAAACATCTTGCCTGCTTTTCCGTCCAACATAGCCTCGCGTGAAAAGGAATTAACCATGGTTTGGGTATTCCAATCGCAGAATTGTGATAGTAAAAAATATTGATGTATCTGCTGTAGATCTTGATCTTTCAACGCCCGAATACGCCACTTGTGGCCATTACGCTTGCGTTCAGTTAAATAAGCCGCAATGGGTAATACCGCGAGCCAGCGCTGTACGATGGAAATATGGTTGATATTAAACAGACCATTCAAATAACCAGAAAACAGTTCTATTAGCGGCTCTGTGTCATTCTGCAGAACATCTTTAAAGGCTTGAATGTCACAGTTGTCCAAGCGGTCTTCATCAATGCGAATAGTGTTCTTGACCAGTAAATGGAAGAACTGCAATACCGCAGATGACGAAAACTCGATACCGCCGCTTTTTTTGGAAATATTTTCGGAAATCGTCCAGAGTTTTTCTTCGTAGTCAGACTGGACAGCTTTGATCTTTCCAAGTACAAGTTCTAACTGAGTCAACGCCACACCACCTGTATTCAAGCGACGGAACACCTCGTTTACCTCTTTAGGTGTATCCGCTTTCACTGAGAAGTAAGCAATGGACTTGACGTTGCTGTCTACAAAAATATCCCACAAAGCGCTCAAGTTTCGACGAACCTGCAATTTTTTATTTCTGTCATCCCCCGCTGCATCAAGAGCGCGGTCTTCGAGATCGACTTTTTCGTCCTCGTTACATCGCATGCTGGCCAGCTCCGTCAGACGCAGATAGCGAGGTTCTGCTACTGCGCTGGCATCGCGGAACAGGAATCCGGTTTCATCCGATTCGGCTTTGGATGGGTCGAACAAGAGGTCATAATGAAGTACCCGACCGTTGAAGCGGTGCCGCAGTACTGAATACAAGGTCTGTAAACGCTGCTGACCATCATAGACTAGTGCCTTAGGGGCTCCCCAAAGTCCTTCGTCCACTTGACGGGCAAACTGCCTTGGAGAGTAATCTCCTACGAAGCGGCGATATGGCACTTTCTGATTGGTTTCCCATAGCACTACCCCACCAATCGGATAGCGCTTGAGAAGCGAGTCTAGTAATAGGCACACATAGTCTTCAGACTCATGGCGCGCACCCCATACATATTGCCGTTGTACCTGTGGTAAAAACCATCCATTGTTCGGTGCGTTCAATTTATCCAGTGCTTCTCGAACGGAAATTCCTGCATACGACATGGCTATCCTTTTTCAGAATTTTATAGGCTACTGCTTCTGCAAACGCAAAAGTGTAACGATAGTTTAAGCGGACTTCAGTTCTCTCGTAGACTTACCCTGGAGAGTGCCGCTGTAGAAAAAATCTGCTCAATGATATCAATACAGCCTTAGCCCCCTGTGTCAGACTAGTTGGAACCTCTACCGATGTTAGAATTTAACTCATCCTAAGATGGGGGCAAAGAAAAGGTTCCTATGAAATCCTCACCCGAACGCCGTGAAGCGATACGGGCCAAATTAATGGCTCCCCATAACCGAACCGTTGCTGAATTAGCCCAGGAAGAAGGCATCTCAGAAGCGACCCTTTACAACTGGCGTAAACAGGCTCGTGATCAAGGCCGGTTATTACCCAACCAGGCCAACACACCGGAAGGTTGGAGCTCGGCAGAAAAATTCAATGCTGTCCTGGAAACCGCCGCCTTATCCGAAACGGAACTGGCCGAATATTGTCGCCGTCGTGGCCTGTATGTTGAGCAGATACGTCGGTGGCGCAGCAGTTGTGAACAAGCCAATGACGTCAGTGCCAAAGCGTCCGCCCAGCAAGCAGAAGTCACCAAAGCAGAGCGTAAACGCATCAAGGAACTGGAACGTGAACTGCGTCGTAAAGATGCCGCTTTGGCTGAAACGGCTGCCATCTTGGCCTTGCGAAAAAAAGTCCAGGCGATCTGGGGGGACGAGGAAAAATGACCCATGCCACAGATCGCCGCCAAATTGTTGAATGGGTCAATGAAGCTCGGATGGCTGGTGCCCGACTGCAACGCATTTGCCAGGAACTTGGCATAGGCCTGAATACCTACCGTCGCTGGTCAACAGGCATTGAGGACCAACGCCCGCATGCGGTGCATCCTTCACCAGCCCATGCGCTGACGCCAGAAGAACGCCAGACCATTCTGGATGCCTGTCACCGTCCCGAGTTTGCCAGTCTGCCACCCGCGCAGATCGTGGCCCGGCTGCTGGATGAAGAACAATGCTATCTGGCTTCCGAGTCCAGTTTCTACCGCGTCCTGCGTCAGGCGGGTGAACAGCATCGCCGTGGACGCGCAGCAGCACCACGCCATAAAGGTCCGCCCCGTCGCCATTGTGCTGATGAGCCCAATGTTTGCTGGAGTTGGGATGTGACTTATCTGCCGACCACAATACGAGGACAATCTTTTTATCTGTACCTGATTATTGATATTTACAGCCGCAAAATAGTGGGTCATGAAGTCTTTGAAGCTGAAAATATGAATAACAGTGCCACGCTTATTCAACGGACGGTACTGCGTGAAAAATGTGCGCATAAGCCGCTGGTATTGCATGCGGACAATGGTTCTGCCATGAAAGGCTCCACCCTGTATGCCAAACTGGACAGTTTAGGCATTACGCCTTCGCATAGCCGCCCTCGCGTATCCAATGACAATGCGTATTCAGAATCGCTATTCCGAACCTGCAAATATCATCCACGGTTTCCAACCAATGGCTTTAACCAGATTGAAGATGCCCGGCAATGGGTTCATCAGTTTGTGCGATGGTATAACGAAGAACATCGTCATAGCCAAATCCGCTATGTCACACCGGCTCAGCGCCATGCAGGCCAGGATGAGGACATCCTAAGGACTCGGCACGAATTGTACCAACAGGCTCAACGTGCCAATCCCGCCCGCTGGTCAGGTCAGACACGTAACTGGCAACCGATTGGAGAAGTATGGCTTAATCCCGATAAAAACATGGAGATCATTCAACAGGAAAAAACGTTAGAGGCTGCATGATTCACGCTCCAACTAGGTTGACAAACACCGTTAGCCAGAGCCTTACATTTGACCATCATCCAAAATAATATCTTTTTCTCAGTTAGGCTCAGTGCCTTTTCCTTGATAACGATCGTTTTAAGCGTCAGTAACTTCACAGTATAAAGAAATACTAAATATTGAAATATCCATCTGGATATTCTAAAAAATTATCCGTCAAGTGCACCAAAGAATTTTAAAACTCGGTATGGAATAAGATCACACAGGGTTTCGATAATTATTCCAATACGAGTTTGGGTCATTGAATAAAACCCATTTTAATTTACACTAAATCATAATAACTGTAACAAAAAACCATAATAAAAGCCTCCCCTTCAGGAGGCCTGTATTAAAGGCCTGTATTAATTATAAGAAACCTTTTTCAGCAAACGATATAGCTCGTGAACCAGCCACAATCAGATGATCTAATAGTCGTATATCCAACAACTGGAGACTTTTTACCAGATGCTCCGTAAGCGCTCGATCCGCTGTACTTTCTGTCGGATTCCCACTGGGATGATTATGTGCCATGATAACCGCCGCCGCATTCAGACGTAAGGCCACTTTGGCTACTTCTCGTGGATAGACCGATGACTGATTAATCGTGCCGTGAAATAGCTCTTGATAGTCGATCAATCGATATTGGCTATCCAAGAAAATAAAAGCAGCCACTTCGTGCTCCATGCCTGCCAGCTTACCAATCAAAAATTGCTTAACCTTTACAGGATTATCGCAAGCAATTCTATCGGCAAGAAGCTCATCGGCAACATACCTAGCCGTTGCGAGTATTTCTTCTGATGTTGCTACTTGATACAACCCCAGATCATCAAAAACATACAATGTTTTGTGATTATTCAAATTATCAAATGAAAGTGCACTAGACATAACGGTCTCCAAAAGAATTAGGCGAGATTGCCTATCCTTTTGGGGCACGCCGCAGCGCAGCTTTCAAGGGTGTCAATGGCCGCCCGGCCACAAGCACGCAGTGCGCAGCCCTTGAAAGCGAGAACGGTGTGACACACTGACGGATAGCAAGACCGCCCCACCGTTTACTTTATGAGACCCGTGTTAGAAAGATGCCGTTTCCCTACGATGCCAATTAGCACCTCGGGTAAACAGCCTTAAAATAATGAGCTTTACGTTTAGTTCAAGGTCCATGCACTATTGTGCGGAACTTCTTTGTAATTAGATGATGGTTTTAAGCTGGTCAAATGCGCTATTAATGTCTTATCAGCATCATCGATACCATAAGCCACCTGATAAAGCGTTCTTAGGCTTGCCAACTCTGTTGGCAATCGTTTTTGCAACTCAATTTTTGATGCAGTATCTCCGTCATTAATAAATTGTATTAATAGCTCGATGCTCGCCAATTGTCTACCATATTCACCGGGGTCAGTTTTTATACTCATTTTTTTCATCCTTTAAAATCATTGCACTATTACGTGGCGCTACTTTATAAATGGTTGCCCTGGATACACCATACCGCTCGGCAATCTGCTTAACGGGTATTTCTGGATCATCCATCAACCGCTGAATTTCTTTTTCATGCTGTTTGTTTAGTTTTTTGGGTCGGCCACCGTTACGACCACGTGCCCTAGCTGCTATCAATCCAGCTTGTGTACGTTCACGGATTAAATTCCGTTCAAACTCCGCCAAAGCCGCAAACACATGAAAAACCAACTTACCTGTCGCACTCCCGGTGTCAATTTTTTCAGTTAGGCTTTCAAAAGCAATATTGCGCTGCTCAAGGTCCATCACGATCTGAATCAAATCAGGAAGACTCCTTCCCAACCTGTCCAGGCGCCAAACAACTAAAGTATCACCCGCTCGAATAGCCTTTAAGCATTGCTGCAATTCTGGGCGTTCAGTATTTTTTCCACTGATTGCTTCCTCATAAATCAGGGTACAACCACTTTTTAACAAGGCATCACGTTGAAGATCTAAATTCTGATCATCAGTTGAAACTCGGGCGTATCCAATTCGTTGATTCATAGACTGTTAATAGACGTTGATTTCTAGACGAGTATATAACACTTATGGACACAAAAAAACCCCATTTTGAGGTTGATTTCACATTGTCTTAAAAACGACCGTTTTTTAGACACTATTTTCTGTTGGCTATTTTCAAAACCCAATCGCGTCACTGCCCCCTGTATCAGACTAGTTGGAGCCCTCAACGATGTTAGAATTTAACTCACCCTAAACGGGGGGCAAAGAAAAGGCTCCAAGCCACCGTACTTGCTTTTCCACTGGTAATAACTCGCGTTGCTGATGACATGCTCGCGACAAATATCCGTGACTTTCATGCCTTGCTCAGCCAATTTCAAAATAGCCACAATCTGAGTTTCTGTAAATTTGGATCGTTTCATGATTTCCTCCATCAAAGATGACAATGGCTGAAATCTCTGGTTATGGCTTGTGCCTTTTTAGGGTAAGTTTACGCCGGTTAATCGCATCGACGAATTATTGCCATGGCGAGTACAGCTGTAAAAACCGCTACTTAATCCAGCACCTGTCAAGACGGTATTGGGCGAATGCTTACTTTGAATCACTTTTTTTATAAGAATGAACCAGGTTTTATGAGCGCTTACTTATCTGATCACTTACTGGAAAGCAATTTTCGATCAATTTTTTTATTGGGTGCCAACACTGCTACCTACAAGTTTGCCCTTGCCAAGTCATTATTAAAATTATCCAAGTCAAATGCTACTTTTGTCAGTCTTGATGATCTCACGCCCATATACGCCAACTATTTGCTTGAGCATGTAAAAACAGGCAAAAGGCAATTAAGTGGCAAGGGTACCGCAAAGCTACTTAATGCCTTGAATCTTTACGACCAAGGACAAATCTCTGAAGAACTCATGCTTAACATCACCAGAGCAGAGGGTTTTAAATATGTTCTTGATGCTTTTCACAATTTACCCAAAAAACAAAAATCCTTATCTTTTTTTGAAAAAGGAATCCAAGATAAAAAACAAGGCATTGTTTTACATGACAATTTATTTGAGATTTTTCAAAGCCAGGATTTTTCCAATTTTGAATTTGAAATTGAAGGACGTTGGAATTTGGTGGAATCAGCCTGGAGTGAAGACCAATTAATCAATGTCAAATACGACACCAATACTGAAAATCTTTACTATCTAAAGCCTGTTTCCAATAATTCTTTCCTGAACTCTCATCTACGGACCAATCTATCCAAGGTACGATACCCTTTGAATGGGTATCAAAAAGGCAAATGTTTTTATTGCTTAAAGCCCATTTCCATCCAATCCAATCAAGAAAACACCTGTGATGTGGATCATTTGATCCCCATGTCCATCCAATTTGGGTCGATGTATGACCTTCAGCTTAATGAAGTATGGAACTTGGTGTTGGCCTGCAAAGAATGCAATCGTTGGCAAGACGGAGGGAAAGCAGGCAACCTGCCTCAGAAAAAATTTCTTGATCGATTACATCATCGCAATGAATACCTGATTGAAAGCAATCACCCGCTGAAGGAAAACATCATATTAGCGACAGGCAAAATGGTGAAGGATCGTATTGATTTTCTGCTCAAGCGGTATGAGTTTGCCTGTACGATTCGTAAACCCAGCTGGGAACCAAAGGATGTTTTTGGTGACGTATTTTGATGGTAATGCTCCGGCCAGTGCCGTCTAGAGTTCTGTTTTAAATTCTATACGGCACTGGCCGGAGCATTACGGCCTTGACGCGCTATCTGGATGATGGGGAAATAGAGATCGACAATAATGCAGCAGAACGGGCATTACGTGGTGTGGCAATTGGTCGCAAAAATTATTTATTCCTGGGTTCGGATGCGGGAGGAGAACGGGCGACCACGCTCTACAGTTTACTGGAAACCGCCAAACTCAACGGTATCACTCCAGAAGCCTACCTGCGCCATGTGCTGTCGGTGATTGCCGACTATCCGGTTAACCGGATGGACGAATTATTACCATGGCGAGTACAGCTGTAAAAACCGCTACTTGAGGAAACCCCATGTCGGTAATACTATCACGGAGTGACGTTGAGATTATGAGGATAGTAGGCGCACTGCAAGTGCCTAACGCTGAGCAATAACATCTTAGCACATATGAACTAGAACAATAACCTTCATCTTTTTGAAGGCTCTGACAACATTATTTTTAATGTAAAAACGATGAAAGTCTGGTTATATCCAAGCAAAAAGTAAGATTTATGTTTTCTCTCGCAACTCCGGCCAGATCAACCACCAGTCATCTGGCCGTAGCTGTTTGCGCGTAACCATGCCTGCGGTCAATTCCTCAATTTCAACACAACGAATAATCGGCACCGCCTGTTGTTTTATAGCCCATCTATGAGCTAATTGGGGCGAAATGCCTAGTGCTTTGGCAAATGCAGAAACTCCACCAAACCAGTCACAGGCTGATTTGATAGGTGGAAAATAATCTATTTTTGCATTTGGTTCGTTTTTATTTTGAATATCGCTCATTTGGAAATATTGTCTTGACAGACTTCAACATGTTATTGATAATAGCACCAATGCAGTTACATAACAAAATGTAACAACACCGATCTTTTACAATCTGGAAACGATGAATACCATCCCCTTTCAAGCCATCACGGCTTGAAAAGCGATTGGACGGCAACCTGCAATACATCGGGGTTGAAGTAAAACCGATGAAAAACCAGTCTTTACACGGGCTATGTGAGATAGCGCAACCGTATCTAGACTGACGACCTTAAAAGGCGCCGATTGCCGTGAGGCATTCACACATCGGAAATGGCGGGTAATTTCCGAACTTCGAATAAATAATCCTTAAAACCACAAGTAACAATTTAGAATCAATATATTACAATTGTAATTAAAATTAGATTATTCATTTATATCTCTAGCGTAGATCCTTACTCTACGCTTTTGATAGAATCCTTTTTCCAAAGGGTTCTATCAAAAACTGAATAACCATTTCATGTAAAGCAATACGACATGAGGACTATAAAAACTAAAGACTATTTAACTACTTGGTTAGAAACACAAGAAAATAAATTAAAAGCATCAACATTTGATGGCTATAGAAAAATTGTTGAAAACCTGCTAATACCCAAATTTGGAAATCTTGCACTCAACAGACTAAAACGTAAAGATATCAAAGACTGGCTAGGACCAATGAAATGTGGTAATAAACGCTTGAGCAATATTCAAAGTGTTATTCGCAAAGCATTAACCGATGCCGTTGATGATGATTTACTTGATGCCAATATAATGTTTGATTTCTGCTATCAAAAGAAAGACACTCCAAAAGAATTTGATGATGTCGATCCATTCACGCCAGAGGAGCAACAGGCAATTTTGGCAGCATTTGATCCAGGTATCGCAGCACAATTTCAATTTCTTTTTTGGACTGGCCTACGAACAAGTGAGTTTGTTGGCTTAGATTGGTCACAAATAGATTTGATACACCAACAAATACGGATATCTAAAGTCATAACCGCTGCAAGTAATGGCGTTGCAGAAGTTCCTAAAACAAAATCCGGTTACCGTAGGGTAAAATTACTTAAACCCGCAATGGTTGCTTTATCTATGCAAAAACAACTTACCTATAAAAAGGGAAAAGCTGTTTTTTTAGATCCAGAAACAGAGGAAAGATGGGCAGGTGATGCACCAATACGGACATTATGGACAAAAACTCTGAAAGCGGCTCAGGTACGATACAGACGACCTTATCAAACGCGTCATACGTATGCGTCTATGATGCTTTCAGCAGGAGAAAATCCAATGTGGGTGGCCCAACAAATGGGACATAAAGACTGGAGTATGATCTCCAAAATTTACGGACGATGGATGCCATCTGCAAACGAAAACGCAGGCAACAAAGCCGAAGCAGTTTTTGCCAACTGTATTTAGTTCTAAATAATAATTATTAAAGAACAATTACTAATTTTTTGCTGTTAACCCAGCACTGGCGCGCATTATTTTTACAATAATGCGCTTTTTAGAACCTTGGCGGGTTGGGGGGGATTCGAACCCCCGAAACGTTTCCGTTTACACGCTTTCCAAGCGTGCGCCTTCAGCCACTCGGCCACCGACCCTTTTCATACAACTGGCCTTGCACCAGTTTATCAGCCCAGCGCTATTTTAATAAACAGCACCAACTTAATCCGTTATTTTAGCATCCTTTCCACGTATCGTGCAATCATATCCACTTCCAAATTCACTTTATCATCGCTTTTGGTATTGCGAAGTGTTGTATTCTGGATGGTATGGGGAATAATGTTGATGCTGATCAGACAACCACTGTCATTATCAGTCACGCTGTTTACCGTCAGACTAATCCCATTTACGGTGATCGAACCCTTATAAGCCAGGAATTTGGCCAGTTCCATCGGCACCTGGATCTTAAGCTCATGAGACTCACCCACAGCATCAAACGACACCACCGTACCCAAGCCGTCCACATGGCCGGACACAATATGCCCGTCCAGGGAGTCTCCCATTTTAAGGGCATGTTCAAGGTTGACTTCCCCCACGGCATCCAGCCCAACCGTGCGGTTCAGACTTTCGCGGGAAACATCCACTTCAAATTCCTGCCCGGCAAATTTCACCACTGTCATGCAGGCGCCCTGAATCGCAATGGAATCGCCCAATTTGGTCTGCTCCATATTGAATCCGGGCGCATGGATGGTTAAATGCACGCCATCCTGACCCGTGCTTCCCAAGGGTTCAACATTTGTGATTTTGCCCACAGCAGCAACAATTCCGGTAAACATATTTTTTCCTTGATGGTTCTAGTTATGTACAACGCTGTTCAAAAGCATATTCCAGCGGTTTTGCAAACGCGCACGCAAACGCAAATCGGGCGTAACGGTTTGGGTTTCAAAAAAATCAAACTGATAAGCCTGATCCAGTTCACTCAAGACAGGCAAACGAAACAGGCCCTGAGCATCACCCAGTATTTTAGGAGCCATGTACAGCAACAGCTCATCCAGCAAACCTGCCTGTAACAAGGCTCCGTTCAGGCCTGGCCCTGCCTCTACGTGCACTTCATTGATTTGCTGTTTTCCCATCCAGGCCAGCACGGCATCCAAATCCACATGACCATTTTTTTCAGGCATGACAATAAGCTGCACATTTTTGGCCAGCAGACGCGCCGCCTTGGCTTCATCAAGATGAGTCGTAAACACCCACACCGGTTCACCATTGAAGATTCGCGCGGTTTCCGGTACGGCAAAGCGGCTGTCAATAATGGCGCGAACAGGCTGGCGCGGGGTTGCCAGGGAGCGCACGGTCATGAGCGGATCATCGTGCAAAACGGTGCCCAAGCCGGTTAACACCACACAGCTTCTGGCACGCCAATAATGACCGTCGGCACGCGCCGCGGCACTGGTAATCCACTGTGACTGACCATTGTACAAAGCCATACGCCCGTCCAGGGACGAGGCCAGCTTGGTCCACACCCATGGACGACCGTTTAACATACGAGAAATGAATCCCGGATTCAGGGCCAGTGCCTGTTCGGACAGCAGATTGCAGCGTACTTCAATACCCGCTTCCTGCAGTTTGGCAATCCCTCGGCCTCCCACCAATGGATTGGGGTCTGCCATGGCAATCACCACCCTGGCGGGCTTGGCGGCAATGATGGCATCCACACAAGGTGGGGTTTTACCATAATGGCTGCAAGGCTCCAGAGTGACGTAAAAAGTACTGCCTGCCAGCTCATGCCGGTTTTCCCGTGCATGCTGGATGGCACACACTTCGGCATGCGGCCCACCTGCTTTTTGAGTAGCCCCCTGCCCCAGCAATTGCCGGTTTTTAACAATGACACAACCCACCCGCGGATTGGGGGTAGTTACAAACATGACTGAAGCCGCTTGCTCCAGTGCCTTGCTCATCCAGTAAAAGTCATCAGGCTGGCTCAAAACAGATCCTTTCCTATTTCTTTTCCAGCTTACCGGCATTGACCGGCATCTGCATTTCCTGAATGGCCTTCACAAACTCGCCAATATCCTCAAAGCTTTTATACACTGAGGCAAAACGCACATAGGCCACCTGGTCCAGTTGTTTGAGTTCATTCATGACCAGTTCCCCAATATGCCCAGTGGAAACTTCCTTGCCCGGCGTGTTCCGCAAGGCTTCCTGGATACGGGCAACAGCGGCCTCAAGGGCTTCGGTGGAGACCGGCCGTTTGCGCAAGGCCAGCTTTAAACTGGCATGCAATTTTTTAATATCAAACTCTACGCGCGTTCCGTTTCTTTTGACAATGATTGGCATGGTCAGCTCAACCCGCTCATACGTGGTAAAACGCCGGTCGCAATCCAGACAGCGACGGCGTCGGCGTATGGTATCACCATCCTCGGAAACCCGGGAATCCACCACCTGGGTTTCTGAATGAGCACAGAACGGACATTTCATTTGAACGAAACCTTAAAGTAAAACGCCTGCCGGAGCAGGCGTTGCTGGTTAGCAACTTATTTGTAAACCGGGAACTGTGCGGTTAACTGATTGACCTTTTCACGGACCGCTGCAATATTGGCAGGATCACGTGGGTTGTCCAGGATATCGGCAATCAGGTTGGCCGTCAGCTCGGCTTCTTTTTCGGTAAAACCGCGTGTGGTCATGGCCGGTGTACCCAAACGGATACCGCTGGTCACGAATGGTTTTTCAGGGTCATTCGGAATTGCGTTTTTGTTGACCGTGATATGTGCTTCACCCAGAACGGCTTCGGCTTCTTTACCGGTAATGCCCTTGGCACGCAAGTCTACCAGCATGACGTGACTTTCAGTACGGCCGGACACAATACGCAAACCGCGTTTAACCAGGGTTTCGGCCAATACTTTGGCATTCAGGACAACCTGTTTGGCATAGTCCTTGAACTCGGGCGCCAGGGCTTCTTTAAAGGCCACGGCTTTACCGGCAATCACGTGCATTAACGGACCACCCTGGATACCTGGGAAGATCGCGGAATTGACGGCTTTTTCATGTTCGGCCTTCATCATGATGACGCCGCCACGTGGACCACGCAGTGATTTGTGGGTCGTGGACGTCACAAAATCGGCATGGGGCACAGGGTTGGGATATTGGCCACCGGCAACCAGACCGGCATAGTGGGCAATGTCAACCATGAACAGGGCACCATTGTCGTGGGCAATTTTAGACATGCGCTCGAAGTCGATACGCAATGAGTAGGCAGAAGCACCGGCCACAATCAATTTGGGCTTGTGTTCTTTGGCCAGCTGCTCTACCTGTGCGTAGTTCAGCTCTTCGTTTTCATCCAGGCCATAAGGAATGAAGTTATACAGTTTGCCCGAAGCGTTGACAGACGCACCGTGTGTAAGGTGACCACCTTCAGCCAGGCTCATGCCCAGAACGGTATCACCCGGTTTCAGGACGGCCATGTAAACACCCTGATTGGCTTGTGAACCAGAGTTGGGCTGAACGTTGGCAGCCTCGGCACCAAACAGTTCTTTCAGACGGTCAATGGCCAGCTGCTCGGCAATGTCCACAAACTCGCAACCGCCGTAGTAACGCTTGCCGGGGTAGCCTTCGGCATACTTGTTGGTAAGCTGTGTGCCCTGTGCCTGCATGACGGCAGGACTGGTGTAGTTTTCAGAGGCGATCAGCTCAATGTGCTGTTCCTGACGTACGGTTTCTTTCTGGATGGCATCCCACAATTCGGGATCGACTTTGTCCAGGGTTAGGGAACGATCAAACATGTGTTTTCCTAAATTTATAAAAGGCAAAAAAATTAAATGGTCACTTTAGGATTAAGTGTATACAGCCCGGTAATGCTATCGCTGGCCAATATATGCGTATTGATGACTTTAAGCACATCTTCGGCACTAAACCGGCCTTCGAGTGGAACCGTTTCTATATCCAGGGCATAAAGCGTGAATTCATAACGATGGACCAGTGCATCATTGAAAGGAGGGCACGGGCCATCATAGCCGTAGTAATCGCCTTTCATGTCATGGTCATTGGCAAACCAGGCCGTGTAGTCATTGATGCCCTGGCGCATGTTGCGAGGCGCAATGGGGCCGTTCTTGCCCTTGGGTGTCACTTCTTTGGAGAACTCGCCTTCTTCAATGGCAGTCACGCTGGCAGGAATATCAACCAGCACCCAATGATAGAAGTTGACACGGGGCAAATCGGCCGGTACTTCACGGTCTTCCTGATTGACATCGTCTGGCTTGCTGGGAACATCCGGATCACGGCAAATCAATACGAAAGACCGGGTACCCTCAGGCGCCCCCTCCCAGGAGAAGTGCGGATTCAGATTATCGGACAGTGCAATATGTGCCACCGCATCCTGTTTGCCAAAAGCATAACGTGGGTGTATGACCTGGCCGTTGACGATTGACTGACTGAGTAACTTCATAGATCCCCCAATAAAACCTGATGTTAATAGATGGAAGTCAATTAATTGACAGTAATGCGGGCAAACTTGCGTTTGCCTACCTGCACGACATAAGTACCTGCTGCAAGCTGCAGTGATTTATCCTCAACCCGCTGGCCATCAACCCGTACACCACCCTGTTCGATATTGCGCTGGGCTTCGGAACCGGAGCTGGACAGGCCCGACTCCCTGAGCACCTTGACAATACCCAACGGGCCGCCCGGCAACTGGATCTCAGGCATCTCATCGGGGATGGCACCATCACGGAAGCGGGCCTCAAAATTGGCCAGAGCCTGTTCGGCCGCCTTGGCGGAATGGAACCGGGTAATGATTTCCTGGGCCAGCATGACCTTGATGTCACGCGGGTTGCGCCCTTCTTCGGTTTGTTTTTTAAGGTCGGCGATTTCTTCCAGGGAAAGGAAAGAAAGCAGCTCGTAATAGCTCCACATGAGCGTATCTGAAATGGACATGAGCTTGCCGAACATGGAGTCGGGCGCTTCGGTAATGCCAATGTAATTATTCTTGGATTTGGACATTTTGTCGACACCATCAAGACCCACCAGCAAGGGCATGGTTAACACGCACTGGGGCTCTTGGCCATATTCTTTTTGCAGCTCACGGCCCACCAGCAGATTGAACTTCTGGTCGGTGCCACCGAGTTCGAGGTCGGACTTGAGCACGACAGAGTCGTAGCCCTGCAGCAAGGGATATAAAAACTCGTGAACCGCAATAGGCACACCGCCCTTGAAACGCTTGGTGAAATCATCGCGTTCCATCATGCGGGCCACGGTGTAACGTGAGGCCAGCTGGATAATACCGCTTGCACCCAGCTGTTCGCACCAGTCGGCGTTGTAGCGGATTTCAGTACGTTCAGGATCCAGCACCATGCTGGCCTGTTCATAATAGGTTTTTGCGTTTTCCTCGACCTGTTCTTTGGTAAGTGGCGGGCGGGTTGCGTTACGGCCGCTGGGATCACCAATCATGGAAGTGAAATTGCCAATCAGGAAAATGACATTGTGCCCAAGGTCTTGCAGCTGACGCATTTTATTCAGGACAACGGTATGACCCAGGTGAATATCGGGAGCGGTTGGGTCCAGACCCAGTTTAATACGCAAGGGCGTATTGGTATCACGGCTCTTTTGCAGCTTTTTGGCAAACTCTGACTCGACCAGCAGTTCATCGCACCCACGCAAGACAATGCGCAAGTCATTCTGGACTTCTGGAGAAACAGGTGATTCGGAAGATGACATAAAAACTTTATCCAATGCAAAACATAAACATCCCAGAAACAGAATGTAACCGGGATGATAATCAGGTAGACCTGCTATTATCGCTTTTTTCCTGCGATTCAGTGCTAAATTATACCTTTTTATCCAAATTCAGATTGCATATGGCTGCCATACAGGACACTCAATTTTTCATCGGGCTCATGTCCGGCACCAGCACCGATGGGGTCGATGGCATCATTGCCGCCTTTTCACCCGCACAACGCCCCCGCATTCTTGCCCAGGCCAGCCTGCCCATGCCGGCTTTGTTAAGACAGCATTTTCTTGAACTGAATGCGCCAGGGCTCAATGAATTGGAAAAAGCCAGCCTGGCCGCCAATGAACTGGCCCGTTTGTATGCCAGGGTTTGCAAACAGTTGCTGGAACAAACACAGCTGACAGCGGAAGACATCACGGCCATTGGCGCCCACGGTCAAACCGTACGCCATCGCCCCGAACTGGGCTACACCCTGCAACTGAATGCACCCGCCCTGTTGAGCGAACTGGCACACATTGCGGTGGTGGCCGATTTTCGCAGCAAGGACATTGCCGCAGGCGGTCAAGGCGCTCCCTTGGTGCCTGCTTTTCACCAGTCCTTGTTTGGCACACAACGGCCTGTTACCGTCCTGAATCTGGGTGGCATCGCCAATATCAGTATTTTGCATCCTGAAAAAGAAGTGAACGGGTTTGATACCGGCCCGGCCAATGTACTGATGGATTTATGGTGCCAGCGCCATACCGGCAAGGAATATGACAGGGATGGCCAATGGGGGGCCAGCGGTACGGTGAACGAGGCATTGCTGAATTATTTGCTTGAAGCCGAACCCTGGTTTGCACTGCCCCCACCCAAATCAACCGGCCGGGACCTGTTCAACCCGAACTGGCTGGATACCCTGCTTGGCAACTTCAAACAAAACATTAGCGCCCCTGACATCCAGGCCAGCCTGCGCGCGCTAACTGCCCAAACCATTGCCAGCGCCATTCATGCCCATGCCCCCGAAACACAGGAAATCATTACCTGTGGCGGTGGCGCATTCAATGGCCCCCTGTTGCAGGAGCTTGCGCAACGGGCACGCCTGCCGGTAAGTCGCTGTGAAGATTACGGGATTCCCGGCCAGTCCATGGAAGCCCTGGCTTTTGCCTGGCTGGCCTGGGCCCATTGCAACCGGGTACCGGCAGGCACGCCGTCCGTCAGCGGTGCCCGGCGCAAAACCATTCTGGGCTGTTACTACCCGGCCTGAACTTCTTGTTTATACGCTGAAGTTACTGAAGCAGCCAGTTTAATGACTCAGCTTGAAAATGCGAAAAGGGGCAATACCCCGCTGTTATAACGAAGCCACTAGCCTATCCTGTCTCATTGCTTATTTTATTTGCGGCAGCTTGCTACCCGCCAGAATATTTTCCAGCAAAACATGCTCTTTAAATTTATACAGCCGCGCCGGCCGGCCTCGATCCTGGGTAGTAACCTTGCCCGTTTCCTCCACCAGATCCTGGTGCTGTATCATGCGACGAAAATTCTGCTTGTGCAACTCTACGCCAGCCAGCCCCTCTATACTTTTTTGCAATTGAAACAGGGTGAACTCTGCCGGCATCAGTTCGGCAATAACAGGACGGTATTTGATTTTTGCCCGCAACCGTGACATGGCCGTAGCCAGCACCCGGCGATGATCCCGCTGCATGAAAACCCCGATTTCGCCAGCCCCCAGCCCGATACTGAGATAATTGGGTGCCTCGGGAATCAGACCCGCTTCATACATGAGCTCGTAGCGTAACAACACATGCTCTTCCACCCAGTCAAATCCGTTCAGGCCCCAACACATATCCACCCGGCGTTGCCGGTTCATGCGGCCAGTAGGATCGCTTTCCTGATTGACCCAATCCTGCAATGACGGCAAAAGCGTTTGCGCCACCCAGGGAGCCAGTCCCTGCCGATGATCTTCCCAGGGAAAATAATAGTACCAGTCCTGCCAGCTGGCATGCGCCTCAAGCTGGCTTTCATCAATTTCCTTGACCAGTCCCAGATAACTGACATACAGCACCGGATGCCCCGACAAACGGGTTCGGGTGGTATCCACGAAGGTGTACAGCTGCTCTACATAACCCATCGGCTGTCTGGTTTGGGTTTTTACCCACTGACGGACCCCCGACTGCAAGGAACGGTGAATCGGTGACAAAGCCCCAAAAGGCAGGGACAGGCCATCGAGCACCGTTAAGACACGGGCGGAAAACCGGGTAATGGCGATTAAAACGGCAACCAGCTCACTGGCGCCCTCGTTCTGACTGGGAGAGGTATCTGATGCCGACATTGTTATGGCTATTGATGATTGGATATTGGCATGGCCATTGTATATGGAAGTATCCCGTCGGGCAAAACTATTTGCAACAACGGGCATGACAACAGAATGTCCATTTATAAAAATGCTTTGCCTTTTATGCTCAAAAAGAGCATAATTTGATTTTTTAAAAAAATACTATTTGAAAAGCCATGGGACACACAGAACAGAAAGCATTTGAATTTGATCAACCCTTATTACACAGCGCCAGCCTTAACGGGCAAGCCTGCATGACCTCCATCCTTCCGGAAAGCGCAGATGCCCAAGCGGTAGGCAAGGCCTGGGCCAAAATACCCGCCCCCCTGTCAAAAAACCAGGAGCAGCAATACATCCAGGAAATCAGGCAACTCATGCAAAGCAGGAATGCCGTGCTGGTGGCCCATTATTATGTTGATCCCGTCTTGCAGGATCTGGCACTTGAAACCAATGGCTGCGTGGGAGACTCGCTTGAAATGGCACGCTTTGGTCGTGACCATGAAGCCTCTACCCTGATTGTGGCCGGGGTTCGCTTCATGGGTGAAACCGCCAAAATGCTTAGCCCTGAAAAAACCGTGCTGATGCCAACCCTGGAGGCCGAATGCTCACTGGACCTGGGCTGCCCTGCCGACCAGTTCAGTGCCTTCTGTGATGCCCATCCCGACCGGACCGTGGTCGTCTACGCCAACACCAGCGCCGAAGTCAAAGCACGGGCCGATTGGGTGGTCACCTCTTCAATTGCCCTGGAAATCGTCAGTTACCTGCATGAAAAAGGCGAAAAAATCATCTGGGGTCCCGATCGTCACCTTGGCCAATATATTCAAGACAACACCGGTGCCGACATGCTGCTATGGCAAGGTTCCTGCCTGGTTCATAATGAATTCAAGGCAGCCGAACTGGCCAGCCTGAAAAAACAATACCCTGATGCCAAAGTACTGGTGCACCCCGAATCACCGGCAGGCGTGGCAGCATTGGCCGATGTAACCGGCTCTACCAGCAAACTGATTCAGGCCGCCATCGAGCTGCCGGCCCAAACGTTTATTGTGGCTACCGATGCCGGCATCATGCACGAAATGCAAAAAAGAGCGCCTGGCAAAACCTTTATTTCAGCCCCCACATCTGGCAATAGCGCCACCTGTAAAAGCTGTGCCTTTTGCCCCTGGATGGCCATGAATGGACTGGCCGGCATCAAACAATGCCTGCTTGATGGCTCGGGTGAAGTCACGCTGGACAAAACACTGGCCGAACGGGCCCGCCTGCCACTTGACCGGATGCTGCAGTTTGCCGAAGCCCATAAAAAATCGGTCAAGGCCAGCGGCAACCTGATTCAGGACATGAAACTATTTCAGCATATAGGGGCCGCTTAAGCATCATGATGCGTCAGTTTGACACCATTATTATTGGCAGTGGCCTGGCCGGATTATCGGTAGCCCTGTCATTGCCGGACAACCAGCGCATTGCCATACTGTGCAAAGACGCGCTTATCAACACCGCCAGCGACAAGGCACAAGGCGGCATTGCCGCCGTCTGGGACAGCCAGGACTCCTTCGAACGACACATTAACGACACGCTGATTGCCGGAGCCGGGCTGTGCGAAAAAGAAGCGGTGGCTCACATTGTTGAGCACTCGCCCGATGCCCTGAAATGGCTGCTGGCGCACCAGGTCAGCTTTACGCGCAACGAGAACGATCAGCAACTGCACTTGACCCTTGAAGGCGGCCATTCCTGGCGTCGGATTGCCCATGCATCGGACCAAACAGGGCATGTCATCACGCATACCCTGCAATCCCTCTTGGGTCTGCATCCCAACATCCAGGTATTTGAGCAACGGGCCTCGATTGACTTGTTGCTTGATGAGGAACAGCCTGCCCAATGCCTGGGTGTCAAGGCTCTCAACCGGCAGTCCTGTGAAATCGAAACCTTTCTGGCCCCCAATACCGTACTGGCCACCGGTGGCACCGGACAGCTTTTTACCCATACCACCAACCCGGCCATAGCTACCGGTGATGGGATTGCCATGGCCTGGCGGGCAGGCTGCCGGGTTGCCAACATGGAGTTCATCCAGTTTCACCCAACCGCGCTGGCCTTACCCAATGCTCCCACCTTTTTGATTTCCGAGGCGGTCAGAGGAGAAGGCGGTATTTTACTGCGGCCAGACGGCAGTCGCTTCATGCCCGACTATGACGCACGTGCTGAACTGGCACCGCGCGATATTGTGGCCCGGGCCATTGAAACTGAAATGAAAAAAAATGGCAGCCAGCATGTCCTGCTGGACATCTCGCATAAGCCAAGGGATGAAATTTTGCATCACTTTCCCACGATTCATGCAACCTGCCTGTCCCATGGACTGGACATTTGCACCACCCCCATCCCGGTTGCACCCGCCGCCCACTATACCTGTGGTGGTGTCGTTATTAACCACTCAGGACAAACAGACCTGAAAGGGCTTTACTGTGCCGGTGAAAGCGCTTACACCGGCCTGCACGGTGCCAACCGGTTGGCCAGCAATTCCTTGCTGGAATGCATCGTGACGGGCCGAAATATTGCCCGCAACATTGCCGCCAAGCTGCCCTGGGAAACCCCTGCCGCTTATGACAACACCCTTTGCATTAAGACAGTGACAGACAATGTCAAACAGCCGGCACAAGGCAGCCCTCTTGACGTCAACAACCTGAGGCAACTGATGCGGCACTATTTTGGCATTGTGCGCAATCATGCCGGCATGCAGGCAGCCCTGCAGCAGCTGGGCGCATGGAAAACACAGTTTCACACAGGCGCTGGCCCACAAGCCCCCCGCCTGGATGATATCGAGCTGGGAAACATGCTGGACGTTGCCAGCCTGATGCTGCAATGCGGCCTGGCCCGCAAGGAAAGCCGGGGCCTGCATTACACGACCGACTACCCTAACATGGCTAATACCGCTGCGCCTACCATACTGGCACCGCTGTTATCCTGAGACACAAAAAAACAGGCCCGTGCATTTTATTCAATACACGGGCCTGCTCTGGTTTATTTAGTGTCATGCCTTCACGAACGCGAACGACACTTGCTGTTTAACAGTATTACACCGAAAAAGAAGAACCACAACCACAAGTTGTTTGGGCATTCGGATTACGAATCACAAACTGTGAACCTTCAATATCTTCTTTGTAATCAATTTCAGCGCCAACCAGGTACTGGAAACTCATGGGGTCTACCAACAACTGAACGCCATCTTTATCGATAGTGGTGTCATCATCGTTAACGACCTCATCAAACGTGAAGCCATACTGGAATCCTGAACAGCCACCACCCTGCACGAACACGCGCAGTTTAAGGTCGGGATTACCTTCATCGATTAACAAATCCTTGACTTTAGCTGCAGCCGCATCGGTAAAAACCAATGGCACTGGAGGAGCCTGCAAGTCTACTGACTCTAAAACGCTACTCATATACTTACTCCTGGTGAGATACAGTCACCTTAATAAAACAGGCAGATACGCCTATAACTTGATTATTTTAACATAACAACACGCTAAGACTTGAGCTTTAGCGTTCGCGTCACACGTGTATTTTTACCTTCCACCACCTTCAGGGTTATGTTTTCAGGTATAAAGCCGTCAGGAATCACCAGCAGGCCCTGTGCCAGTTCAATTTTGCTGAACTTCAAGTTCTGGCCACCATTACTGGCATTTTTTGTTGACGACTTGTTATTGTCTGCATTCTGGACTGCAGAGTCGGGCTTAAGCACCACGGTGGTGGCCTTGCCATTCATCTTGCCCTTGGCCTCAAAATGCAAACGACCACTGAAAACGGCAGGTTGCTTCTGGGTGCGCGTCAGTAATACCTTATAGCGAATCCGGGCGCCTTCCTTGACCGCATCGAACTCCCGAACGGTCACATGCATATTGCTTTTGGAGGGAATCAGCTGCTCATAACGCAACAATTCCTCGGTGCTTCTCACGATTTCATCCTGCAGCTTCGCGACCTGGCGATTGAATTCAACAATCGTGCTTTTATCAATCACCATTTGCGCATTGGCAGCATCCAGCTTCCCTTGCAATGCCTGGATTTCCAACTCACCCTGCTTTACTTTTTCCGAAAGCAAAGTGAGCTGTTCATTTTCCACGCCCAGCATTTTACGCTGCACGACGTTTTGGGTAACGTAATAACTACCCGTTGCTCCCACCACTATACCGACGGCCAAAAGAAAAATACGTGCTGCCATTGTTAACCGGCCCTTTAAGGCAAAATAGCCACTTGATCCAGGCCAGTTTGTTCAGCCAAACCAAATAACACATTCATGTTTTGCACTGCCTGACCGGCAGCCCCTTTCACCAGATTGTCCTGAACCACGACAACAATCAGGGTATCGCCATGCCCGGGACGGTGCAAGGCAATACGCAGCTGATTGGATGCCCGGACCGAGCGGGTTTCCGGCAGGCTGCCGACAGGCATCACATCAACAAATGCCTCATTCTGGTAACGCTGCTCGTACAGGGCCTGAAAATCGGTTTCCAGGGCCTCGGGTTTGATTTTGACATAAATGGTGGACAGCATTCCCCGGATCATGGGTACCAGATGCGGTACAAAGGTAAGGCCCACCGGCTGACCGGCAATTTTGCCCAATTGCTCGACTATTTCAGGATGATGACGATGGCCGGAAACTCCGTATGCCTTGAAGTTGTCACTGGCTTCGGAGAACAGGCTGCCCACTTCGGTTTTACGGCCAGCACCAGACACACCCGATTTACAATCGGCAATGATATTGTCCAGCTTGATCAGACCCTTTTCCAACAAGGGAGTAAGTCCCAGAATAACAGTGGTGGGATAACAACCCGGGTTGCCAATCACCTGCGCGCCGGCCACCTTTTCCCGATTCAGTTCAACCAAACCATAAACACTGTCTTTCAAGACATCCGGACAGGCATGCGGCATTTTGTACCATTTTTCAAAAACCGCCGTGTCCTGCAAACGAAAATCGGCCGCCAGGTCGATCACTTTGACACCGGCCTCTATCAGGGCACGGGCCTGCCCCATGGCAACGCCATGAGGTGTCGCAAAGAAAACCACATCACATTCAGTCAGTGCCGCATTTTCGGGAGCGGAAAAAGCCAGATCAACATGCCCGCGCAAGTTGGGAAACATATCCGCAACCGGCATGCCTTCTTCTTTACGAGAGGTAATTGCATGAAGCTTTGCATTGGGGTGCGCTGATAGCAGGCGCAGCAATTCCACACCGGTATAGCCGGTGCCGCCAACGATGCCAACCTTGATCTGGGCCGAAGAAGATGCCATTGTTAAATCCTTTGTTAATGAAATGGATGTAAACGTTTTTATAAACGACTATTGCACCACATTATGAGAGTTTTTACACGCGTTTTGGTTCAACTTACCTGAAAATCAGGCACTGGTTTTGCTTCACTATGTTTCAAAGCGCCTTTAACAGGCCAAAAACAAAAAAGACCGCAAATGCGGTCTTTTCTGGCTCGAAAACAGATTAGCGTTTGCTGAACTGTTTGCGACGACGGGCTTTGTGGAAACCGACTTTTTTACGCTCGACTTCACGTGCATCACGGGTTACATAACCAGCTTTGGACAATGATGATTTCAATGTTTCATCATAGTCAATAAGCGCGCGGGTAATACCATGACGGATTGCGCCAGCCTGGCCGCTTTCGCCACCACCGTGCACATTGACGTGGAAGTCAAAGGCTTCGGTGAGCTCTGTGAGGACCAAAGGCTGACGAACAACCATGCGGCCTGTTTCACGGGCAAAATATTCATCAACAGGTTTACCGTTAACAACGATGGCGCCTGTACCTTTTTTCAAGAAAACACGAGCCACTGAAGTTTTGCGGCGGCCTGTTCCATAATTCCAATTACCGATCATGATTTATCCTTAGAAATCCAGCTGTTTAGGCTGCTGGGCAGTATGAGGATGTTCGGCACCAGCATACACCTTGAGTTTTTTAATCATGGCGTAGCCCAGTGGACCTTTGGGCAGCATACCTTTAACGGCTTTTTCAAGTGCACGGCCTGGAAAGCGCTCTTGCAGCTTTTTAAAGTTCGTTTCGTAAATACCGCCAGGGTAACCGGAGTGACGGAAGTATTTTTTGTCTTCAGTCTTGTTACCGGTAACAACGATATCGGCAGCATTGATAATTACAATATAATCGCCGGTGTCAACGTGAGGGGTGAACTCGGGTTTATGTTTACCGCGCAAACGGCGTGCAACTTCGCTGGCTACACGACCAAGGACCTTGCCTTTTGCATCGATAACAAACCAGTCACGTTTGACTTCATGCGGCTTTGCCACAAAGGTCTTCATGATAGTTATTCCTAAATAAAAATTAATAGAGCCGGCTTGTGCCGTGCCCGTTACGCCCAATTTCCGATTTTTTTATGCCTGTTAAAAAACATAAAGCCGGACGCTGCCAGGCTGTTATTGTAAACAAGTAAAATCTTACTTTTCAGCCGTACAGTTCTGGGTTAGCCGGTTATGTTAACACCTTGTTTTTATTTTTTCAATAAAAACAATAAAATAGAACGCAAATCAGAGAAAAACCACCCGTACAATCCTTGCTTTTTGTTGTATTTTGTACGGGTGGGACTGTCTTAGACCTGATTAAGCTTTACGGCCTTGTGAAATCGCATAGGCCAGATAGCGGGTATACGAACCCTCAACCAGGTTGAACCAGGGTGCCAGATCGTCACGGAAAGCCATGTAGTCATCATGGATTTTCTTGAACATCGGGTCTTTGTCAGAGAACTCTTTATACAGTTCTACAGAAGCCTTGTAACCGGCGTCCAGCACTTCTTTGGGGAACTCTTTCAGTACGGCACCACCAGCGATCAATCTGCGCAGCGCACCCGCATTATGGGCATCATAAACCGCCGTCATATTGGCCGTAGCATACATACATGCCGCCTCAACAATCGCCTGGTAGTTTTTGGGCAGTTTCTCGAACTCACCTTTGTTCATATAAGCGGAAACCTGTGGACCACCTTCCCAGAATCCGGGGTAGTAGTAGTATTTGGCCACTTTGTTAAAGCCCAGTTTTTCATCATCAAAAGGACCGACAAACTCAACCGCGTCAAGCGTACCCTTCTCAAGCGAGGGGTAAATATCGCCACCGGCGATTTGCTGGGGAATCACGCCCAATCGTGCCAGCACCTCTCCGGCAAAACCGGAAGTACGCATTTTCAGGCCTTTCAGGTCTGCCAGTGAGTTGATTTCCTTGCGATACCAGCCACCCATTTGTACACCGGTATTACCCAGAGGGAAGTTGACAATATTGATGGGCTCAAACAGTTCGCGCAGCAACGCTTTACCGTTGCCTTCAAGAATCCAGGCCATCATCTGACGGGCGGTCAGACCAAAAGGAACCGCTGTATCGAAACAGTAGGCGGGGTTTTTACCAAAATAATAGTAACCGCAGGTATGACCAGCCTGAACGGTACCGTTGGACACCGCATCCATCACCTGCAGGGCAGGCACGATTTCACCGGCCGGGAACACGTCAATCACGAATTTGCCATCAGAAGCTTCGTTGACATACTTGACGAATTTTTCAGAGGTACCGAACAAGGCGGGAAGGCTGCGTGGAAAACTGGAAGCCATGCGCCATTTGATGCTTGGATTTTCCTGCGCCAATGCCGGGGCACCAACCGCTGCCGTACCGGCCACCATACCCATACCGGCTTTTTTTAGAAACGAACGACGTTGCATATGCTTATTCTCCAAATTTATTTCAAACTCTAAAAATTTTATACGATAAACAGCCTTCTGGCGCCCTTGCTTTATGTGATAACCCGAATTAGTGGTTTTCCCTAAAGCAGCCCCAGGCCTGCCTGACACCTAACTGCCTGCCACCGCCATGCTTTCAATCAGGATGGAACCCGATGTTTTGGCACCGCGCGTAATGACATCGTTACCTACCGCCACCATTTGCATAAACATATCTTTCAGGTTGCCCGCAATCGTGATTTCCTGAACCGCATGCTGGATTTGCCCGTTTTCCACCCAGTAACCAAACGCACCACGGGAGTAGTCGCCGGTAACATAATTGACACCCTGCCCGATCAACTCGGTCACCAGCAGGCCAGTACCCATTTTTCTCAGCATGGCATCAAGATCGTCACTGGCTTCGGTGAGTGTGGAGCTTAACAGCAAATTATGCGAACCACCCGCATTACCGGTGCTTTGCATCCCCAGTTTACGGGCCGTGTAGCTTGACAGCAAATAGCCCTGCAAAATGCCGTCCTGCACCAAATCACGCGTCTGGGTTTGCACGCCTTCGTCATCAAAGGCGGAGCTGCCCATGGCACCCGGAATATAAGGATCTTCATGAATTTGAATATGGTCCGCCATCACCGGCTTGCCCAGAGAGTCAAGCAGGAAGCTGGACTTGCGATAAAGCGCACCACCACTGATGGCCTGGGTTAGCGCACCAATCAGCCCCAGAGCCAGGGGTGCCTCAAACAGAACCGGATATTTTCCGGTGGGAATCCTGCGGGCCGACAAACGGGACAAGGCACGCTGGGCCGCATACACACCCACATCATGTCCCTTGGCCAGCCTTTCGGGGTAACGATTGGAGGTATACCAATAATCCCTTTGCATGTGATCGCCCTTGCCGGCAATGGCTGCCACCGAAATACCATGGCGCGAATACGGATAACCGCCCATGAACCCCAACGAATTGGCAAACACAAAGCGCCCTTCACTGATATCAATGGAGGCGCCTTCAGAATTGGTGATTTCCTTGCTATAGCCCAAGGCGCCCTGCTCGGCCTCTATTGCCAGCCTGACCGCCTCATCGGCAGAGATATCCCAACTTTTATGCAAGGCCAGATCAGGTAAATAGGTGGCCAGCAATTCGAGCTCAGGCAAACCGGCCGCAGGATCGGCCGCTGTATATTTGGCAATATTCCAGGCGGCCTCGACGGTTTCGGCAATCGCTTTGGCTGACAAGTCCGAGGTGGAAGCTGAACCCCTGCTTTGCCCTGCGTAAACAGTCACCCCCAGGGAGCGGTCATTGGTTTGTTCAACCGTTTCGACACTGCCCTTGCGAACGGAGACAGCAAGCCCGCTGGACTCGGAGACCTCGGCTGCGGCACTGCTTGCACCGAGCTTGCCGGCATGTTTCAGCGCCAGCTGAACCAGCTCTTCAAAATTAGACTGACTATTAGGATTCATAGATAAAAATATAAGTGGTTGTTCTGTTCATTATGACTGTAATCGCATACACGGTTATGATATCCAAATATCAACCATTTTTCGATTTTATTTATGCATAGCGACCAAACAGATCAGGACGATAACGATTTTTACGACCGACCCAGCAAATCCCAAATCAAAAGAGAGCTGCATGCCATTCTGGATCTGGGCAAGCAAGTGATTGAGTTGCCTTATGACAAAGTAAAGCAGCTACCCCTTGATGACAAACTGCTGGATGCCATTAAAACGGCCCAGAAAATTAACGGTCGGGAAGGCAAACGCCGTCAGATCCATTATGTCGGAAAACTCATGCGCACAGCCGACATCGAGGCCATTCGCCAACAGCTGGATGTCTGGGAAAATGGCTCAAAAGAAATTACCGCACATATGCACCGGCTGGAAACCCTGCGCGATCGCCTGATTGCCAGCGATGAAGAGTTAACCATACTTCTTTCCGAATATCCCCAGGTGGATATTCAGCACCTCAGGGCACTGATTCGCGCTGCCCGCAAAGAACAGAGCGCCAACGCAGCCCTGACCGAAACCCAGGAGCCGCAAAAAAAACATTATCGTGCCCTGTTCCAGGCACTCAAGTCTATTTTATCAACCGGGGAATAGTTTATTATGTCAGATCAAGCACTGCTCGATTGTGTTGAAATCAATACGGGCAACCACATCACGCACTCAATTATCTGGATGCACGGCCTGGGTGCCGATGCCAACGATTTCGTACCCGTTGTTCCCGAACTGAGACTACCCAAACCGTCAGGCATCCGTTTCGTTTTCCCCAATGCACCGGTACGTCCGGTTACCCTGAACAATGGCATCGCCATGCCTGCCTGGTTTGATATTATTTCCCTTGACCGCATCAACGGCCCCGAAGACGAAGCCGGTTTGCGCGAAACACAGCAGGCCATCGAAGCCCTGATTGCCCGTGAAAACGAACGCGGCATTCCGACTGAAAACATTTTCCTGGCCGGCTTCTCGCAGGGCTGCGCCATTGCCCTGTTAACCGGCTTGCGTCATCCCAAAAAACTGGCAGGTCTTATCTGCCTGTCGGGTTTTCTGCCTCTGGCAGCCAAAACCGAAGCCGAACGCAGCCAGGCAAATATTGATATCCCCATTTTCATGGCGCACGGCACCCAGGACCCGGTAGTGGTTCCCGAACGCGCACTTAACAGCAAGGCCAAACTGGAAGAACTGGGCTACCGCAACGTGCAATGGCACACTTACCCCATGCAGCATTCGGTTTGCCTGGAAGAAATCCGCGACATTTCAGATTTCATCCAGCAAAACCTGGCCTGATTAATCCGCCTGGTTCAACGGCATCCAGACCCTTCGCATTGAAGGGTCTTCTTCATCCGGGTCATTTTGCAAACCCAGACTGGTCATTAAATGCAACATGGGTTTGTTACTGGCCAGCACCACCCCTTCTATGTAAGCCAGTTCCTGTTTACGGGCCGCCTCTATCAGCTTGCTCATCAGGGTTCTGCCCAAACCACGCTTTTGCCATCCATCACCAATCACCAAGGCATATTCAGCACCCACGCCATCGGCATTACGCAAGTAATGCGCCAGACCAATAATCTCTTCCCGTGGTAACCCGCGATTGGCTTCGTTGGGCACCTGGATGGTGGCCACCAGTGCCAGCTCCCGGTGATAATCCACATAGGTATACCGGCTGAGCATTTTAGGCGTCAATTCACGCATCATGGAAACAAAACGCATGTAGCGCGACTTCTCGGACAGGCCCCTGATAAAATTCTGCAGCGCCTCGGCATCTTCAGGACGAATGGGTCGCAGCACCCAGGGCGTATCATCATCAAAACGTCGGTTTTCAATCAGGTAGTGCGGATACGGGAAGATCGCCATATGGTCGTAACCGGACTCACGTGGTGACACACCCGCTTGCTCATCAAGCACAATCCTGACATCTCTGGCATGGACTTCACGGTAACCCAGAATAATCGGGTTGATTTCAAGCGTCTGGATGCAGGGAAATTCGCTGACCAGATCAGCCACCGATTCCAGAATACGCTGCAACTTGACGAAGATGTGCGGTTCTACATAGGTTTCCAGTTCCTGACGCCAGACCCGGCTGCGCTTGATCAGCTGACCGGCCAGATAAGCGTTCAGGGGCGGCAGGTCAAGCCCTTTGTCACGGGATGAAAACACCACTTTGTGACCCCCTTCGCCAAAACGGATCCAGGGTCCAAAGATAGGGTCGTTCTGAACCAGTATCATGACGGCCGGCACCCCGTCTTCAACAGAAAACTGTTCGTCCTGCCCGTCTTCCTCCCAGGAAACCCCCACATTAAAACAGTCCAGCAGGCGCATGGCTTCGGACGGCTCCAGGGTACTGCGTTTTTCCTTAAGGGCGGTATCAAGCAGGGTACGGGCAGCCGGAATATCGGAAGGCCGGGAATCAGGCTGAGGGATCCTGAGCTGGTGCAACAGTTGCTGGTTATAGAAGTAATCACAGAGCGACATCATGGCCCCCAGCGCTGTTTCAGGGGTCCTGAACGCCGGCATGCCCGCCCGGTTAAGCAGCCTGCGAAACGGTCGCATGGTGGCCTCCCCCAGAATGCTGGTCACAATCGGTTTGGGCGCCTTGCGGGCATAAGCCGCCAATTGCTCAACCACCTTCTGCATGTCCATCAACTCATCGGGGGCCAGCATGACCAAGATGGCATCAACGCCGGCATCGTCCACCATCACCTTCAGACTCTCGATAAGCTGCTCTCCGGTTAGGGGGGCATAACTGATCGCAGGATTGCCCACTATCGCACCAGGGCCCAGAATACGTCTCAAGTCACGCAAACTGTTGCCGGATAGCGATGCCTTGGACAAGGCACTGCTGGAGCCCATCGCATCAAACGTCAGGGACGTTGAGCCTCGGCTATTGCCAAACACCACAATCCGTCCACCCTTGGGACGCCGGGCATAGGACAGCGCCTTCAGGGCGGCAAAAAGCTCGACAAAATAATCAACCCGGACCGCCCCGGCACGCCGGATGGCCGCCTCAAATACGGCATCATCCCCCTTCAGTTCGGGACTCGCCTTGCCGGCCCGCAAGACCAGAACCGGCTTGACACTGGAGGCCATGCGAATGGCACTAACCAGCTCCCGCCCGGAACCGAGCTTATCCATGTACAAGGCAATACTGTCGGTGCGGTTATCGGTAGCCAGGTACTCAATAATTTCAGGCAGGTCAACATCAATCACCTCTCCCATTGAAATGGCTGCCGACAGGCCAAGATCCACATCATTGGCCCAGTCCATAATGGACATGAGCAGCAGCCTTGACTGTGACACCACCGCCACCCTGCCCTGATTGGACAAAATGGGGTGCTTGCTAAGATTCAGGTTCAGGTGAGGACGCTGGATACCAAACGCACGCGGCCCCAACAGCAGGCACTTATGCTGCCTGGCCCAGCCCAGCACGAACCGGCGTATTTCAAGAGGATCATCATCAATGGTTTGGGTAGGCAGCAGGATCATGGCCCGGGGCGGCTTGCGTTCAAGAAACGACAAAACCATTTCCAGCCTGTCAGGTTGCACGCACAACACCGCCAGGTCTTTTCTCTCTTCACTTTCAATGGCTTCTTTGGCTGTCAGTTTCAAAAAGGATTCGGATGAGTCAAACGACATGAGCGTAGTGTTGCGCACCAGGTAAGCCGGCACCGATTCGCAAACCGGCAAGGAGACATCTGAAATCACGATTAACGATCTTGGCTCGAAGATGGAAGCCAGGCGATGACGCTGCATATATTCACTCACAAAAATATTAAGTTAAAATGAAATTTTTCTGAAGCCTGCCAACTCATTGTAAACTGTCTTGCCTCTTCTTTTAATCACTTAACTGTTTTAACTATCCATGACTTCTTCTGTTAGAACCCGTTTTGCCCCTTCCCCAACCGGCTATCTCCATTTGGGTGGTGCACGCACGGCCCTTTTCTCATGGGCGTTTGCACGCCATCACCAAGGCACTTTTGTATTGCGTATTGAAGATACCGACCTGGAACGCTCCACCCCCGAAGCGGTACAGGCCATTCTTGACGGCATGAAATGGCTGTCGCTGGAAGCGGATGAAGGCCCTTTCTACCAAATGCAACGCGCCGAACGTCACAAGGAAGTGATTGCCCAAATGCTGGCCGAGGGCTCGGCTTATTACTGCTACAGCACACCGGAAGAAGTTGAACAAATGCGTGAAAGCGCCAAGGCCAAGGGTCTGAAGCCCAAATACGATGGCACCTGGCGCCCTGAACCCGGTAAAACACTGCCCGCCATTCCTGAGGGTCGCAAACCGGTTGTCCGTTTCAAGAATCCCACTGAAGGCGCCGTTTCCTGGAATGACATGCTCAAAGGCACCATCACCATTGAAAACGCCGAGCTTGATGACCTGATCATTGCCCGTCCCGATGGCACCCCCACCTACAATTTCTGCGTGGTGGTTGATGACTGGGACATGCGTATCAGCCATGTTATTCGCGGTGATGACCACATCAACAACACACCACGCCAGATCAACATCCTGAAGGCCCTGGGTGCACCCATTCCCGAGTACGGACACGTGCCCATGATCCTGGGTCCAGACGGGCAAAAACTGTCAAAACGCCATGGCGCTGTCAGCATCATGGAATACGAAAAACAGGGTTACCTGCCCGAAGCCATGGTTAACTACCTGGCTCGCCTGGGCTGGAGCCACGGCGATGATGAAATCTTCTCGCGTGAACAGCTGGTTGAATGGTTTGACACCCGCAACCTGTCCAAATCGGCTGCCCAATGGGACCCCAAAAAACTCAACTGGGTCAATGCCCATTACATCAAGGCATTAAGCGACGAAGCGTTGCTGGAGCACGTTTTACCCCGCATTCACTCACGCGGTGGCAACACCGAGGGCCTGGACATGGTTGCTGTTCTCAATCTGTTCAAGGACCGTGCCGAAACCCTGGAGCAATTGGCTGAAAACGCCATGCTGTTCTGCGCTCCGTTCCAGCCCGCGACTGAAGAACTGCAAACCCAGTTCCTGACCGATGATGCCAAACGGATTCTGGCCGGCTTTGCCGAAAACGCCAGCAAGCTGAACACCTGGACCAGTGAAGCCCTTGATGCCCTGATCAAGGAAACCCTCAGCGAGCATGGCATCAAAATGCCCATGCTGGGCATTCCCTTGCGCCTTGCCGTCACCGGCCAGAAACAAACACCTTCCATTGGTGCCGTTCTGGCCATTATTGGCAAAACAACCGTTCTTGAACGCCTGCAAAACGCCATCTAGCGCTCCTTAAGAGCATCCAGGCACGCTACAAACAACGCATTGCCTTACGCCATCAGCACACCGCTGTTCATGGCGTTGGGCAAGGCGTTTTTTTATGCATGCCATAAAAAAACGCCAAACGGTTTTGTTGGTTTTTCGCCAATGGTTTTTTTATGCTTCAAGCAAAGCAACCCCGTTTTTTTACTTCAGAAAAACACAGTAAACCCGTCAGCGTCAGCAACATCAAAAAACGTTACAACAGCTCGTCAGGCTGATGACATTTACTGCCTGCTCATCGCATCTTTGCACAGTGAAAAAAGCGCAAGAAAAATATCCCGTCACGCTACAAGCCTTTATTTTCAATACTTTTGAAAAAAAAGTGTAATACACGAAAAATCTGTCAACCCAAAAAAAACGGCTCCTTCGGCCTTGATTTGCCTGATCAAAACAAACCCAGGCAATCGTTCCCGCACCAACTCAGACATAAAAATTTTATTTTCCAGGATTTAAAAATGGTTTTTTATAGCCTAATTGATGGCTAAGCTCTTAATATTGATAACAATTATCTTGTTTTTATTGTGCTTTATTTCAAAAGTATTGCGTGCGTTTCATGGCGTAATGAGTTACCCTTGCGGTTATAAAGGCAAATAAAATAATTGGCCTTTATAACCATTTGCAATGTTTCGCACTGAAAGCGGGGAACATATCAAATGGTGATACAAAGGAAGTAGAGTTATCCGTTGCCGGATTTATACTTTGACCTTGAAATTATATCTGTACAGATGTATTTAATTTTTTTCATATCCGGACCCTTTCCCAAGGAGTATTGCCATGGCAACAGCAGCCAAAAAAGCAATCAAAAAACCTGCAGCTAAAAAAGCTGCAACCAAAACAGTGGCTAAAAAAGCTACTGCCGTCAAGAAAACCGTTGCAGCTGAGACCCCTGCCGTAACAAAAACAGTTGTGAAGAAAGTCGCTGCTAAAAAAACCGTCGCAAAATCCGTTAGCAAAACAGCCGCTCCTGCAAAAAAAGCAGCCGCCACAAAAACAGTAGCTGCCAAGAAAACCACCACCAGCAAAACCGCTGCCGTGA
>NZ_JAAVNG010000006.1:0-331645 GCF_012923605.1 Advenella sp. EE-W14 | reverse complement strand
GCAGCCGCTAAAAAAACGGCAACTGCCACAAAAGCAGCACCAGCCAAAAAAGCAACAACTGCCACTAAAGCCGCCGCTCCTGCCAAAAAAGCAGCCGCCACTAAGGCAGCACCCGCCAAGAAAACAACCGCAACAGCCAAAAAAGCCGTTGCCTCTGAAGTGCCAAGCACAGAAACCACCGTTGCAGCCAAGGCAAGTACAAAAACAGCGACAAAAACTGGCACCAAGATAGCCGTCGCCAAAAAAGCACCTGCCGCCAAGAAAGCAGCCGTGAAAAAAACCGCAGCCAGCAAAAAAACGGCTGATGCGGTAGCCAAAACAGGCAGCAACAGCAACTCATCCTGGCCATTCCCAACCGGGAATCGACCATAATCGGTTGAAGTAATTATAAAAGCCGTCTAAATTAAACACTTAGACGGCTTTTTTTTCGGTTTTTTTTATATGATCAATTCAATACTTAGTTTTCTACTCGGCACCTTTTTTTCCCTGTTTGTATCTGCCCTATTGGTCAGGGCATGGATGTTCTGGACCAGACTCCATCCTTTCAATCCCTATGTCATGGTTATTTATAAAGCAACCGACTGGCTGGTTCAACCTGTTCGCAAAATAATCCCAACCAGCAACAAAATAGACTGGACCAGCCTGCTACTGGCATGGGCTTGTTCAACGCTGCACGTTTTTCTTGTTTTCTCGCTCACACCAGCCAATGTAATCATCCAGACTTCGCTGGCAACCCTGCCATTGGTCGGACTGTTCATGACCGTCAAATGGGCGTTAACTTTGGTGTTATGGCTGTGTATTTTGCAGGCCATCCTCTCATGGATCAGTCCTGCTTCTCCTCTGATGCCCGTACTAAGGGTCTTGCTAGACCCAATGCTGAACCCGATTCGCCGTTTTCTGCCCAGCACCGGCGCTTTTGATTTTTCTCCGCTGGTGCTGATCCTGATTACACAGGTGCTGCAAATTGTTTTACAGCACCTGATGCTTGGCTAACATTACAGGGCAGGCAATGCCGTGCCAAATGCACTCATAAGACGGGAAGAAATCTCTTCCCGGCTTAAAAAGTGATTCTGGGGGCCTTGCGAGGCGATCTTGATGGCCCCCATCAAACTGCCCAAACGACAGCAATCTTCCCATCCCCAGCCCAGCGACAGGCCGTACAGCAGCCCGGCACGATGCGAATCCCCACAGCCGGTAGGATCGGTAACCGCTTCTGCCTTCACCGCCTCAATCGAGATTTGTTGGCCATCATGGTACAGGTCTGAACCTTCCGCGCCACGGGTAACCACCACCGCTTCAAGGTGCCCGGCAATTTGCGCCATGCTTTTTTCCAGACGCTGCTCAATCACCGATGCCTCATAGTCATTGACGGTCAGCACATTGGCCAGACCCAGCATACGCTCAAGATCGGCCTTGTCGAATAAGGGCATGGCCTGGCCCAAGTCAAAAATGAAGGGGATTCCAGCCTTGTTCAGGTTCTCGGCATGGGTAAACATACCATCTTTTGAATCCGGCGCCACAATCGCCCATACGGCCTTTTCCCGGCTGATATCGTTTTCAGCCGACTGCATCATGGCACCGGGGTGAAAAGCGGCAATCTGGTTGCCATCCAGGTCGGTTGTAATATGGCATTGGGGTGTGAAGGCATCAGGCAACACCCGGATGGCCCGCGTATCAATGCCCATGTCACGCATGCGCTGCAAATATTCCCGGGCATCTTTGCCAACCGTTGCCACCGGCACCGGATTGCCACCCAGCATGCGCAGGTTATAAGCGATATTTCCTGCACATCCCCCATACTCTTTACGCATGGTAGGCACAAAAAAAGAAACGCTTAATGACTTTATGTGCTCAGCAAGAATGTGATCCTTGAAGTGCCCCTCAAACAGGGTAATGGTATCAAACGCAACTGAACCGCATACCAGTACATCATTACTCATGACAATTAAACCTTATGGATAAACTAAACTAAGTTCGAAACCGGATACAGCCACATTAAAGACGGCAAGCGGCACATTGATGAAAACCTCGGTTCCTGGCTGAAACTTCTGTTCCAGCAAGTTGGGTTGCACATATTCCCGAGGCTCAAGAATTTTGGTAATTTCAATAAGACCCTGCTGGTTTTTCAAATTGATAACCAGCAAAGGCCATACCTGGGCACGGGCATCATTATTGCGCAGGATGAACTGAAGCCGCAAAGCCGTTACACCCTCCTGGGGCTTGGCCGCCAGATCAGGCTTGAGCACCCAGTTTTTAAGTTGCAGGCTGGCCAGGTTTTTATCGGAACCCAACTCACACCCAACAACCTGACAAATCTGCAACAAAGTGGGACGCAGGGAAGGCACCACATTGACCAGCTGATTTCGATATACCACCAGACTTTGCCCAATCAATAGCAGCAGTCCCAGGAAAATGCCAAGAATCCAGAACAAACTGGTATTGCGTCGTTCATAATCCGAAGCCGGATAGCTGTCCGTATCATCAGCACCCATCCGCAAGGGTTCATCATCATAAGTCACAGACGGCTCATGATGAACAATAATGGGATCGTCCTCCTGCCAGGACTGCCGACCTAAAACGGGCTCTTTCGGCTGTTCGTCATAAATGCCGGCATCATGCCCCACGTGAAAATCGGGCTCATCCTGCAAGCGGTGTTCATCGGGCATTTCATCCGGATCCGCCTTGATGTCATCATGATCATTATCAGAATCATCAGGATAAACATGACCGGTTTCCTGCCCCGCCATGACAGGCGCTTCAGGCCATACCGCCTGTTCATGCTCCAGCACCGGAAAGTCATCAACCTCTTCAGGCAACAGGGCCTCCCGGCCATTGAAAACATTCTTGCAGATACCGCAACGAACCAGACCATCCCGCAGGGCAAGCTGGTCTTCAGTAATGTTGAAAATGGTCTCACATTTCGTGCAACGGGTTTTCATCGGAATAATTCCTTGTTTTCATGCCCGCTGGCCATGCAGGCAAACCCAACCTTCATGGCTGCGCCAAACGCTCATTTTGATCCAGGGTTCATAAGCCATGGCCACCTCTTCAGCCTGCCTTTCCAGCACGCCAGACAGCACCAGATGACCGCCAGGGGCAACCCGACCGGCCAGCATGGGTGCCAGAACCTTGAGTGGATTTGACAGGATATTGGCCACGACCACATCAAAGGTACCAGCTGCCAGGCCATCGGGCAGGCAAACGTTTATATCCACCTCATTGGCCTGCGCATTATAACGGGCCGACTGAACCGCCTGTTCGTCAATATCGACACCCACTACCCGTGCCGCCCCCAGTTTTTTTGCCACAATGGCCAAAATCCCCGAGCCGCAGCCGTAATCAAGCACCTGCGTGTTGGCCGGCAGGCAGGCCTCAAGCCACTCGGTACAAAGGCGAGTGGTGGGATGACTGCCGGTTCCAAATGCCAGTCCTGGATCAAGTTCCACCAGAATGTTTTTCTGACTGTTTTCGGGTGCTTCCGGTGGCACGATGGGGTTATCCTTGTGCCAGCTGGGAACAATCCAGATGCGGCCTGCGATCTGGATAGGATCAAACTGCGATTGTGTCAGCCTTACCCAGTCTTCATCGGCCACTTCACGCAATTGGCTCTGGCTGGCGTAATCAATCCCGGTTTGCGTCTGCAATTGCGCCAGAAGGACTTCAGGCTCAATATCATCAGGCAACAGTGCCACAACCCGGTTATGCTTCCAGGCCTGCACGTCGGGCTCGGTACCCGGCTCACCAAACAAGGGTTGTTCCACATCGGTATCCCGATCGGCGTCTTCAACCGACACCGATAAAACACCCTCTTCAAGCAACAGATCCGACAGCTGCTCAGCGTCGTTTTCAGCACACATCAGCACCAGCTCACGCATCATTTTTCCTTATTATGAATTAAGCCGAGAATAAATCTCGGCCTATTTTTTCAAACCAGCATCAGTTTATGATTTACCACGTTCGCTAAGTCTTTCTTCCAGATAATGAATACTGGTTCCACCATCGGCAAAATTCGTATCGCTCATGAGATCACGATGCAATGGGATATTGGTTTGAATACCTTCCACCGCCATTTCCGACAACGCAATTTTCATGCGGGCAATGGCCTGCTCCCGTGTATCGCCATAGGTAATTAATTTGGCAATCATGGAGTCATAGTTGGGAGGTACTTTGTAACCGCTAAACACGTGAGAATCGAGCCTTACGCCAGGACCACCGGGTGTATGCCAGCTGGTGATAAGACCGGGGCATGGCATAAACGTATAAGGATCTTCGGCGTTAATCCGGCATTCAAGCGCATGGCCCCTGAACTGGATGTCTTTTTGTTTCAGTTTGAAGGGCTCTCCGGCAGCAATGAAAATTTGCTGTTGAACCAGATCAACGCCGGTAATGCATTCCGTTACGGTATGCTCAACCTGAATTCGGGTATTCATTTCGATGAAATAGAATTCACCGTTTTCATAAAGAAACTCGAATGTACCTGCTCCCCGATATGAAATACGACGGCAGGCATCGGCACAGCGCTCACCGATTTTTTCAATCAGCTTGCGTGGAATACCCGGTGCGGGGGCTTCCTCGATCACTTTCTGATGTCGACGCTGCATGGAGCAGTCACGCTCACCCAGCCAAATCGCTTCCTTGAAACCATCCGCCAATACCTGAATCTCGATGTGTCGTGGATTCTCGAGGTACTTTTCCATATAGACTTCAGGATTATTGAAAGCAGCCTGGGCCTCGGCCTTGGTCATTTGCACGGCGGTTAACAGGGCGGCTTCGGTGTGCACCACCCGCATGCCGCGTCCGCCACCACCACCGGCAGCCTTGATAATAACCGGATAGCCAATTTCACGGGCCGTTTTCAACACGTATTCGTTATCGTCAGGCAAAGCACCTTCCGAGCCGGGCACGACAGGCACACCCGCTTCAATCATGGCTTTTTTGGCACTGACTTTATCACCCATCATCCGAATGGTTTCAGGACGGGGGCCAATGAAAACAAAACCGCTACGCTCGACGCGCTGGGCAAAATCGGCGTTCTCAGCCAGAAAACCGTAACCGGGGTGAATGGCTTCGGCATCGGTCACTTCGGCAGCCGAAATAATGGCCGGCATGTGCAGATAACTTTGCTGGGGTGACGCGGGACCAATGCAGACTGACTCATCGGCCAGTCGCACGTATTTCGCATCGCGATCAGCTTCAGAGTGCACGACAACGGTTTTTATCCCCAGTTCCCGGCATGCCCGCTGGATTCGCAGTGCAATTTCACCACGATTCGCAATAAGAATTTTTTCAAACATATCAGGCAATCACGAAGAGAGGTTGACCAAATTCAACAGGTTCACCGTTTTCAACCAGGATTTCCTTGATCACCCCGGTTTTGTCCGCTTCAATTTCGTTAAGCAGTTTCATTGCTTCGATAATGCACAATGAGTCACCCTCTTTCACGCTGGTGCCCACTTCAACAAAAGCAGGTGCGTTGGGGTTGGGGGCACGGTAGAATGTGCCTACCATGGGAGCCTTGACAACATGACCGGTTACCACCGGTTCAGCACTGGCAGCAGGGGCTGCGGCTGGTGTGGCTGGCGCTGGTGCGACAGCTACGGTTGGCTCGGGAGCGGCAACGGGTGCAACAGGCTGCACTTGTGAGAATTTGACAATGCGAACTTTACCTTCGCCTTCTGTGATTTCCAATTCAGCGATTCCTGACTCGGCAACAAGGTCGATAAGGGTTTTTAGTTTTCTAAGATCCATAACATTTTCCGGTTGGAGGTGTTTAGTTAATTCAGTCTGCAAGGGTAATGCAAACGTCATTTAAAATAATGTTTTGCCGCATAATACATGGCTGCCGTGTACCCGTAAGCCCCCAACCCACAAATGACTGCGACAGCCTTGTCTGACAGATAAGAGTGGTGACGGAATGCTTCGCGCTGGTGCACATTTGAAATATGCACTTCGATGAACGGAATATTGACTCCGGCCAAAGCGTCGCGAATGGCTACACTGGTATGGGTATAGGCACCGGCATTGATAATAATGAAATCGATATTTCCCATGGCCTGCTGAATGCGATCAACAAGAGCGCCTTCATGGTTGCTTTGATAAAACTCACAGCAGACGTCCAGGCCAGCAGCTGTTTCCGCAAGTTCACGGTTGATGTCACCCAGGGTGTGACTGCCATAAATTTCAGGCTCGCGTGTGCCTAGCAAATTAAGGTTGGGCCCGTTAATGATGAGCAAATTTCGAGTCATTTAGCACATTATACAAACAAATAAACTCGTATTTAACGTCAAATTCACGTTTTTGTCTATTAAATTATCATATTCTTGCATATTCAAAATCAGCTTGAAAGCGTTTTAAGTATTTGTTCAAGCTCATCTTTTTCAACCTGGCCAAGGATTTTATGGCTAAGTTTACCACCTGCATCGAAGATCAGGGTAAACGGCAAACCACCCGTTTTATTACCCAGATTTTTCATTAGGCTGATGCTGCCCATGCCCGCCACCAGCAGGGGATAGGTCACCTTAACCTTTTCTTCGAATTTAAGCATATTGCGTTCGGTATCTGCGGCAAACCCGACAAAATTAACATTGGGATAAGTCTGGTGCAGGGCTTCGAGGTCAGGCATTTCCTTGACACAGGGTGGGCACCAGGTGGCCCAGAAATTCAGCACCAGCGGTTTATTGGTGTACTCCCGCACGGTATGTGACTGCCCCGACATATCAGGGACAGAAAGATCAAACAGTTTATCCAGGGCTTCCTGGGATACATCAGTAATGTCAGAAGAGCTGCCGGCCTTCAGTGCCCAGGCCCGGGCGCCCGACAACAACAGCAGGAGCCCACCTGCCATTTTAAGCATATTTCTACGTTTCATTAAAATCCCGCTTTTAAAACAATGACTGTTTTTAACACAAATCACCACTTGGCTCCATGAGCCACATCACCTTTTAATCTTTTCAACGTTTTTTCAACAAGCTTGGCAGCAGAAAACACTTAAAATACCCACAGGAGATTTTTATGCATATTCATATTCTAGGTATTTGCGGGACCTTCATGGGCGGTCTTGCCCTGATTGCCCGTTCGGCCGGACACAAAGTAACCGGTTGCGACGCCGGGGTTTATCCCCCCATGAGCACCCAATTGCAGGAACAGGGTATTGAGCTGATCGAAGGGTTCGATGCCAGCCAGACCGAACTGAATCCCGATCTGTTCATCATCGGTAACGTGATTAGCCGTGGCAATCCATTAATGGAAGCCATTTTAGACCAGGGCAAGCCATATATATCAGGCCCCCAGTGGCTGGGCGACCATGTCCTTCAGTCACAACACGTTCTTTCTGTGGCTGGCACCCATGGCAAAACCACCACCAGCTCCATGCTGGCCTGGATTCTTGAACACGCGGGCCTGCAGCCCAATTTCCTGATTGGCGGCATTGCCCATGACCTGCAGGTATCCGCCCGGTTCAATCCGGAAAACAAATATTTTGTGATTGAAGCCGATGAATATGACACCGCGTTCTTCGACAAGCGCTCAAAATTCGTGCATTATCACTCTCGCACCGCGGTCCTGAACAACCTGGAATTTGATCACGCCGATATTTTCCCCGACCTGGCCGCTATCGAAACCCAGTTTCATCACCTGGTTCGCACGGTGCCGGGTTCAGGCTGTATTATTTATCCATCCCGGGACGAAGCCCTGCAACGCGTACTGGCACGGGGCTGCTGGTCGGGCACCGACACCTTTGGTCCTGGTGCCCAATGGCAATACACCAACCACGATGCCGCCGGCACCCGTTTTGACGTGCTTTACCAAAACCGGGTTGTGGCGCACATCAACTGGCAGCACAATGGTGTTCATAATATGAACAATGCCCTGGCCGCGATTGCCGCCGCCCATCATGTTGGCATCAGCGCAGAACAATCTGCCCAGGCATTAAACTGTTTTCAGGGCATCCGGCGGCGCATGGAGTTGCGGGCAAGCGTGAATGATATTCACGTGTACGACGATTTTGCCCATCACCCCACAGCGATTGCCACTACCCTGGCAGGCCTGCGCAACCAGGTTGGCCCGCAACGCATCCTGGCCGTGCTCGAACCACGCTCCAACACCATGAAACTGGGCACCATGGCAGCGCGCCTGCCACAAGCCCTGGAACAGGCCGATCGGGTATTCTGTTTTGGTGCCAAAGAAGGCAAGCATGCGCTGGGCTGGGATCCAAAAACCGTTTTTGCCGGCCAGCAAGATCGCGTTGGCACCCATGACAACCTTGAAGCGCTAACCACAGCCGTCCTTCAGCAGGCTCGGCCAGGCGACCATATTCTTATCATGAGCAATGGTGGTTTTGGCGGATTTCACGATAAACTGATTGCCGCCCTGAAACAAAAATTCACTTGATTTTTTAGCGGCCCTTTATTATTTTTCATATGATTCTGTATTTACATGGTTTTCGGTCTTCGTCCCTGTCGGCCAAGTCACAGCTAATGCAACAGGCCATGGCCAACCGTGGACTGAGCCATGCTTTCGCTGGCCCCAACCTGCCTGTTTCGCCCAGACAGGCCATAGAATTGGCCCTTGCCACAGCCCACCAGCTCTGCCAGGGTCGGGACGTGCACCAGCTAACCGTGATTGGTTCGTCCCTGGGCGGATACTATGCAACCTGGCTGGCCAATGAAATGGGCTGCAAAGCGGTTCTTGTCAACCCGTGCATTTATGCCGCGCGTGACCTGTCCACCCAACTCGGCCCCATGACCTGCTTTCACAGCGATGAGCCGTTCGAACTGAAAGCGGAACATATCAAGGAACTGGCGGAACTGTTCGTACCGGCAATCAGGCACCCGGAAAAATTTTTCCTGCTGGCCCGCATGACTGACGAGGTGCTGGACTGGCGAGAAATGCAACATCGCTACGCTGGCGCAAAACAATTAATTATTCCCGGTGGGGATCACGGTTTTTCAGATTTTGAAGAATATATTCCCCAAGTCCTGGACTTTGCCTTAAACAATTAGGAAAAAAACTCAATGTACGTAGTTTTTGAAGACAACGGTCAATTTAAAGCCGAAAAAATCTTGTCTGAAGCCGACACCTCCCTGCAGGTGGAGTCGGCGTCCGGGAAAAGAAGCAAAATAAAACGCAACAACACGATTTTCTTCTTCGACAACCATAACCCGCTCACCCTGCTGGAAGAGGCTGGAAAACTGGCTGAAGACATTGATCTGGAGTTTCTGTGGGAATGTGCTCCTCAACAGGAATTCCAGGTGGAAGAACTGGCCCGTGACTACTTCGGCCATGAACCCGGCATCCTGGAAAAAACCGCCCTGTTGCTGCGCCTTCATGGTGCCCCGGTCTATTTTCATCGCAAAGGCAAGGGCCAATACCGCCCGGCGCCACCCGATATACTGAAAGCGGCACTGGCTGCTCTCGAAAAAAAACAGAAACAGGCCGAACAACAAGCCATCTGGATCGAACAGATCAAGCAGGGTATTGTGCCGGAAGCTTTTAAACCGGTCATTCATACCTTCCTGGCCAAACCCGACAAAAACACGCTTGAATGGAAAGCCTTTAACCAGGCCCTGAACGAAACCGGAGAAACCATCGAGCAGCTGTTGCTCCGACTCCGGGTTTATCCACACCCGCTGGCCATCCATCGTGAGAAATTCCTGGGCCTGAACTTCCCCAAAGGCACGCAATTCAAGGATATTACGCTACCTGCCGTACCCGATTTGCCACTGGCCGATGTTGAACCCTATTCCGTCGACGATCTGTTCACCACCGAGATTGACGATGCTTTCTCGGTACACCAGGAAAATGGCAGCATATACCGCATTGGCATCCATATTGCGGCTCCCGCCCTGATCGTTGAGCGCGACTCGGAACTGGACAAACTGGCCCGCGAGCGGATGTCCACCGTTTACATGCCCGGAGACAAGATCCCGATGCAACCGGAATCGGTCATCAACACCTTTTCACTGGTTGCCGGTAAAACCACGCCCGCCGTATCCCTGTACATCCGGGCCGATATCGAGACCGGAGAAATACTGTCATCAGAAACCCGGCTTGAACAGATTTGCGTACAGGAAAACCTGCGCACCAACCTGATCGACCACCTGATTACCGTCGAGTCCCTGGAAGACGAAAGCCTGCCCATGCCCTATCCGTTCCTGTTCAGACCACTCTGGAAACTGGGGCAGCACCTGAAAAAGGCCCGGGAAGTAATTCGCGGCAAACCTGAAAACAACTCCAGGGTGGAGTACACCTTTGTGCTGGATGGCCCGGCTGATGACCCTCATTCAGTTATCAACCTGGCACCCCGCCGTCGTGATGCACCGCTCGACCTGATTGTGGCCGAGTTCATGCTGCTGGCCAATACCCAATGGGCCGGTTTCCTGAATGGTAACGGCCTGCCCGGCATTTTCAGGTCACAGCAAGCCGGTCGCACCCGCATGTCCACCCATCCGCTTCCCCATGAAACCATTGGCGTTCCTCATTATGCATGGTGCACCTCACCCTTAAGGCGCTACGTCGACCTGATCAACCAGAGCCAGATTATTGCCGCCGCACAACATGGCATCTCGGCCCGTCTGGTGGCGCCTTTCAAACCCAAAGACGCCGACCTGTTCGCCATTATCGGGGCCTTTGAATCGCAATACACCCTGTGGGGAGAATTCCAAAACCGTCTTGAGCGTTTCTGGTGCCTGCGCTGGTTTGAGCAGCAACAAGTTACCCGCGTTGAAGCCACGGTATTGCGCGATAACCTGGTCCGCTTCAACAACGCCCCCTTTGTGACCGAAATCAATGGCATGCCCGAACTTGAACGCGGCAGCATTGTGGAAATCGAATTAATGGGCAACAACCTTCTTGAACTAACCCTGGACTGCCAGTACATCAGACACATTGAACCCGAAGAACCCGTCACTCATGCAACAGAGGCCAACCCGTCATGAACACTCCCTTGCATTTTGCCGTCATGGGCAATCCCATCCAGCACAGTTACTCACCCCTGCTGCATTCGCTCTTTGCCAAACAGGCAGGCCTGGACATCAACTATGAAAAAATGCTGGTTCCCCTTGAGGACTTTGAGTCTGCCGTACACACCTTTTTTGAACAAGGCGGCAAAGGCCTGAACATTACCATCCCCTTCAAGCTCAGGGCCCATGAACTGGCCAGGGGCAATCTGTCCCGGCGTGCCCAATCCGCCGGTTCGGTCAATACGCTCTGGATGGAAGAAGGGCAACTGCACGGCTGCAATACCGACGGCATTGGCATGGTCAACGATATCCGGCGCCAGGGCATTGCCCTTGAAGGTAAAAAAATCCTGCTGCTGGGTGCCGGTGGTGCCGCCCGGGGCGTTATTTTGCCACTGTTAGAATCCGGTTGCCAGCAATTGCAGGTGGTCAACCGTACCGCCGCCAAAGCCACGGAACTGGCCAGGCAATGCCAGACCAACCTGCCTCAATACGCCAACATCTTCAGGGCCGGTGGTTTTGAACACATCCAGGGCCAGTGGGATATTGTCATCAACGCTACCTCCAGCAGCTTGCAGCACCATACCCTGCCACTGCCGGCAGGCCTGTTCACCCAAGACAGCCTGGCCTACGACATGGTTTACACACCCGACAACAACACCCCCTTCCTGCAACAGGCCCGCAAAGATGGCGCCGGAATCACATCGGATGGTCTGGGAATGCTGGTTTACCAGGGCGCGGAAAGCTTCTTTATCTGGAACCATATCCGTGTCAATCCGGTTCCCGTTCTTGAAACCCTGCGTCAACAACTGATTTCGGGCTAATGACTGCATTGCCCCTGCTGCAATCCCTGTTGACCCGGTTACGCCAATATCCGCAAAAAATCCGGCAACAGTCGCTTGCCAGCACCTTGTGTCAACTGGCCGTTGCTGCTGCAGGTCTTGTTATGCTTTACCAGGTCTGGCTGTTCCTGTGGGTATGCTGGTATAGCATCTTCAACCCATGGGGCAGTGCCATAATGAGCCAGCAGGCATCAATCCTTTCCCAAAGAAACCCGCCCGTCGCCATTCGTTATGAGTGGGTCAGTTACGATCAGATTAGCGACAATCTGAAAAAAGCCGTGATTGCCTCTGAAGACGCCAACTTCGTCTCCCATGGCGGTATTGAATGGGACGCCATTGAGCAGGCCTGGCGCTACAATACGGCACAAAGCGAAAAAGGCAGGAATAAAATCCGCGGAGGCTCCACCATTTCCCAGCAACTGGCCAAAAACCTGTTCCTGTCCAATGATCGCAGCTATATCAGAAAAGGCCAGGAACTAATCATTACCTTTATGCTTGAAACGGTCATGTCCAAAGAACGCATTCTGGAACTGTACTTGAACCTGGCCGAATGGGGTACCGGTATTTTTGGTGCACAGGCAGCCAGCCAGCACTATTACAAAACCGATGCCAGCAAGCTCAGCCAAAAACAGGCAGCCCAGCTGGCCGTCTTGTTACCCAATCCCAGGGTTTACGGTGCCAACATTGGCAGCCGCTATGTGCAATCACGCACACGGACTATCCAGGCAAGAATGAAATCGGCAAAAATCCCCGAAACGCAATAAACCGGCTGTTGCCAGAAATTAACATTTTCACGTATTCAGGATGGGTTTGCCACTCATTTAAAAGTTACAATCCAAGGCAGTTGCTTACGATACGAACCCTCAGCATCACAACAATACCCTTATAATTTGTAAATAATTTTATTTTTTCCGCTTACATGCAAACTGCCCGTCGTTATCTTGCCAGTGAAATATACCGAGCCACTACTGCTGTCCTGCTGGTGTTGCTGGGTCTGTTTACTTTTTTTTCCCTCATCGACGAGCTGGATAAAGTCAACGATAATTTTTCCCTGCTGTCCCTTTTATACCTGGAATCCCTGCAAATACCCACCCGGCTGTATGACTTGCTGCCTATCGGGCTGCTAATTGGGGCCACCATGGCCCTGGCCGGCCTGGCGCAACGCAATGAACTGGTTATTTTGCGAGTGTCCGGTGTCAGCAGTGCCAAGCTGCTGCTCATGCTTTGGGTTATTTGCATCCCTATCATGGGCGGCGCCCTGGTGCTATCCGAATTTGCCGCACCGGCGGCCGAAATCAAAACCAGCGAACTCAGCCTGAAGTTCCTGGGCAAGGCCAAAGGTGGACGCATGAGCAGTGGTTACTGGTTTCGCGAACCCGATCCGGAAGGCAATGCCCGGGTCATCAATATTGGTACGCTGTCAGACAACGGCAACGTCCAGGACATCCGCATTATTACCTACGACAAAACCAACGGGCAATTCCTGCATTTCTCCCACGCCCAGAACGGTTTTTTCCAGGACAACACCCTGACCCTGAACGATGTGGCGCAAACCCAAAGCACCGTCAACATTGAAGAAGCCCTGGCCGACCCCAATGACCCGGTCAATGCGGTCGCGAAAATCGTGTCCCTCCCTTCTTTAACCCTGCAAACCACCCTGACGCCAGATCGCCTGCTGGCAGGTGAGTTACAGCCGGAAAAAATGTCCGTCATCTCGCTACTTGATTATATTAGCTACCTTGATGACAACAATTTGCAAACCAACCGGCAATTCGTGGCTTTATGGCGCAAAGGAAGTTATCCCTTTACCTTGCTGGTCATGATGACCATTGCCGCTCCCATCAGCTTCGTTCAAACCCGCAGCGGTGGCGTTGGTGCAAAAGTGTTCATAGGCATTTTGCTGGGTGTGGCGTTTTTCATGTTCAACCAGCTGTCCCTTAACCTAGGCATGTTGAACAACCTTCCCGCCTGGATAACCGCTTTGGCACCCAATCTGCTCGGTCTGGCTGTGGCCCTGATGGCGTTATACTTTATGGAAGCCAAACGAACCACAAAAAACCATACAACCGAAACTGACAAGAAAAAGTCAAAACAACAAGGTTAATCATGAATAAAAACGTTTGGGCTGTTGGTGACTTACAGGGCTGCTGTAAGGCACTTGATGCATTACTGGAACAACCTGAAATCAAAGACGATCCCAACTGTGAATTATGGTTTGCCGGTGACCTGACCAACCGCGGCCCGGAGTCATTGCGCACGCTAAGACGGCTGATTGAACTGGGTGACAGGGCCGTTTGCATCCTGGGCAACCATGACCTGCACTTGCTGGCTGTTTATGCCGGCATCCGGCGACAAAACAAATCAGATACCATCGACGATATCCTGAATGCCAAGGATGCCAGGGACCTGATCAATTGGCTCAGGCACCGCCCGCTGGCCCATTACGATTACGGACACCTGATGGTCCATGCAGGTGTCATGGCCAAGTGGGATCTGGCCACCACCTTGCGCCTGGCCAATGAGGCGGCAGAATCCCTGCGCTCCCGGGACTGGAAAAAAAACCTGCAGAACATGTATGGCAATGAACCCTCTCAATGGAAAGAATCCCTCGAAGGTTCAAAGCGCCTGCGGGTGATTATCAATGCGCTTACCCGCATCCGTTTATGCACCAGCAAAGGCCATATGGATTTTGCATCCAAGGAAGCGCCAGGCAGCGACAAGGGCCTGATCCCCTGGTTCGAGGTTCCCGGTCGTAAAACCGTCGATGACACCATTATTTTTGGCCATTGGTCCACACTGGGATTACTGCTGCGTGAGCACCTGATTGCCCTTGACACCGGCTGCGTATGGGGAGGCAAGTTAACCGCCATCCGTCTTAACGACAGAAAGCTGATACAAATCGCGGCTGTAAATTAACCCCACAATCATAAAGTCCACCTCATAAAAAAACCACTATTCCGCTCAAATTGGAATAGTGGTTTTTTTATTGCATACCCAGGATTTGCTCAGGCCAGCTCTTTTTTCAGTTCCTGAATAATAGCCGTACGAATTTCACCGGCAATTTCAGTCCGTGTGGCCTCTACCGGCACACCAGGCTGATTAAGCGGTTCAAGAAAACGGACATAAACCAGCACACCCCGTGAACTTAGCAAGTGCCAGATATTGTTCACCAGAGTCTGCTCACCCACAAAGGCCACCGCACCACTGCGCCGGCCATGCTGCGTGAAGACAAGCGCCACCGGCTGAATGGGCACCATCGCCCTGAGCGGTGGCTCAAACAGGCTGGTATGCAAGGAACGCATATCCATACCATCGGTGGTTGTCCCTTCAGGGAACAGGCCAACACAGGCCCCGTTGCCGAAAAGCCCAAGAATAGACTTGCTCACCCGGGAAATGGCATGACGCTGGCCCCGTTCGATAAAAATCGTGCCAACCGATGCCACCAGCCAGCCAATCACCGGCCAGCTCCTGATTTCACTTTTTGCAATAAATGAGGTCGTGCGACAACTGTTCAGGATAAAGATATCGATCCATGAAACATGGTTGGCCACCCACATGACCGCGCCTTTCAGGATAGGCTGCCCTTCAACCACAATACGCACGCCACAGACTTTCATCAAATGACGTGACCAGCAACGGGTGATAATGTCGCGTGAGGACTGCTTAAGCAATGGATACAGCAAGGAGGTGGTTACCAGGCCAAACGCCAGCATAAGGATCAGAAAAAAAACCCTTATGCTGAAAAGCATTATTCGCAGAATCAAGCCGACTCCCACACAACCCGTCCACTCACCAGGGTCATTTTGACCTTGGCCGGCAGTTCATAGCCAAAAAATGGCGTATGGCAGCTTTGGCTGAAAATGGTTTCACGGTTGACAACCCAGGCAGCGTCAAGATCCACCAGCGCCAAATCAGCAGGCGCACCAATATCCAGCTGACCGCAAGGTGGCAGTGCAGGCGCACCGGACAACAGAATGGAGGCCGGCTGTGTGGTGATTTTGGCCAATGCGTCCAATACCGGGGTTTTGGTTTCCAGGGCCCATTTATAAACCAGGGAGAATAACAGTTCCACACCGGTCGCACCCTGCTCCGCCTCGGAAAACGGCAGGAGCTTGCCATCATCGTCAACAGGCGTATGATCGGAACAAATGGCATCAATCGTGCCATCGGCCAGGCCCTGACGGATCGCATCACGGTCACGCTGTGAACGTAAAGGTGGATCCAGACGATAATTGCTGTCAAAAAAACCGATGTCCTGGTCGATCAGGTGAATCTGGTTGATAGACACATCACAACTGACCGGCAAGCCTTCGGCCTTGGCCTTGCGTACCAGATCCAGCCCGGCCGCACTTGAAACCCGGCACAAGTGCAAACGCACACCCGTGCTTTTTTGCAACTCGAACAGGGCATGCAAGGCAATGGTTTCAGCCTGCACAGGCACACCTGCCAGTCCCGTACGCGAAGCAAATGGCCCACTGGCGGCTACGCCCCCCTTGGACAAGCCCGCATCGAAGGGATATAGCCACAAGGTATAGTCGAAGGTTTTGGCATACTGCATGGTACGGAACAGCACACCGTAATCAATTAATGGACGCACCGCCTGAGAAAACGCCACACAGCCGGCTTCGGTCAGCTCAGCCATTTCAGTGATGATTTCTCCTTTCAGACCCTGCGTCATGGCACCCAATGGGTATAGATTGGCCTGATTAAGCTGTTTGGCGCGGTGTTTCAGCATTTCCACCAGCCCGGGCTCATCAAGTACCGGATCGGTATCCGGAGGAATGACCAGGCTGGTCACACCACCTGCCAGCGAGGCATGCATCTCGGACTCAAGGGTTGCGCGGTGCTCGAAACCGGGCTCACGCAAACGGACAGACAAATCGACCAGGCCAGGCACGACCGCCAGCCCTTGCGCATCAATAACGCGTTTGGCCTCGAACGAAGGATCCGCCTTGCCAATGCCCACCACGCGTCCGGAAGCAATTGAAATATCACATGTCTGGTCAATGCCGTTTTTGGGATCAAGCAAACGACCGTTTTTAATCAAGATTTTCACTGACTAGCTCCTGCCACAATACTCATAACAGCCATCCGGACTGCAATACCAAAATTCACCTGGTTCAGAATGACCGCCTGATCGCCATCGGCAACAGCAGAATCAATTTCAACCCCTCGGTTCATGGGGCCAGGATGCATGACGATGGCATCAGGTTTGGCATAAGCAAGTTTTTCCCGTGTTAAGCCATAATGCTTGAAATACTCTTGCGAAGAAGGCAATAGTGCCCCTTTCATGCGTTCATTTTGCAGACGCAGCATGATAATCACATCCACGTCTTTCAGACCCTGCTCCATATTCGTGAAGACACGAACCCCCATTTGCTCAAGTCCACCCGGCAACAGGGTTAGTGGGGCAATCGCACGAATTTCTGCCGCTCCCAGTGTAGTGAGTGCATGAATGTCGGAACGGGCCACGCGCGAATGCAAAATGTCACCCACAATGGCGACCGTTAAATTGGAAAAGTCTTTCTTGAAATGACGGATCGTGTACATATCAAGCAGACCCTGGGTGGGGTGTGCATGACGGCCATCACCCGCATTAACCACATGAATATGCGGTTCGACATGCTGGGCGATAAGATAAGGCGCACCGCTGGCTTCGTGCCTGACCACAAAAATATCGGCCTGCATGGCCGTCAAATTACTGATGGTGTCCAGCAGGGACTCGCCTTTGGCCGTAGATGAGGCATTGATATTCAGGTTGAATACATCTGCTGACAAACGCTTTGCCGCAATCTCGAACGTGGTTCTGGTACGTGTTGAGTTTTCAAAGAAAAGATTGAAAACGCTCTTGCCACGCAACAGCGGCACTTTCTTGACTTCCCGTTCCGCCAGGGGAACAAAAGTTTGTGCAGTATCCAGGATGTGAGTCAGAATATCTTTGGGCAATCCCTCTGTACTCAGTAAATGCGTTAACTCTCCGTGTCGATTAAGCTGAGGATTATGCACCGACGTTTTCCTTTTTTAAATCAATATCAAATAATCTTTGTTCATTTTGTGACAACACAAAATTGGTTCCTTTTTCCAGGGGAATCACGCCGCCGCATATATTGGGGGCTACCGGCAGCTCACGGCCACCACGGTCAATAAGTACGGCCAGGGAAATGGAAGCGGGACGCCCGTAATCGAAAAGCTCGTTGATGGCAGCCCTTGTGGTGCGACCGGTATACAAAATATCGTCCACCATGATGATATGCTTGCCATTGACCTCAAAGGGAATGGAGCTGGGCAGAACCTGCGAATGCAGGCCGATTTTATGAAAATCGTCCCGATACAGACTGGTGTTGATCACGCCGGAGGGATTTTTCAGCTTGAGGTCTTTTTGCAACCGTTCCACCAACCAGGCACCCCCCGAATAAATGCCAACCAGGTGCACCAAGTCAGGGTCAAGTTTCCCAAGAAGATCTTCAATGCCCGCTTTCATATGCGCATACAAGTCTTCCGCTCTAGGTAGAGTTAACTCCATTGTTTCTTCCTGTAATTGTCAAAATCATGTTTTGTCATTTTACGCCAGCTTATCCAGATAACGTTGCAAAATAATGGATGCGGCCACCGCATCATCATCATCGTTGTTGCCCAGGTACGACTGGGCCTCCAGACTGGAGCCCCGTTCATCGACCAGCTCAACCTTGACGGCGAATCGCCCGTTAAGCTGGTTGGCAAAACGCCGGCTTTGCAATGAGGCTGGCTGTTCCTGGCCCTCGAGCGTGAGCGGCAGGCCGACTATGACACAATCGGGCTGCCACTCGTTCAGTAGTTGAGCGATTTGCTCGAAACGGGCCTGTTTGGTGGCAGGCCTCAGGATACACAGCGGACGGGCGCTTTTGGTCAGGCTGTTGCCAATGGCAACGCCAATTTTCTTCAGGCCGAAATCAAAGGCCAGAAAAGTCTGCTCAGGCATGCCCGGATTCACCTGACAGGGCAGAAGGCTCAATGCCCAGCAGGGCCAGGGCCGCCACATAACGTTCGGCGGGTGCCTTGTCAAAAATCACCGACATGTCGGCATCGACATTCAGCCAGGCATTATCGGCAATTTCCTGTTCCAGCTGCCCGGCATTCCAACCCGAATAACCCAGTGATATAAACACTTTTTCAGGGCCGGTACCCTTGGCCACATCTTCAAGGACATCGCGTGACGTGGTTAAAGCCATATCACCCAAAACAACGCTTGAACGGTAGTTGCGAACCGGACTGTGCAACACAAAACCCCGGTCTGTCTGGACCGGACCACCATAAAAAACAATCCCTTTGGGGTCCGATTCCTGAACGTCAAGTTCCAGCCTTTCGAGCAAGGTTTTCACGGACAAGTCGGTGGGTCGGTTTAACAGCAGGCCCAGTGCGCCCTGCTCTGAATGCTCGCAAACATAAATAACCCCGCCTTCAAAAAGGTCTGAGTTATGTGAAGGCATGGCCATCAGGAACTGGTTGGCCATGCTCATGAAACCGGGCTCTGTTGGCGCTGGCTGTTCTTCCATGATTGACTCCCTGGATTATTTTGTTCTTACTGTTGATCAGATTTCCATCATCTCGAAATCTTCCTTGCGGGCACCGCATTCGGGACAGACCCAATTTGGCGGTACATCTTCCCATTTGGTACCCGGTGCAATACCCTCTTCGGGCAAGCCGGCTTCTTCGTCATAAACCCAACCACAAATCAAACACATCCAAGTGCGCATAGAGATACTTTCCAACAATAAATATAAATGAAACCTTAATTTTAGTTTGAAATCATTCCCGATATTTGATTTATCGAAAATGGCTACAATCCAATAATCCCAATAGTACAGAAACAAAGCCAGATTGTGTCCAATTCCTTACCCGCAACCGTATTATTTTTCAATGTTTTCGACCCCAGCGGACGGTTCGGTCTGCCCGCCGGAGCGATTACGGCCAACCGCCTGAAATGCCACCCGCTGGCCTCAATCACCGCCCTGGCCGTCCAGGACACCGCTGCCACCGAATCCATCCATCCAGTTGACCCGGAAATATTGAACAACCAGGCCCGCTGCCTGCTGGAAGACTGTGCCATCCAGGCCATCAAGGCCAATGGTTTTTGTTCGACCGAAACCGTCAGCATCATCGCGCAAATCGCTGCCGATTACGACACCGCGCCTTTGGTGGTGGATCTGGGCAAAACCTTTTTCAACACCCTTAACAGCCCTGACCCTGAAGATATTGAAGACATCATCAGCGCGGTCAAGGACTTGTTGCTGCCCCTGGCGCACACCGTGGTACTTGACCACACGTACGCCAATCAATGGGCCGGCGAAGACAACAGCAACACACAAGATCTCATCCCGTTCATCCTTGGGCAAGGTGCCCGCCATTGCCTGTTGCTGGGTCAACCACTTGAGGACAGAAAAAAAACCAACATCCTGTACAGCCCTGAAGGCACGGAGCTTGTGAGCGCTTATTTTCCCGACCGCCACCCCGAAGCCGGAGACATTGCCAGCACGGCCCTTTGCTGTTACCTGGCCAAAGGCATGCCCGTTTTGCAAGCCTCTGAAAAAGCAATACAATACACCCAATCAATACTTGAACAATGCTACCCCTTAGGCATGGGAAAACCCATGCCCAATCAATTTGACCATGACTGAAAAACTGCGTTTCCCCCGAGGGCTGTATGGCATTACCCCCGCCTGGGACGACATTGAAAAACTCTACAAAGCCATTGAACAAGCCTGTGAAGGCGGTATGACGGTACTGCAATGGCGTCGCAAAAACACGCCGTTTGAAACGGCCCTTGAGCAAGCCGCCAAGGTGGCCGACATCTGCCAACAGCACGGCACGCTTTTTTTCATTAATGACGACTGGAAACTGGCCCTGGCGATTGATGCGGACGGCGTTCACCTGGGTCGTGACGACGCAAACCCCGGGTTTGTCCGGCAACAGGCGGCCAGCCACCCACGTCAGACCCCCTTGCTGATTGGCGTGTCCTGCTACAATGAGCTGGACAAGGCCCGGCAGGCCATCGAACAGGACCTGGACTATGTCGCCTTTGGCGCACTGTTTGCCTCACAGGTCAAACCCGAGGCCGAAAAAGCGACCCTTGATCTTTTTCCCGCTGCCAGACTGCTGGTACAAAACCAATCTCCACGCCCCGCCCTGGTGGGTATTGGCGGCATAGACATCCATAATGCCCAAAGCGTCATCCAGGCCGGTGCGGACAGTATTTCCGTCATTTCCGGACTGTTTGAACAAACCGATATCCGCAGTACGGCCCAGGCCCTTTCCAACCTTTTTGAAAACTGAATCTCATGTCACGTAACGAAGAACTCTTTGCCCGCGCCGCACAATCCATTCCTGGCGGTGTCAACTCTCCCGTCCGCGCATTCCGCTCGGTAGGCGGCACCCCCCGCTTCATCAGCAAGGCACGCGATGCTCATATCTGGGATGCCGACGGCAAGCAATACATTGATTACCTGGGCTCATGGGGCCCTGCCATTGTGGGCCATGCCCACCCTGAAGTTGTCAAGGCCGTGCAAGACGCAGCGGTTAACGGTCTTTCGTTTGGCGCGCCCACCGAAGGTGAAACCCTGCTGGCCGAAGCCATCATCAAGCGCCTGCCCTCCATTGAGCAGGTTCGTCTGGTCAGTTCGGGCACCGAGGCCACCATGAGCGCCATTCGCCTGGCCCGTGGTGCCACCGGCCGCGCCAAAATCATTAAATTTGAAGGCTGCTACCATGGTCATGCCGACAGCCTGCTGGTCAAGGCCGGTTCGGGTCTGCTCACCTTTGGCAACCCCACTTCTGCCGGCGTGCCGCCCGAGTTCGTGACACACACCATCGTGCTTGACTACAACGACCTTGATGCCGTTAGTGAAGCCTTCAAACAGCATGGCGATGACATTGCCTGCATTATCGTTGAGCCCATTGCCGGCAACATGAACCTGATCAAGCCGGCCCCCGGCTTCCTGGAAGGCCTGCGTGAATTGTGCACACAATACGGTGCCCTGCTGATTTTTGATGAAGTGATGACCGGTTTTCGGGCTGGCCCACAAGGCGTGCAAGGTTTAAGCGGTGTTACCCCCGACCTGACCACCCTGGCCAAAGTAATTGGCGGTGGCATGCCGGTAGGCGCCTTTGGTGGCCGTGCCGATGTCATGAAACACATTGCCCCATTGGGCGCGGTGTACCAGGCAGGCACGCTTTCCGGCAACCCGGTCTCGGTTGCCGCCGGCCTGGCCACCCTGGACATCCTGGGTCGCCCCGGCTTTTATGAAAACCTGGCGGCGCAAACCCAGAAACTGGTCAATGGCCTAAGCGAGCGCGCCAAGGCCGCCGGTGTCACATTCTGCGCCGATTCGGTAGGCGGCATGTTCGGCCTGTATTTCCGCGAAAGCATTCCCACCAGCTTTGCTGAAGTGTCCGATGCCAATATAGAAGCCTTCAAAGTGTTTTTCCATGCCATGCTGGACCAGGGCGTTCATCTGGCACCGTCCGCGTTTGAGGCGGGCTTTGTATCGGCCAAACACGATGATGCCATCATTGCCCAAACGCTGGATGCGGCGGAAAAGGCTTTTGCGGCTATTTGATTGATGGTTGAATAGTAATAAACTTCTGTTCGGGCTTTTGAGCCTGTACCCCAAAATGACCGCATGGTTTTATGCGGTCATTTTCATTGCTTTGCGTTTTTATTATTCTGGCACTTGCTTTTGGGAAATTACCAACCGCTTTCGGGAGAGCTTTTAATTCCGTTACAAGCAAGCATATTTGAAAAACACATCAAAACTTTATACCACTCACCACATTTTTTTCAGCCCTACCACTTTTTATAGCATCTCCAGTTATTTACGGTTATTATTAAGGGTATTCCATAACCCCAGGGGCAGAAAAGCAGAATGGCTGTCAATCTTCATATTCCCAAAGAAACTGATATTTTTCCTGTCGCAGGCGTAGAAATCGGTGTGACCGAAGCTGGCATCAAAAAAGAAAACCGTAAAGATCTTACTGTTTTCAAATTCAGCCCAGGTACTGCCGTAGCGGGTGTTTTTACCAAAAACCGTTTCCGTGCCGCGCCTGTTCAAATCTGCGAATCTCGTTTGCAAGCCGGTCATGACATCCGTGCATTGCTCATCAACACAGGCAATGCCAACGCAGGCACTGGCGCTGATGGTCTTGAACGTGCGTATGCCACTTGCCATGCCCTGGCCAAAGAACTCGGTGTACTGGAAGAACAAATCCTTCCTTTTTCCACTGGCGTCATTCTTGAGCCCCTGCCTTGCGAAAAAATCATTGCCGCCCTGCCCCAGGCCATCAGTGCCTTGGGTAAAAACGAGTGGATGAAAGCCGCTTACGGCATCATGACCACCGATACCCAGCCAAAAATCTGCTCCAAACAAATCGAGATTGATGGCAGAACCGTGACCTTTACCGGTATCAGCAAAGGCGCTGGCATGATTCGCCCCAACATGGCAACCATGCTGGGCTTCCTGGCAACCGATGCCGATATCGAGCCCCAGCTGCTCAAGTCACTCACCCTGGACATTGCCAATCATTCTTTCAACCGTATCACGGTTGATGGCGACACCTCCACCAATGACTCTTTCATCGTAGCCGCCACCGGTCAAAGTGGCATTCAGGTAGACAACACCAGCAGCCCTCACTACGAAACCATCAAGAACGAACTGACTGCCATGGCTCGCGAGCTGGCACAAAAAATCGTACGCGATGCCGAAGGGGCCACCAAATTCATTACCGTTCGCATTGAAGACGCAGGCAATTCCGAAGAAGCACTTAAAGTTGCTTATGCCATTGCCCACTCACCACTGGTGAAAACCGCGTTTTATGCTTCCGATCCAAACCTGGGCCGCATTCTGGCTGCGGTGGGTTACGCGGGTATCGAAGACCTTGACGTGAACAAAACCCGCTTATGGCTGGGTGATGTGCTGGTAGCCGAAAACGGCGGCCGCTCCCCGGCTTACCAGGAAGAAGATGGCCAACGCGTCATGAACGAAGCCGAAATCCTGGTGCGCATTTCCCTGGGTCGCGGCGATGTGACCGAGACAGTTTACACCTGCGACTTCTCTCATGAGTACGTCACCATTAACGCAGATTACCGTTCCTGATACGACATGACTGTCCCACAAAAACCGGTCACGCCTGTCGTTGACCGGTTTTTTTCTGCCAAACAGCCCACATTACCCTGCCAGGCCTGGCGCGACCTGTACTGGCTGCTGCATACCCAACCCTTGCTGGCACCCGGCTTTGCCTCTTACCCCCCCGCCCGCTTTCCGGATCATTGCCTGCAACACATCATGCAATGGATGTACCAAGAGCAGCAACATCCGATGGCTTTGACGCCCCAAACGGAAACCCGCTTCAGGCGTCTGGGTCTATATGCCGAACACCTTCTGAAACTGGGGCTGGACCACTGCCAGGACACCCGGCTTTTACTGCACCACCACCCTATTCACCTGGAACCGGTTGCCCCGGAAAAAGGCCGTAAAACGCTGGGAGAAGTAGATTACATTTGGCAGGAAAACAAAACCGGAGCCATTCATCACTGGGAACTGGCCGTCAAGCTTTACCTTTACGTGCCCTTATCTGAAGCGCCCGATCTGCCTACTGACGGGCAGGCCAACAAGGAATTGCATCGTTTCGTTGGCACCCAGTTGCACGACACGCTATACAGAAAAACACAACGTCTGTTTAACCACCAATTGCAACTGTCCGCTCATGAGCAAATTACCACCCGGCTGGGCAGGCAGGTGGATGAATGGGGGATTTACCTGAAAGGCTGGCTGTTTTATCCCTTGCAAGGTAGCGATTGGGACAGCTATCTGTTCCCAGGAAAAACCACGCTTGACTGCCTGAATCCGGCTCATAATAAAGGCTGGTGGCTGCGTCTGCCCGATTTCCTGGCCCGCCTTGCCCGCCAGCCCGACAACATTCGCTGGCTTGTCCTGCCCCGGCTGAACTGGTTATCCGAAGCATGGGCGACATCCGGACAAACACTTGATGCCTCGCAGTTACAGCAACAGCTTGGCCTGCATTTCCTTGCCGATGACCACCCTGCCGAACCCCTCCTGCTTGCTGCCCTTCAGGAAGACCCGGCGCATCCCGGACTTTACCGGGAAAACCATCGCGGCTTTGTGACGGGCCATACCTGGGCACGTGCCTGAAAACCACACCCATCCCCCCAGGTACCCAACTTTATTTCATCAAGCAATTGATTTATTTGACTTTTCAGAAGCAAGCAGGATAAAATGCAAGGCTTAGCATAAATTTTGCTATGTTACTTAATTATTTTTGAGGTTAAACCATATGTACGCGGTCATAAAAACCGGTGGCAAACAGTATCGTGTTGCCGAAGGTCAAAAACTTAAGATAGAACAGATACCGGCTGACATTGGGCAAGAAATCTCGCTAGACCAGGTTCTGTCAGTAGGCGAAGGTGAATCAATCAAGGTTGGTACTCCTTTAGTTGCTGGTGCTGTGGTGAAAGCAAAGGTTCTTGCACAGGGTCGTCACGATAAAGTGAAAATTTTCAAAATGCGCCGTCGCAAGCACTATCAGCGTCACCAAGGCCATCGCCAAAATTACACACAAATCGTTATCGAAGCTATCACAGCTTAATTTCGACTTACCTTAATACAGCAGGAGCTAATCATGGCACAAAAGAAAGGCGGCGGCTCAACCCGCAACGGCCGCGACTCAGAATCCAAACGTCTGGGTGTTAAAGCGTACGGTGGTCAGGTAATCCCGGCAGGATCCATCATTGTTCGTCAGCGTGGCACTCGTTTCCACCCCGGAACCAACGTAGGTATCGGCAAAGACCACACTTTATTTGCATTGGTTGATGGCAGCGTACAGTTCTCTGTAAAAGGCGCACTCAACAAGCAAACCGTTTCTGTTATTGCTGCTGAATAAGCGCAGTTTCAAAAACAATCAATGCCGTTCACTCTATCAGGTGAGCGGCATTTTTATTTTTATCCCCTTCCGAAATGCAGCTAACGCAATTTGGATTTAGAATAACTGTTTATAAGCAGAAAAGCGAACCATGAAATTCGTAGACGAAGCCACCATCGAAGTGATCGCAGGAAAAGGCGGCAATGGCGCAGCCAGCTTCCGGCGTGAAAAATTTATTCCCAAAGGCGGCCCCGACGGCGGAGACGGCGGTCGTGGCGGTAGCATTTATGCCATCGCCGACCGCAATATCAATACCCTTATCGATTTTCGCTATGCCCGCCTGCACCGTGCCAAAAACGGTGAAAATGGCCGAGGCTCCGACCAGTACGGTGCAGCCGCACCCGATATTACCTTGCGGGTTCCCGTCGGCACGGTTATTTATGACTATGAAACAGGCGAGCAGCTGTTCGACCTGGATCGCCACGGTGAACAAGTCACCCTGGCAGCGGGCGGCCAGGGCGGCTTGGGTAACCTGCATTTCAAATCCAGCGTCAATCGCGCACCGCGCCAGTTTACCCATGGTACCGAAGGTGAACAGCGCAAACTGAGAATGGAATTGAAGGTACTGGCCGATGTGGGCCTGCTGGGCATGCCCAATGCCGGCAAATCCACCCTTATCACCAAAATTTCCAACGCCAAACCTAAAATTGCCGATTATCCGTTTACCACGCTGCACCCCAACCTGGGTGTGGTGCGCACCTCGGCGGCTCGCAGTTTTGTCGTGGCCGACATTCCCGGTTTAATTGAAGGGGCATCCGAAGGGGCTGGCCTGGGCCACCTGTTCCTGCGCCACCTTACCCGTACCCGGGTATTGCTGCACCTGGTCGATGTTTCCTCCCTTGATCCCGATGTCGATCCCGTCGAAAAAGCCGTGGCCGATGCCAGGGCCATTGTGGAAGAACTGCGCCTGTACGATGCGGAACTGTACAACAAGCCCCGCTGGCTGGTGCTTAACAAACTGGATATGCTTGAAAACCCGGAAGAAATCAAACAACGCTTCTGCCAGGAATTCGGATGGGATGGCCCGGTATTTGCCATTTCAGCCCTTAGCGGCGAAGGCACGCAAGAACTGGTCTGGGCTTTGCAAGAGTACCTCGACAAAGTCAAGGCTCAAGAACATCTCGAGCAGGATAAACAGCAGGAAAACTATACCCCTGAAGATCCGCGCTTTGATGATTCCCGTCATAACCTTTAATCAATCATTTATTTTTTGTTTCTCTCCCGATTCACATCATGAGCACCGTGCCCCAATCTGCCGTTCATTCAGCCCAACGTATTGTCATTAAAGTGGGCTCTTCTCTTGTTACCAATAATGGCAAGGGCCTGGATAACACCGCCATCCGGCAGTGGGCATCGCAAATTGCCGCGCTCAGGAAACAAAACAAGCAAGTGGTTCTGGTATCCAGCGGTTCAGTGGCCGAAGGCATGGCACGCCTTAACTGGCAAACCCGCCCCAAAGCCATGAACGAACTGCAGGCTGCCGCGGCAATCGGACAAATGGGACTGATTCAGGCCTATGAAACCGCATTTCATGAGCACAATCTGTGCGCCGCCCAGATTTTGTTAACCCATGAAGACCTGGCCGATCGCCACCGCTATCTGAATGCCCGTTCCACCCTGTTTACCCTGCTTGATCTGGGGGTCATTCCCATCGTTAACGAAAACGACACCGTGGTTACCGATGAAATCCGCCTGGGCGACAACGATACGCTGGGTGCCCTGGTCACCAATTTAATTGAGGCGGATGTTTTAATTATTTTGACTGACCAAAGCGGCCTGTATGACAGCGACCCACGCAAGAACCCACAGGCCAAACTCATCTCGGTGGCCACGGCAGGCGATCCTGCACTTGAGGAAATGGCCGGTGGCGCCGGCTCCAATATTGGTACCGGTGGCATGGCCACCAAAGTGCTGGCGGCCAAACGTGCAGCCAATAGCGGTGCACATACCGTCATTGCCTCGGGCCGTGAACCTAACGTACTTGAACGCTTAAGTCAGGGAGAATCCATTGGCAGCGAATTGCGTGCCTCGGTGGCGGTACGCTCTGCCCGTAAACAATGGCTGGCCGATCACCTGCGGCTGCGCGGCCAGATCACCCTGGATGAAGGTGCCCTCAAAGCCCTTACCCTGCAAGGAAAAAGCCTGCTGCCCGTGGGCGTTATCCGCGTCAATGGTGAGTTTGAACGGGGCGATGTCGTGGCCTGCATGGATGAAAACAATGTTGAATATGCACGCGGCCTGATCAACTATTCCTCCTCAGACACCCGCCGCATCATGCGCCAGCCCACCCATAAAATTGAAACCATTCTGGGCTCAATGACCGCCGCTGAACTGATGCACCGCAACAATATGGTGGTGCTGCGCAAGTTTGCCAAAGCCTGAGTTCATGCGCCGGTGCCTTCCGGTGCCCACGCTGGAGCATGGGCACCAATATAGCCAACAACCTTATATAACCTTCAGTTTTAAACATCAATGAAATAGTTATTTTTATTTATTAAATATTTCATATAGCATTCATCAGATCCCATCATTGTTTCTTATCGCTCCTGGTTTCTGATGTCTTCTTATTACCCCATCTTCACCAATCTCAACAAGCGCCCCGTCCTGGTTGTCGGTGGTGGCCACGTTGCCGCACGTAAAATTGCTTCCCTGCTCAAAGCCGGCGCCCAGGTGCGCATGGCTGCCCAGGCGCTTTGTGATGAAGTGGCCCAATGGGTCAAGGAAGACCGTATCAGCCATGTTGCAGACTCGTTTCAGGCAGAGCAATTAAATGATGTATTTCTGGTTATTGGTGCCACCGACAATGCAGCACTGAACCGCCAGATCGCCAGCGAAGCCGAGCGGCGCCAGAAACTGGTAAATATTGTGGATACCCAGGAGCTCTGCTCCTTCATCCTGCCCTCCGTCATTGACCGTGCCCCCATTCAAATTGCCATTTCAAGCCAGGGCACTTCTCCTGTCCTGATCCGGCTGCTGCGGGAAAAACTGGAAGCCCTGATTCCCCATCATTTAGGTGAAGTCGCCAGCCTGGCTGGCAAATGGCGCGAGCAGGTCAAAGCGCGCCTGAGCAACATCACGGAACGCCGCCGCTTCTGGGAGAACCTGTTTGCCAGCCGTTTTAACACCCTGATGGCAAACGGACAACCCCAACAGGCCGAAGAAGAACTGGAACAACAGCTGAATGGCCATACCCGCCAGCCCGGTGAAGTCACGCTGGTCGGTGCCGGCCCCGGTGACCCGGAGCTGCTTACCTTAAAAGCGCTGCAAGCCATTCAGCAGGCCGATATCGTATTGTACGATGCCCTGATCAGCGATGAAATCCTGGAACTGGTACGCCGTGATGCGATTCGGGAATCGGTGGGTAAACGGGCAGGCGCGCATTCGGTCGCCCAGGAAGACACCAACCAGCGCCTGATCAAATACGCCAAACAGGGCCTGCGCGTGGTGCGCCTGAAAGGAGGCGACCCGTTTGTCTTTGGCCGTGGAGCCGAAGAACTGGAAGCCCTGCGTGAAGAAAACATTGCTTACCGGGTGATTCCGGGCATTACCGCGGCACTGGGCGCAACCGCCTATGCCGGTATTCCGCTCACACACCGTGATCACGCTCAAACCGCCATGTTCATTACCGGCCACTGCCGCCCCGATGGTGATGAGCTGGAATGGAAAACCCTGGCCCGTGGCAAACAGACATTAGTGATTTACATGGGCACCATCAAGGCCGAGGAAATTTCACACCAGCTGATTGCCCATGGCCGCAAAGAAAACACACCCATTGCCATTATCAGCCATGGTACCCGCAAGAACCAGCAGGTTCAGACCGGTACCCTGGCACAACTGCCTGAACTGGCCAAACAGGCACAAGCCCCCGCCCTTATTGTGGTGGGTGAAACTGCCGGACTTCATTCAAGCTTGAAATGGTTTGGTGATTAGGCGTTCCTGTGCACAGATATGGCTGGGGGACCAGGCTGCGGTAGGCATTCCCACGCAGGAGCATGGGAACGAGCTGCGAGGGGAGACTGGGGTCACCACGCAGGAGCGTGGAGACTAGATGCTAACTTCTTGTTCCCATGCTCCCGCGTGGGAACCATCAGTCTTCCACCGCTTACGCCTGATGATAAATCTCGGCGCCCTTTTTCACGAATTCGATGGATTTTTCCTGCATGCCTTTTTGCAGGGCATCCTTGTCACTGATTCCCTGCTGTTCGGCATATTCACGCACATCCTGGGTGATTTTCATGCTGCAAAAATGCGGTCCGCACATGGAGCAGAAATGCGCCACTTTCATGGAATCTTTGGGCAGGGTTTCATCATGAAAATCCTTGGCCGTATCCGGGTCAAGCCCCAGGTTGAACTGGTCGTCCCAGCGGAACTCAAAACGTGCCTTGGACAGGGCATTGTCCCGAATGGCTGAGCCCGGATGCCCTTTGGCCAAATCAGCGGCATGAGCGGCAATTTTGTAGGTAATAATGCCATCTTTCACATCTTTCTTATTGGGCAGACCCAGGTGTTCTTTAGGGGTTACATAACAAAGCATGGCGGTACCGTACCAGCCAATCAGGGCGGCCCCAATGCCTGAAGTGATGTGATCGTAGCCGGGCGCAATATCGGTAGTGAGCGGGCCCAGCGTATAAAACGGTGCTTCATGGCAATGTTCCAGCTGCATGTCCATGTTTTCACGAATCAGGTGCATCGGTACATGACCGGGACCTTCAATCATGACCTGCACATCGTGCTTCCAGGCCACCTGGGTTAATTCGCCCAGGGTTTTCAGCTCGGCAAATTGGGCTTCGTCGTTGGCATCGTAACCCGAGCCCGGGCGCAAGCCGTCTCCCAGCGAGAAGCTCACATCATAAGCTTTCATGATGTCGCAAATATCTTCAAAATGCTCGTACAGGAAACTTTCCTTGTGATGCGCCAGGCACCATTTGGCCATAATCGAACCACCCCGCGACACAATACCCGTCATGCGATTGGCGGTCATGGGAATGAAAGGCAAACGCACACCGGCATGAATGGTGAAGTAATCCACACCCTGCTCGGCCTGTTCAATCAAGGTGTCCCGGAAAATTTCCCAAGTCAATTCTTCGGCCTTGCCATCGACTTTTTCCAGCGCCTGGTAAATGGGCACGGTGCCAATCGGCACCGGCGAATTGCGGATGATCCACTCGCGGGTTTCATGAATATTTTTACCCGTCGACAAATCCATCACCGTATCGCCACCCCAGCGGATGGCCCAGGTCATTTTCTCCACTTCTTCGTGAATGCCCGACCCCAAGGCCGAGTTGCCAATATTGGCATTGATCTTGACCAGGAAATTGCGGCCAATCACCATCGGTTCAATTTCAGGGTGGTTGATATTGGCCGGAATAATGGCACGGCCACGGGCAATTTCATCGCGCACGAATTCCGGCGTGATGCGCTGGGGAATGGATGCCCCAAACGACTGGCCCGGATGCTGGCGGCTGATGCGTGCGGCCAGTTTTTCCCCTTCGGGCCCACTTTGGCGCAGGCTTTCCAGGTACTGCTCCACCCGCATGTTTTCACGGATGGACACGAACTCCATTTCAGGGGTCACAATCCCTTTGCGCGCATAGTGCATTTGCGTGACGTTTTGCCCGGCCCTGGCGCGTCGTGGCGGGCGCTGCAATTCAAAACGCATGGCGGCCAGCTGCGGGTCTTGCAGGCGCTGCCGCCCGTATTCACTGCTGGGGCCACCCAGCACTTCGGTATCATTGCGCTCTTCAATCCAGGCGTTGCGCAATGCCGGCAAGCCTTTTCGAATATCAATCCGCACGGTGGGATCGGTATAAGGGCCGCTGGTATCGTAAACCGTCAGCGGTGGGTTCTTTTCACCACCAAACATAGTGGGGGTGTCATCTTGCGAGATTTCCCGAAAAGGCACGCGAATATCAGGGCGTGACCCCTGTTCATAAATTTTGCGTGACCGTGGCAATGACTGGACAGCCGCATTGTCAACCTGTGCAGTGGCTGCGGAAAAAATGGGTTTAGCGCTCATGATTGCTCCAAATGAAAAAATTGGAGCCGAATAGGGAATGACTTTCGAGGGATTCGAATGTTGAACTCCCAGCCTCGGCATTATCCGTACTGGTACAAAGGGTCTCTCTCAACCAAGCGAATGCTTAGTACCCCTGTTTGAAGCGTAAATTATACGTAGACGACTGTCTTGTGTCCAGATGATTCTTCAACCACAAAAAACAATCATTTTCCAAAACTAATTAACCGAATTCCATGGGAATAAATCGTATTTACGCAAATCTGTCATAAAATCTTGGCTTGCCTGGTATTTAAATAACCGCCCCAAAACACACCTACTGTTACCTCGAAGGAAAGATCATGTCTTTAATGAAAAAAGCATTGTTTGTCGGCCTGAGCCTGTGTTTTTCTACCGTATCCGCTACCGCCTCGGCCCAGGAAACCACCAAAGTGGTCATTGGCATGTCTGGCTGGACCGGATTTGCCCCCCTGACCCTGGCACAAAAAGCCGGCTTTTTCAAAAAACACGGTTTGGATGTCGACATCAAATTCCTGCCCGTTAAAGACCGTCTGCTGGCCTACGCTTCCGGCTCTTTGCAATGTGTGGCCACCACCATCGACAGCTTCATCGCCTGGAATGCCAACAATGTACCGGTCACCCAAATATTCATGCTGGATGCCTCCCATGGCGCCGATGGCATCGCGGTACGCAATGACGTTAATGACATCAAGGAACTGAAAGGTAAAACCATTGCCGTGGAAACAGCGGGTGCCTCTCCTTACTTTCTGTTGTCTTACATGATGCACAAAAACGGCATCAAAATGTCCGAAATCAAAACCAACACCCTGTCACCACAGGCTGCTGCCCAGGCATTCAATGCAGGTCAGGTTGATGTAGCCATGAGCTACGAACCCTACCTGTCCACCGTTCGTGAAAACGAAAAAGGCGGCAAAATCCTGGCAACAACCGTTGAATACCCTGCGATCATCGACTTTGTCGGCTGCAACCCCACCTGGCTCAAAGACAACCCCAAAGCCGGTTACGCACTTGTTGCCGGCTACTCTGATGCCCTTGAGATGATTAAAAATAATCCTAAGGAAGCCTATACCATCATGGGCGCCGAAGTTAAGCAGTCTGCTGAGCAATTCGAAAAATCCGCTTCATTCCTGACCTGGAAAACCAAGGAAGACAGTCGCGAATACTTCAAAAATGACATTATTCCCTTCATGAAAGAAGCCACCGACATCCTGATTGACACCAAAGTGATCCGCAAGGCGCCAGCAGACCTGAACGCCCTGTTTGATGCGACTTATGTTAATTAACTCATGCCGTCTTAAGTCTTGAATAACGCAGTAATGAAACCAACACAACACAAAATTTTTGAATTCAGGCCGTTGCATCCCGTTCACCCACGCTTCAAGTGGGTGCTGGGTCTGCTCTTTTTCATTGTATTCGTTGCCGTCTGGGCCGCTTTTACCCTGGGGGGATTTGTTTCCCCCACTTTCCTGGCCAGCCCGCTTACCATGCTTGAAGAGGGATACCTGCTTTTCACGGAATACAATTTTATTCATGATATTGGTATGACGGTCATGCGTGTGCTGGTTGGTTTCCTGCTGGCGTGTCTGGTTGCCGTGCCATTGGGAATTGCCATGGGGGCCTTCAAGTTTATCGAAGCGTTCCTGGAGCCCTTTGTTTCCTTCTGTCGCTATCTGCCAGCGTCAGCATTTATTCCCTTGCTGATTTTATGGGCAGGTGTTGATGAAGCACAAAAAATACTGGTGATTTTTATTGGCTCGGTCTTCCAGATTATTCTGATGGTTTCGGTCACGGTCAGTAATGCCCGCAAGGATCTGGTGGAAGCGGCCTATACGCTGGGCGCCAATAACAAGGGAATCATCCGTCGCGTGATACTGCCCGGTGCAGCACCGGAAATTGCAGAAATCCTGCGCTTGGTGCTGGGCTGGGCCTGGACCTATGTGATTGTGGCCGAATTGATCGGTGCCTCGTCCGGTATCGGTCACATGATTACCAATAGTCAATCCCTGATGAACACAGGCCAGATTATTTTTGGCATTATCACCATTGGTGTTATTGGCCTGATTTCCGACTTTGCCTTCAAGGCGGTCAACCGCCATTTATTTGCCTGGAGCAACCTGTAATGAGTCAGCTGGAAATACAAAACATCAGCCGTGTCTTTCCGGGTAAAAAAGGCACACAAACCCAAGCCCTGACCCCGATCAATTTCAACGTCCAGGAAAATGATTTTGTCACTATCCTGGGCCCTTCGGGCTGTGGCAAATCAACCATGCTGCGCATTATTGCCGGGCTTGATCACCCCACCACCGGCCAGGTGCTTCTGGATGGCCAGCGCATTACCGGTCCCGGTGCCGACCGCGGCATGGTGTTTCAAAGCTATACCCTGTTTCCGTGGCTCACGGTAGAACAAAACATTTGTTTTGGCCTGCGTGAAAAAGGCATGACTGCCGCCGAACAAAAGGAACGCAGCAGTTACTTCATTCACCGTGTTGGCCTGAAAGGTTTTGAACAGCACTTTCCCAAACAATTGTCTGGCGGCATGCAGCAACGTACTGCGATTGCCCGTGCCCTGGCCAATGACCCCAAGATTTTGCTGCTGGATGAACCGTTTGGCGCCCTCGACAACCAGACCCGCCTGCTCATGCAGGAGCTGTTGCTGGGCATTTGGGAGTCGGCCCAAAAAACCGTCCTGTTTGTGACTCATGATATTGATGAATCCATTTTCATGGCCAACCGGATTGCCGTTTTCAGTGCCCGCCCCGGACGCATCAAAACCGAAATCAAGGTTAACCTGCCCCACCCCCGACACTACACCGTCAAGACAACACCCGAATTCATGGAGCTGAAAGCACGCCTGACGGAAGAGATCAGGGCCGAAGCGATTGCGGCGGAACAGCGTTAGATTGTTTTTTCCTTAATCGACGAAAGCCTGTCTTTCAAAATTTTCAATTACCCTTTCTGACATTTGCCTCTACAATTGTTTTTTTCCAATTCATTAAAACGTAGAGACAAAGTGTGAAGAAGACAAAGAGCGAGCAACAGCAAGACATCCGTTTGCTGGGAAAAATCCTTGGACAAAGCATTCATGAGTCCGACGGCAAACCCATTTTTGATGTTATTGAAACCGTGCGGCGTTCTGCCGTCAGTTTTCGCAGAGAGGGCAATATCAATGACAGTGAGGTCCTGCTGGACAAAATCACCTCACTGTCTGATGATGAAGCCAATACCCTGTCAAGGGCGTTCAGTTACTTCCTGCACCTGGCGAACCTGGCCGAAGACCGTGACCAGAACAGGCGCCACCGCCGCATTCTGCTGGAAAACAGTGATGAGCTACGCGGCAGTTTCAAGCATACATTGCTTAAGCTTAAAGAACAGGGGGTGTCACTGGAAGCCATCCGGGAGTTCTTTACAAAGGCATGCATTGTTCCGGTCTTGACTGCCCACCCCACCGAGGTCCAGCGCAAAAGCACGCTGGACCTGCACCGCGAGATTGGGCGTTGCCTGGCCCTGTACGACAAGCCGCTTACCGAATACGAACAGGCAGAGCTTGAGACCGAACTGGCCGGTCATATCAAAACCCTGTGGCTGACCCGCATGCTGCGTTTTAACAAGCTGATGGTGGATGATGAAATTGAAAACGCCATTGCCTATTTCAACAACACCTTCCTGACAGCCATCCCCAAGCTATACAGCCGCCTGAATCATTATCTGAAAACGCTGTCAGAGGACGGGGCAAGTGAGACGCCATCCCTGCCTGCCTTCCTTAAAATGGGCTCCTGGATTGGCGGAGACCGTGACGGCAACCCGTTCGTGAATGCCGACACGCTTAAACATGCCGTCCTGCGCCAATCAACCGCCATTTTTGAGTATTACATGACTGAAGTGCATTCGCTGGGTTCCGAACTGTCACTCAGCACCTCGCTGACCCAAGTGACCAAGGCTCTGCAAACGCTGTCCGACCTCAGCCCCGACCAGTCCAAACACCGTCAGGATGAGCCTTATCGCCGGGCCCTGATTTATATTTATGCCCGCCTGGCCGCCACCGCACGCCTGCTGACCGACCAAAGCATTACCATTCGCAGCACCCATGTGGCAGAGCCCTACACCACCCCTGCCGCCTTTGCGGACGATCTTGAAATCATTATCGACTCCCTGAAACAAAACCAGGCAGGTGCTGTGGTGACTTTGCATCTGGACAAACTATTGCAGGCAGTACGGGTTTTCGGTTTTCATCTGGCCACCCTGGATCTGCGCCAAAGCTCGGATGTTCACGAAAGAATCCTGACCGAACTGTACCGTCGCGCCGCCATTACCTTCAAGGGTAAACCGGTTGACTACGCCCGCTTAAGCGAAGAAGAAAAAGTAGAGCTACTGCTGGACGAGCTCAATCAAAGCCGTCCACTGGTTTCCCCCTGGCAAGGTTACAGCGAAGAAACCACCAAGGAATTGGACATCCTGCGTGCGGCCGCCTTTGTCTGCAAGCGTTACGGCAAACAAACCATTCAGCAATATATTGTTTCCCACACAGAAACGCTTAGCGATATGCTCGAAGTCCTGGTCTTGCAGCAGGAAACCGGCCTGATCACGCAGGAACGCGATGAAAACGGCGAACTGCTGCCCCTGTCAGAGGATGACGGCCTGATTGTGGTCCCCCTGTTTGAAACCATTCCCGACCTTCAGGCTGGCGCCGACATCATGGATCGCTGGCTTGGGCTGCCAGCTGTCAAAAACCGTATCCGGCACGCTCAGAACGGTATCCAGGAAGTCATGCTGGGCTACTCTGACAGCAACAAGGACGGGGGTTATCTAACGTCCAACTGGGCCTTGTACAAAACCGAGCTCGAACTGGTCCGGGTTTTTGAAAAACACGATATCCGCCTGCGCCTGTTCCATGGCCGTGGCGGTTCGGTAGGCCGTGGTGGCGGCTCCAGCTTTGATGCCATTCTGGCGCAGGCACCCGGTACGGTTGCCGGGCAAATCCGCCTGACCGAACAGGGCGAAGTCATTCAAAGCAAATACAAGAATGCCGATATTGGCGGCTGGCACCTTGAACTGCTGGTTTGCGCCACCCTGGAAGCCAGTCTCTCGGCCAAGAACAACACCCGGGACAGACACATGGAAAAATTCGCTCATGCGATGGATCATATGTCTGCCATTGCCGAGGCCACCTATCGCCAACTGGTATACGGCACCCCTGAATTCAATGAATATTACTTTGCCGCGACCCCCATTCATGAAATTGCCGGCCTGAATATTGGCTCACGCCCGGCTTCACGCAAAAGCGGCCAACGTATTGAAGACCTGCGCGCCATTCCCTGGAGTTTTTCATGGGCACAATGCCGCCTGATGATTCCCGGCTGGTATGGCGTAGGCACTGCAATCGAAACCTATCTGAATGAAGGCATACCCGGTGCCCCTGAAACCGCCCGGGAACGTCTTGAGCAATTGCAGGAAATGGAACAGCATTGGCCCTTCTTCCGCACCATGCTGTCCAATATGGAAATGGTACTGGCAAAATCAGACTTGAACATTGGCAAGCAATACAGTTCACTGGTCACGCAAACATCAACCCGGGAAAAAATCTTCGGCATGATTGAAACCGAACACGCCAAAACCCTGGCCATGCTCAAGAAAATTACCGGTCGCGAACTGCTGGCTGACAACCCCGAACTGGTGGCTGCCCTGCAAGAACGTTTTGCCTATATCGACCCGCTTAATTACTTGCAGGTTGAAGTCATTAGCCGCCTGCGCCAGGATGAAAAAGACAATGTCAAAGTCAGCAAGTTTGCCAGCGCCCGCAGCCAGCGCACCATCCACCTGACCATTAACGGGATTGCGACCGGCCTGCGAAATTCAGGCTAAGCCATGCTGGAGGTTCCCACGCAGGAGCATGGGAACCAGCAACCAGCAAAACCAGCAACAACACCACTGTTTCCACGAAGCAGGAAAATTCCCCTCTGCGGAGGGGTGGCAGGCAAAGCCTGACGGGGTGGTTCCCCACCCAGAAACAAACAGCCCTTGCCACCGGACACGGGCACAACAGCGCCCCCATCCGGTTACCGTTAAAAAATTAACGACGCTTTAACTGGCTGACATCACGCACGGCACCTCGGTCGGCCGAGGTGGCCATGGCGGCATATGCCTGCAGGGCCTGTGACACATAACGCTCACGGTTTTCCGGTTGCCATGCACGATCACCCTTGGCTTCCATGGCTGCACGGCGACGCGCCAGCTCTTCATCGGAAATGGCCAGATGAATGGTACGGTTTGGAATATCAATCTCGATGATATCACCTTGCTGGACCAGACCGATATTACCGCCCTCAGCCGCCTCGGGAGAGGCATGACCGATCACCAGGCCTGACGAACCGCCTGAAAAGCGGCCATCTGTCAGCAAGGCAGCCTTGGCACCCAGACCTTTGGATTTCAGGTAAGAGGTGGGGTACAGCATTTCCTGCATGCCCGGACCTCCTTTAGGGCCTTCGTAGCGAATAATCACAACATCGCCTTCCTTGACCTGATCACCCAGAATACCGGCTGTTGCATCTTCCTGGCTTTCATAAACAACCGCCTTGCCGGTAAACTTCAAAATACTTTCATCAACACCGGCGGTTTTAACAATACAGCCATTGATGGCCAGGTTGCCATACAGTACTGCCAGACCGCCATCTTGTGAATAGGCATGTTCATGGCTGCGGATACAACCGTTGGCTCGATCAAGATCCAGACTGGGGTACTGTCTATCCTGACTGAAAGCCACTTGGGAGGGTACCCCACCTGGTGAAGCCTTGTAAAACTCTTTGACTTCCTCTGAGGCATGTCCACTATTGACATCCCACTGCTCAATGGCTTTGCCCAGCGTACCGCTGTGTACGTTACCTGCATTGAGGTCAAGTTTACCGGCACGAGCCAGCTCACCCAGAATCGCCATCACACCACCGGCACGATGAACATCTTCCATGTGGTATTTGTTGGTAGCCGGTGCCACCTTGCATAGACAGGGAACCTGACGGGAAATACGGTCAATATCACTCATATTGAAATCAATCTCTGCCTCTTGGGCAGCCGCCAGCAAATGCAGCACGGTATTGGTCGAACCACCCATAGCGACGTCCAGGGCCATGGCGTTTTCATAAGAGGATTTGGTCGCAATATTACGTGGCAGGACAGACGCATCATCCTGCTCGTAATAGCGTTTGCACAGCTCAACAATCAGACTGCCCGCACGCTCAAAAAGGGCACGGCGCTTGGCATGCGTTGCCACAATCGAACCGTTGCCCGGCAAGGACAGGCCCAGCACTTCGGTCAGGCAGTTCATGGAGTTGGCGGTAAACATACCAGAGCATGAACCACAGGTTGGGCAGGCACTACGCTCGGTTTCTTCGGTTTCCGCATCGGATACGGTGGGATCGCCCGCCTTGATCATGGCATCAATCAGGTCAAGCTTGGCAATGACCTTACCGGTTCCTGGCGCCAGAATTTTACCGGCTTCCATGGGGCCACCCGATACGAAGACAACCGGGATATTCAAACGCATGGCAGCCATGAGCATGCCCGGGGTGATTTTGTCGCAGTTGGAAATGCAAACCATGGCATCGGCACAGTGTGCATTCACCATATACTCAACTGAATCGGCAATAAGCTCACGTGAAGGCAGGGAATACAGCATGCCACCATGTCCCATGGCAATCCCGTCATCAACCGCAATCGTATTGAATTCCTTGGCAACACCACCGGCCGCTTCAATTTCACGCGCCACCAGCTGCCCCATATCTTTCAGGTGCACATGCCCTGGCACAAACTGGGTAAACGAGTTGACCACGGCAATAATAGGTTTGCCGAAATCTCCGTCTTTCATCCCTGTGGCTCGCCACAAAGCGCGGGCACCGGCCATATTGCGGCCATGTGTAGAGGTTTTTGAACGATACTGAGGCATACTGATTCCTAAAACTATCTGGGAGGTTACACAACGTGTTGTAAAAAATCTTTCAAACGCTGACTTGGAGGATTAGATAATAATTCAGATGGCGGGCCATCATGAGCTATTTTACCCTGATCGATAAAAATTAAGCGGCTTCCCACCTTGCGAGCGAAGTCCATTTCATGGGTTACCACAATCATGGTCATGCCCTCTTCGGCAAGATCTTTCATCACCTTGAGGACTTCATGGCGCAACTCAGGGTCCAAAGCCGAGGTAGGCTCGTCAAACAGCATCAGCAAGGGGTTGACCGCCAGCGCCCGGGCAATGGCCACGCGCTGCTGCTGCCCGCCAGACAGCTCACCGGGGTAATGATCCATACGCTCGGCCAGGCCGACTTTTTCAAGCAGGGCAATCGCTTTCTCGCGCGCCTGTTTGTTGGACATGCCGCGGGCATGGATGGGCCCAAACATGACATTTTCCAGTGCCGTCAACTGTGGAAACAGGTTGAACTGCTGAAACACCATACCGGCTTCCCGGCGCAGCTCGCGTACCTCGGCAGGCTTGCCCCGCACACTTAACTGACCCACCCTGATATCACCGCCCTGAATGGTTTCCAGCGCATTGATGCAACGCAGAAAGGTGGACTTGCCCGAACCTGAAGGCCCCACCACCACAACCACTTCACCCTTGTTAATGGTCAGGCTGATATCATCAAGAATGGTGTTGTGGCCAAACTTTTTAACGACATGCTCAAAAGTTACCATACTCATAATATTCGCATCCTACGTTCCATGGTTTTCAGGATCAGTGCGATCAAACCGGTCAGAATCAAATATATAACCGCCACCGCCCCCCAGATTTCAACAGCCCTGAAGTTGCTGGCCATGATTTCCTGGCCCTGCCGGGTCAGTTCGGCAACCCCGATCACGATAAACAGGGAAGAGTCTTTCAAACTGATAATACACTGGTTGCCCAGGGCGGGAATCATGCGGCGAAAGGCAATCGGCCCGATAATGCGCAACAGGATTTTGTAAAAGGGCAAACCCATGGACTGCCCCGCCTCGAACAGGCCTTTGGGCACGGATTGCAAGGCACCACGCACGATTTCCGCGATATAGGCGCCAGAGTTGATAATAAGTGTCGCAATGGCTGCACTCATGCCATCAACCCGCACATCCACCATCAGTGGCAAGGCAAAGTAAATAAACATGACCTGTACCACAATCGGGGTACCCCGGACAATCAGGATATAAGCCTGCGCAATCATGGAAACCAGCGGCAGCACAATACCGCTCAGCGGGTGCTGACGGATCACATCGAGTGAGAACCAGCCCGGCACATACGTACGAATGACCCCCGCCAGCGCACCCAGTACGGCACCGCCAAACAAGCCCCAAAAAGTAATTTTGATTGTCACCAGCGTACCTTGCCATAGGCTGGGCAACGCATCCCAAACAACCGACAAATCAAAGTCCATAAGCTTTTCCTTATTATGTGCAAAACGGCAATACACAAAGTAAAAACGGTGATTGCCCATACAGGACAGCAATCACCGTTTCATATTGCCCTATAAACGCTTCAGGCGCCTGCTTGATTACTTGACTTCTTCACCAAACCATTTGGTATAGATTTTTTCGTACTCGCCATTGTCTTTCAGGGTTTTCAGGGCTGCATTGACTTTTTCCACCATGTCACTGCCTTTAGGGAAAGCAATACCATAGAAGTCACCACTTTGCAATGCGCCCGTAACCACTACTTTGCCCTTGCCTGCCGTGTTGGCATAGTACTGGACGTTAGGCGTGTCGTGCACCACGGCATCCACCCGGCCCGTTGCCAGATCAAGGAAGGCGTTGTCAATGTTCGGGAACAGTTTCAGCTTGGCATCGGGCACTTCTTTTTTCAGGTAATCCACGGTTGCCGTACCGGTTTTAACCGCCACTTCTTTACCGGCCAGGTCTGCCGCGGTTTTAATGTTTTCATTGTTGACGGAAGTCAGGATGGCCAGGCCGCTTTCGTAGTAGGGATCGGAAAAGTCGATGACTTGTTTACGCTCGTCCTTGATGGTGATGCCGGCCAGCGCCGCATCGATATTCCTGGTTTGCAAGCCGGGAATAATACCGTTGAAATCCATGGGTTGCAGACGATATTTCAGATTCAGTTCTTTGGCAATGGCATCCCATAAATCGATATCGAAACCGACATACTTGCCGTCCTGTTTGAATTCAAAAGGTACAAAGGCCGTATCAGTAGCAACAACCAGTTCCTTATCTTGTGCATAAGCTGTGGTTGCAGCTGGAATTGCAAAGGTAATGGCAAATCCCAATAATGCTGCTTTCATTTTATTTTTTAACATGACTACTCCTGAAATCGTATGTTTACACTTTCTGTTCTTCATGCTTTGGGAAATGCAGCCCATTGCATACTAAAGAACATTCAATATAACCCGTTTTATAGGATAATGAACAGTTAAAAATAAGGCCTTAAGGTAAACCCGAAAGCCCGTCACATTTATAGCCGTTTTTTACTTCAGTCTTTCCCGAAAAGGTGCTTTCCATGCTGTCTTACATCAATATCCAGGGCTCACCCCACGAAGTTGGCCGTCAGCTGGGTGAATTTGGCGCTCCTGGCGTACACGCCTTCCTGCTAACATCGCCCGACTGGGCTTATATCACTTCTTTCAAACATGACCCTGACCTCATGGAAATGAAAACCCGGGTACAACAGCATTTTCCTGCCATCTGGGAAGAAATCCAGGGATTGGCAAAGGGTTTGGAACTGGATGAAACCGATGTATTCCTGTGGAATTGCCGGGGCGATATCTGGGCCATGAGCAAAGACGGCTGCACCACCGTACAATACCCGCAAACGGCACAACGCACTGAACGGCGCATTTGCCACAATGAAGACGGCTACCCGGAATTTAACGGTTATTGTGCCATGGCCCGATGCCAGGTCAACAATTCACCCGCTTTTACTTCCTTTGTATATCCGGCCTCGATTCCCGGCCACACCTTTGCGGTGACCCAGACAGGTCTGGCCATGGCCGTTAACAACCTGCGTTCCCGCCATGTGGCAGGCGGCATTCCCCGTATGGTGCTTACCCGGGCCCTGTTAAACCAAGCCAGCCTGGAGCAGGCCGTGGAGCTGCTGCAAACGCTTCCGCGAGCCGGCGGTTTTCATATTAGTCTTGCCCACACCAACAGCCCCCATCTGCTCAGTATCGAATTTTTTTCATCCGCCTGCTCGGTCAAGAGCATCACTGCCGATCAGGTACATGCCAATCATGCCATCCATGACGAAACGTTTAATTATCCGCAAATCATTACCGGGTCATCAGGCTGGCGCCAGTTGCGTGGCCAGCAAATGCTGGCTAAGGGGGTCGGCCACCCGCTAGAGATTCTGGCCGATCAAACCCATCCGCAATTTCCGGTTTATCGCAAGCAAATCAATGACAGCGACCACGAAAACACCCTGGCGACCGCTGACATGCAAATTGGCCCACAGGGTGTTCAATGGCAGGTTTACGATGGTGCCTGGCCAACCAAACCGATTTATGTCTTCAAGGACGCTGATCTGGTTTCCAGCAATATTTAGTGAGCCGATCAGCTATTGCGATCGGTGGAAAAGTGACAAAAGCCGATCAGGGCATCTTTATAGGGAGAGTCAGGAAAGGGTTCCAGAGCCCTTAGGGCACGCTCGGCCTCTTCCTGCGCAATCTTGCGAGTGTACGCCAGGGCATCGGTAGCCTGGATGGCTCGGGCAACCTCGGTAAAATCAGCCTCTCCGGTTTCAATGGCTTTATACACCAGGTCGCGCTGCTCGGGTGTACCCACCTGCATGACACGAATAAGGGGCAGGGTTGGTTTGCCTTCACGCAAATCGTCACCCACGTTCTTGCCCAGGGTTTCGGCATCGCCAGAGTAATCCAGCACATCATCAATCAGCTGGAAAGCGGTACCCACGTAACAGCCATATTCGGCAGCCGCCTTTTCCTGCTCAGGGCTGGCACCGGCAATGACCGCACCAGTCTGGGCTGCCGCCTCAAACAGTTTTGCCGTTTTATAACGAACAACCTGTAAATAGCGTTCAACCGACACGTCGGGGTCGTGAACGTTCAGCAACTGCAGGACTTCACCTTCGGCAATAATCGTGGTGGCATTGGACACGATCTGCATCACCCGCATGGAATCGATATCCACCATCATTTCAAATGAGCGGGAATATAAATAGTCGCCCACCAGGACACTGGCCGCATTGCCAAACACCGCATTGGCCGTACTGCGCCCGCGCCGCATGTCAGACTCGTCAACCACGTCATCATGCAGCAAGGTTGAAGTGTGAATGAATTCGATAATGGCAGCCATTAAATGATGGTCGGCCCCTTTATAACCTAACGCATTGGCAATCATCAGAACCATGGCAGGCCGCATACGCTTGCCTCCTGCGCTGATGATATAGTCGCCAATAGTACGGATCATGACGACCTCAGAGTTCAAACGCTGACGAATAACGGCATCGACCGCTTTCATGTCATTGGCAATAGGGCTAACAATCTCGGCTAAGTTCAAGGTAAATCCAACAGATTAAGAAAAAGAATCAATTTAAAAGGCTGTCAAACTGTGTAATTATATTCGACTCACTCAAATATCACAGTGAAAAACCCTATTTCAGTGATAATGTACCTGTTTTTAATGCTTTTTCAAATTACTTTGCAGCAATGACAAACCACGATTTCACCACCCTGATTGCACGCGCCGAACGCGTTCTGGGCCAGCTTGAAGCATGGCTGCCCCCTGCCCCCCCCACCCCTGACTGGAATGCCACCGCCTTCCGGTGGCGCAAAAAAGGCAACACCGCCTGGCTTGATGCCGTCAAACACATCTCGACCATCACCCCTGATGACCTCAAACATATCGACCGGCAAAAAAACATCATCGAGCGCAATACCCTGCATTTCCTTGAAAAAAAACCGGCCAATAACGTCCTCATGACAGGTGCCCGCGGAACCGGCAAAAGCTCCCTGGTCAAGGCCATGCTCGACAAATACGCCAGTCGTGGCCTGCGCCTGATTGAAGTGGACAAATCCGATCTGGGCGATCTGGCCGATATTGTCGACCTGGTAGCCAACCGTCCTGAACGTTTCATCATTTTCTGTGATGACCTTTCCTTTGAAGAAGGCGAGGCCGGTTACAAAGCGCTTAAATCCATTCTGGACGGTTCGATTTCATCATCCGGTGACAACGTGCTGGTATACGCCACCTCAAACCGTCGCCACTTAATGCCTGAATACATGAGCGAAAACCTTGCAGCCAAGCACCAGAGCGATGGCGAAGTCCACCCCGGCGAAACCGTGGAAGAAAAAATTTCGCTGTCTGAACGCTTTGGCCTGTGGCTGTCCTTCTACCCGTTCAAACAAGACGATTACCTGGACATTGTGTACCACTGGCTGCGTGAACTGGGCTGCCCCGAAGAACATATTCAGGCCAGCCGCACCGAGGCCCTGCAATGGACCCTTGAGCGTGGCTCACGTTCCGGCCGCGTCGCCCGTCATTTCGCGCGCGACTGGGCTGCACGCCACATGGATCAATGAACCCGTTAATAAACAATTAAACCCGTTAAGCCAAAATACACAAACATGTCAAAACCACACATCCATGTCGCCGTTGGCGTCATCATCCGTGACAACGGCGAAATACTGCTGGGGCAACGCCCCAAAGGCAAACCCTGGGAAGACTGGTGGGAGTTTCCCGGTGGCAAAATAGAAGCCGGTGAAACCGTACACCAGGCCCTGTGCCGTGAACTGAAAGAAGAACTCGACATCACGGTTGAACATGCCACCCCATGGGTCAACTTCATTTACGAATACCCCAAAACCATCGTCCACCTTGCCTTCTGGAAAGTCACCCGCTGGCAAGGCACACCCACCGGCCAGGAAAACCAGCAACTGGTCTGGACCCTGCCCGACAATGCAGAACAACTGGGCCAGCTGTTACCCGCCTCTTTGCCGCCGCTTAAATGGCTGGGTATCCCCGACCGCTACGCCATCAGCGCTATCGGTTCGGCTACCAACGCACCTGCATGGCTGGAAAAGCTCGATACCCTGCTGGACCGTGGAATCCGTCTGTTCCAACTGCGCGAACCCAACTGGGATGAAGGTCCCAAAGCCGAATCCCTGAAAACGCTCATGCTGGAAATCCACCAGCGCTGCCAGCAAAAAGGCGCCCGCCTGCTCATCAACAGCATCCACCCCAAGGCCTGGTGGCGTCTGGCCGATGGCGTGCAACTAAGGGCCCAGGACGCTCTCCTGCTGGAAGAACGGCCCTTGCCTGAAGATAAACTGGTCGGTGTCTCGGCCCACAACCTGGCCGATCTGCTGTATGCCAACATCATTCAGGCTGACTTCACCGTGCTCGGCCATGTTTTGCCCACCGCCAGCCACCCCAAGCAGCCACCGCTGGGCTGGGAAAGCTTCACGCAACTAAGTGCCGAGGCCGGCCTGCCCGTTTTTGCCATTGGCGGCATGAATGAAACCCTGCTGCCCGTTGCCCAACAAAACGGTGCACATGGGATTGCGGGGATTAGCGGGTGGTGAACAACCAAGTAAAGGCGAAAAAACACCACCGGTGCAGCGACTTCGGCCCGCAGGGGCGTCGGAGCAAACCGGTGGTGTTTTTTCGCCTTCTCAAGAAGAGCGGGGTATGCATTCCCACGCTGGAGCATGGGAACGAGGCCTTCTACTCTCCGTTTTTCTGAAAAAACCGCTCGTCACGGCTGGAGGCCTGGCTGACAAAACTGCCAGGGGCCACATCATGCGTTAACCAGACATTGCCGCCAATCGTGGCACCTTTCCCAATCGTTACGCGGCCAAGAATAGTCGCCCCGGCATAAATCACCACATCATCCTCAACAATCGGATGCCTTGCCAGCCCCTTATGCAGCGACCCGTCCTCTGCCACCGGAAAACTCTTCGCGCCCAACGTGACCGCCTGATACACCCGCACCCGCTCTCCGATAATCGTTGTCTCGCCAATGACTACGCCCGTGCCATGATCAATAAAAAACCCGTCACCAATCTGTGCACCGGGATGAATATCAATACCCGTCTGACTATGTGCCAGCTCGGCAATAATACGCGCCACCAGCTTGGCATCCAGCTTATAAAACTCATGCGCAATCCGGTGATAAATCATCGCCAGAATACCCGGATAACACAGCAGCACCTCATCCACACTGCCAGCGGCCGGATCACCCACATAAGCCGCATTCACATCGGTATCCAACTGGCTGCGAATCCTTGGCAGGGAAATCGAAAACGCTTTCATGATTTCCACCGCACGCTCCTCGAGCGCTTCGGCACTTAAAGTGTCATTACGATACTGATAACGGACTTCCAGCCGAACCTGGGCCAGCAACACATTCAACGCCACCCCAATGGTATAGCCCACATAATAATCTTCGGTTTCCTGCAGCAAATCATTAGGTCCCAAACGCATCGGGAACAGCGCACTGATCAGTGAATCCAGGGCTTCCCTGATCTCACTGGGAGAAGGCAAATGCCGTCCCCCGATCTCATGCTGGCGGTTTTGCGATACCCGCCACTTATGACGCGCCTCACGCAGGCCACAAACAATATCATCCAAGGGAAAAACCTGGGGGTTATCACTTTTGGAATCACACTTGAAAATCGGCATATAACACCCGTCAAAAAGGGTCAACTAAATACCACAGTTTTAACACAAGCAGGGAAAACACCGCAAACAAACCACATCAATACTATGGTGTTAACGACTCACTCCAGCCACCCCCCAACGCCTTGATCAAATCGACCGTCGTATTAAGCCGCTGATTTTCCAACTGCAAAGCCGTGCGTTCCGCCGAATAGGCCGCTGTCTCCACCTGCACCACACTTAAATAATCAATCAGGCCTGCCTCAAACTGGTTGCGGGTTATCTGCAAAGACTCGCGTGAAGCAGCCAATGCCTGCTGCTGAACCTTAATCTCACGATTGAGCACACCCAGGGTACTGATTGCATCTTCCACTTCCTGCAAGGCCGTCAAAACCGTTTGACGGTACCCGGCCACCTCGGCCTGATAAGACGCTTTGGCATAATTGATATTGGCCGCACGCGCCCCCCCGTCCAGCAGGGTCATGGCCAGCGCCGGACCCAATGACCAGAAATTAAGCGGGGAAGAAATCCAGTCTGAAAACGTGGCAGCTTGCAATCCCCCGGACAAATTCAGTTTCAAATCGGGGAACCAGGCTGACTGGGCAACCCCAATATCAGCATTGGCCTGCGCCACCTTGCGCTCGGCAGCCGCCACATCAGGCCGCCTTTGCAGTAAAGTAGCCGGCACACTGACTGGAATAGCTGGCACTTTCACTTCGAAGGCAACAGGCGCTATATTCACGCTGGACGGCAACTGTCCAGTCAGCACGGCAATCGCATTTTCCGTTCGCGCACGTTCGGCTTCAATATCAATAGCCTGCGCACGTGCATTATTCACCTGCGCCATGGCGGCCACCACATCGCCCCGTGCCGACACCCCTTGCGCATAACGGTTCCGGTTCATCCGCAATGAGCGTTCATAGGCCTGCAAAGTCCGTTCCAGCAAGCGTTTGTGCTCATCAATCATGCGCAAATTAAAATAATTCCTGGCCAGTTCCGACTGCATGCTCAGCCTGACATTGGCCAAATCAGCCGCGCTGGCCTGCTGCGCCGCCTCCTGGCCTTGCACCTGCCGGCGAACTTTCCCCCACAAGTCAAGTTCCCAGTTCAGGGATCCGCTTAAATCATATTGCGAGGTTCCCGAGCGATTGCTGCCACCCGAACGGTCATAGCCGGCACCGCTACCCAACACCGGGAAAAAACCCGAACGGGCTTGTGCCGTCAGGGCCCTGGCCGCATCATAACGGGCCACCGCCTGGGCAATACTCTGATTGGACGCATTCAGTTGCTTCATTAAATCATTCAGCACCGGCTCATTGAAGCGCTCCCACCAGTTGCCCTTGGACAAATCATCTCCAGGCCGGGCCTGTACCCAGCCATCCACCTTTTCCGCCTTGTAGGCCAGTCCTGTTTCTTGAACGGGACGCACGTAATCGGGCCCTACCGTACAGGCACTTAACAGGGCCAGTGACAGCATGGTCGCGACCCAACGGAAATACCTGCCTGGAAAACGGGAATCATTGCTCAAAGCTTCACTCATTCTTCAACCTTTAATTGTCAGTATCCGGTGCCACTTCCCCGGTACGTTTTTTCTTTCTGGCAAAGCGCCAGCGCAATTTATCCAGATACAAATAAACCACCGGTGTTGTATACAGGGTTAGCACCTGACTCAGGAACAAACCACCAACAATGGCCACGCCCAGCGGCTGACGCATTTCGACACCGGCCCCGGTTGCCAGTACCAGCGGCAAGGCACCAAACATGGCGGCCAGGGTTGTCATCATGATGGGCCTGAAACGGACAATACAGGCCTCATAAATGGCCTGCTCGGGCGAACACCCCTCCTGACGCTCTTTTTGCAGGGCAAAATCCACCATAATAATGGCGTTTTTCTTCACAATACCAATTAGCAAGAACACCCCGATCAGGGCAATCAGCGTAAACTCCATGCCCACAATCATCAGGGCCAGCAGGGCCCCCACACCCGCCGATGGCAAGGTGGACAGAATGGTAAGGGGATGCATATAACTTTCATACAGAATCCCCAGCACGATATACATCACCACCAGCGCAGCCAGAATCAACAAGGGCTGCTGACTGGTGGTTTGCTGAAACATCTGCGCATTGCCCTCGAAACCGGCCTGGATTTCATTGGTTGGCAAATTCAGACGTTCAACGGCATTTTCAATGGCATTGCTGGCCTGCTCCAAGGTAAAACCGGGTGCCAGGTTAAAAGCAATCGAATCGGAGGCCAGCAACCCCTGATGCTGCACACTTAGTGGGGCATTCGCCGTTTCAAAAGTGGCAAAAGCGGACAAAGGCACCCGATTGCCATCGGCTGTCATCAATTCTATCGTATCCAATACCCCGGCATCCTGGGCATACTGCTGCTCAACCCCCATCACCACGTGATATTGATTGAGCGCACTGTAAATCACAGACACCTGGCGCTGGCTGAACAGATTATTCAGGGAGCCGGCAATCAGATCCATGTCCACACCCAGCCGGGTCGCCATTTCACGGTCAATCACCAATTCAATCCGGCGCCCCCTGTCTTCCACGGCGGCAGTCACCTCGGTAATTTCAGGCAGGGCAGCCATGGCCCTTTGCACTTTAGGCACCCATTCGCGAAGCAATTCAAGATCACCGGACATTAAGGTATAGTCATAAGAGCCCGTTGAACCACCACCAGGCCCACCCATACGGATATCCTGCTGTGGCACCAATGACAACTGGGCTCCCGGAATAACCGGAAACTTGCGACGCAAATTGTTAATCACGTCGTTGGCCGACAATTCCCTTTGCTCAAAAGGCTTAAGCTGAATCATCAGAAAGCTGGAGTTGCTGCCACCCCGCCCGCCGGCATAACCCATTACGGTATCCACATTTGGATCTTTCAGGATTTCCTGGCGGTAAATTTCCAGTTTGGGCACCATGGCCTGAAAAGACGTGCCCTGATCCACCCGGAAAAAACCCATGATCATGCCGGTATCCTGCTGTGGAAAAAAGCCTTTGGGCACAATCACGTACAAGTAGACATTCAGGCCAATCGTCAGCAACAGCATGAGTAAGGTCAGAAACCTGAAACGCAGGGCCCAGGCCAGGGATTTCTTGTAACCGCCCAGCATTGCATCAAAAAAACGGTTCCACTGCCGGGTCAGCCAGCGTTCTTTGCGTACGGCCGGTTTGTTTTTCAGCCATTGCGCACACATCATGGGCGTCAGGGTCAGCGACACCAGCAACGACATGAGAATGGCCACCGACAGCGTGACCGCAAACTCCCGGAACAGGCGTCCCGGCAAACCACCCATCAGCAACAGGGGAATGAACACCGCGATCAGGGAAACACTCATGGTCAGTACGGTAAAACCGACTTCCCTGGCCCCCTGCAAGGCGGCCGTGAAAGGACTCACGCCCCGCTCCAGATGACGGGTAATGTTTTCCAGTACAACAATGGAATCATCCACCACAAACCCGGTTGCCACAATCAGGGCCATCAGGGAAATGGTATTGAGTGAGTACCCCAGAAAATACATGACAATGAAAGTCGCCAGCAAAGACAGAGGCACCGAAATCGCGGGAATCAGGGTAGCCCGGACATTCTGTAAAAACACCAGCACCACCAGGGTCACCAGCAGCACCGACAGAACCAGGGTAAATTCAGCCTCTGCCAGCGTTGCCCGGATACTGGGCGTGCGATCCTGGACAACATCCAGGTCCACCTGTGTAGGCAAAAGCAGGCGCAAGGCCGGCAATTCAGCCTTGACCAGTTCTACCGTTTTAATGATATTGGCCGATTCCTGCCTGCGCAGCAGCATGATAATGGCCTTTTCATCGTTGTAAAAGCCACTGTTGAAGACACTTTCGATGGAATCGTAAACCTTGGCCACGTCTTTCAGGCGTACCGCTGCGCCATCCTGCCAACGTATCACCAGGTTTTCAAAATCCGCCGCCTTGCTCAATTGCCCGTTGGTGCCAATCTGCCAGCGGTATTCTTCATTTTCCAGAAAGCCATTGGGCTTGACCGTATTGGCCGAGGTAATGGCCGAACGGACTTCATCCAGGGCAATGCCGTATGAAGCCAGCACATAAGGATTCAGGTCCACCCGCACGGCAGGCAGGGAACTGCCGCCAATCGTCACCTCGCCAATCCCTTCCACCTGGGCCAGTTTTTGCGCCAGAATGGTTGAGGCCAAATCATAAAGCTGGCCCTGGTCGAGCGTCTCGGACGTTAAGGCCAGTGCCATAATCGGTGAAGAGGACGGGTTTACCTTGCGATAAGTGGGCGGTGAGCGCATGCTGCTGGGCAACAGAGGCTGGGCGGCATTGATGGCGGCCTGCACTTCACGCGCGGCGTCATCAACATTCTTGTCCATGTCAAACTGCAGGAAGATTCGCGTACTACCCTCGGTATTGCGCGAGCTCATCGACATCAAACCGGAAATATTGCCTAGCGAGCGTTCCAGCGGGGTCGCCACGCTAGAGGCCATGTTCTCGGGACTGGCACCCGACAAGGAGGCGCTGACTGAAATCATGGGAAAAGACACTTGCGGCAAGGGAGCGACCGCCAGAAAATAATAGGCAATCGCTCCCATCACGGCAACAGCCAATGCCAGCAAAGAGGTAGCAACAGGACGGGCGATGAAGGGGCTAGACAGGCTCACTGCTTTCATCCCTTGGCGTGACCTCTGCCCGCTTGCCCAACCGGTCAAACATCAGGTAAATAACCGGAGTGGTGAACAGCGTCAGAACCTGGCTGCAAATCAGCCCACCCACCATGGCCAGGCCCAGTGGCTGACGCAATTCGGCACCGGTTCCGGTAGACAGCATCAGTGGAATCGCACCAAAAAGGGCCGCCAGGGTTGTCATGAGAATCGGCCGAAAACGCAACAGCGCCGCCTGGTGAATCGCATCCTGGGGACTCAGGCCCTGATGCCTTTCCGCCTCAAGGGCAAAGTCAATCATCATGATGGCATTCTTCTTGACAATACCAATGAGCAGGATAATGCCGATAATCCCGATCATGTCAAGCTCCCGACCAGTCATGATCAAGGCCAGCAGAGCCCCTACCGCTGCCGATGGCAAGGTGGACAAAATGGTAATGGGATGAATGTAACTTTCATACAGCACACCCAGCACAATATACATGGTAAACACCGCTGCCAGCATTAACCAGAGTGTGCTGGACAGGGACGACTCAAAGGCCTGGGCCGCCCCTTGCAAACGCATTTCCACCGAAAGCGGCATGCCAATCTGCGCCCGGACTTCGTTCACCACATCGACAGCCGAGGAAAGGGAAACGCCTTCGGCCAGATTGAAAGAAACCAGCGCGGCCGGGAACTGATCAATACGCATGACTTCAAGCAGGGTTTGCGAGTCATCAATACGCGCAATCTGAGTCAATTGCACCGGCGTGCCATTGCTGGAAGCCACATAGACATTGGCCAGATCTGCCGGTGATTGCCCATATTCCGGATCCACTTCCAGGACGACCCGGTACTGGGCCGACTGGGTGAAAATAGTGGAAATCTGACGCTGCCCGAACGCATTGTAAAGCGCTTCATCCACCTGGGACATGGACACCCCGTAACGTGCGGCGGCATCCCTGTCCACGATGACATTGGTTTGCAAACCCCCTGCCTGGTAGTTATCGGTGACGCCGGTTAACAGCGGGCTTTTCCTGAGCTGGTCGACAAATTCGGGCACCCATTGCCTGAGCAAGGCCGCATCAATGCTTGAAAGGCTGACCTGATATTGCGTGCGGGCAACCTGGGTATCAATCGTCAGGTCCTGGGCCGGTTGCAGATAAACATTGATGCCGCTTAACGGTGCAAGCCGCTCTTCAAGACGCTGCATGATTGTCGTGATACTGTCACGGTTTTCATTTGCCTTGAGCGAAACCTGCAAACGGCCGGTATTCAGGGTGGTATTGCTGCCATCAATCCCCACGAACGACGACACGGACTCGACATCCGGATCTTGCAGGACAAGCTCAACCACTTCCTGTTGACGTGCGGAGATCTGCTGGAATGAGGACGATTGCGGTGCTTCAGTAATTACCTGAATAAGGCCCGTATCCTGCTGGGGGAAAAACCCTTTGGGAATCCACCAGTATAAAAAAAGGGTCAATAACAGAGTCGCCAAGGCCACCATCAAAGTGGCACCCTGATGCCTGAGCACAATGTTGAGCAAACGATCGTAATAATGGATCAGGCCGTCAATGGCCTTGCCCATTCTGGCGTGAAAAGCGTTGTCCTTATACTCGCTTTCGGGCTTGAGCATACGGGCGCACATCATGGGGGTCAGGGTAAGGGAAATAAGCAGGGAAATCAAAATGGCCACTGCCAGGGTAATGGCAAACTCACTGAACAGCCGGCCAATCACATCTCCCATAAACAGCAGGGGAATCAGCACGGCAATCAAAGACACGGTTAGGGAAATCAGGGTGAATCCAATTTCCTGCGCCCCCCTGAGAGCCGCCTGCATGACTGTTTCGCCTTTTTCAATATGCCGGGCAATGTTCTCGATCATGACAATGGCATCATCCACCACAAAACCCGTGGCAATGGTTAACGCCATCAAGGACAGGTTATTCAGGCTGAAGCCAAGCAGGTACATCACGGCAAAGGTACCCACAATGGACAGGGGCACAACAATGGAAGGAATAATGGTGGCGCTTAAACTGCGCAGGAAGACGTAAGTCACCAGCACCACCAGGCCAATCGCCATCAGCATCTCGGACTGAACATGCGAAATGGACTGGCGAATGGTTTCGGTCCGGTCAGAGGCAATATCCACCGTGATAGAGGCAGGCAACGCCGCTTGCAATTGAGGCAGCAAGGCCTTGATATTGTCCACCACCTCGATCACATTGGCACCGGGCTGGCGCTGGATATTTAACAAAATGGCCTGTTCGTTGCCAATCCAGGCCGCCTGCCGGGTATTTTCCGCATCATTGACCACGCGGGCAACATCGCTTAAGCGCAAGGGTGCTCCATCGCGGTAGGCCAAAATAAGCGCCTCATATTCTTCGGGGGTTTTCAGCTGGCTATTGGTATAAATCGTGGTGGCGCGGCGCGGGCCATCCAGGTTGCCGGTGGGCTGGTTGATATTGGCCCCCGTCACACCACTTCTGACATCTCCCAGGGTCATGCCATTGGCCGCCAGCGCCGTTGGATTGACCTGTATGCGCACGGCCGGTCGCTGTCCACCGGCAATGCTGACCAGCCCCACCCCTGAAATTTGTGACAGTTTTTGCGCCATCCGGGTTTCAACCAGGTCACGGGCTTCATACAAGGGCAAGGTAGGTGAGGTGATTGCCAGCGTCACCACCGGTGAATCGGCCGGGTTTACCTTGTTGTACACCGGTGGCATGGGCATGTCAGCGGGCAACAGATTGGAAGCGGCATTAATCGCAGCCTGCACCTCTTGCTCGGCCACACTCATTTCCAGCGACAGGGAAAACTGCAGGGTAATGACCGAAGCGCCCCCCGAGCTGGAGGAGCTCATTTGAATCAGGCCGGGCATTTGCCCGAACTGTCGCTCAAGCGGTGATGTAACCAGTGACGCCATGGCATCAGGGCCCGCCCCCGGATATAGAGACACCACCTGGATGGTGGGGTAATCGACTTCGGGCAAAGCGGAAATGGCCAGTTGACGGTAAGCGGCTATCCCGGTCAGGAAAAGGGCCACCATCAGCAAGGTAGTGGCTACCGGACGAAGAATGAAAGCGCGTGAGATATTCACTGGATAATCTCTATTTTTGAACCATTACGCAAGCGGTCAACCCCTTCGGTGATAATCTGCTCACCCAAGGCAACGCCTTCCAGGATCTGAGTATAGATGCCATCAGTCACACCCAGCTTGACCGGCACCATTTCCGCGGTATTGTCCTTGCCCACCCTGAATAAAAACGGTCCGTTTGAACTGTTCTGGATCGCATCGGTGGAAATGACCATTGCCTGTGGAACCTGACGGATTTTCAGCCGGGTATTGACAAACTGATTGGGGAACAGCCGCTCGTCTTCATTGGAAAAATTGGCTTTAAGCTTAATCGTACCTGTACTGACATCCACCAGGTTATCCATGGATACCAGCTCTCCAGTCGCCAGCTCCTGGCGGTTATCGCGGTCCATCAGGGTGACTTCCAGCTTTGCTCCCTTGGCATATTGGGTTGCCACCTCGGCAAGATGAATTTCAGGCATGGAGAACACAACCGAAATAGGCTTGACCTGGGTAATACTCACCAGCGCATCTGTTGAATTGGCAGTTACCAGGTTGCCAATATCGACATTTCGCAAACCCAGACGACCGTCAATGGGCGCCAATACCTTGGTGTACTCAAGATTCAGTTTGGCTTCATCCACCGCTGCTTTGTCGCTATAAGCCTGGGCTTCCAGCCGCTGCACCAGCGCAGCCTGCGTATCCACCTGCTGACGGGCGATAGAGTCCTGTTTGAAAAGTGTCTGGTAACGCTTCAGATCCTGCCGCGCATTGGCCAGTTCCGCTGCATTCCGGGCCTGTTGCCCCTGGGCCTGCTGAAGCTGTATCTGGAAAGGACGCGGATCAATCTCAAACAGCAAATCGCCCTGTTTGACTTCCTGCCCTTCGGTAAAGGCAATATTTACAATGGGTCCGCTTACCTGGCTCCTGACCCCTACCGTGTTGAAAGCGGTTACCGTACCCAAGCCGGGTACCCTGACTTCCATATCTTTTTGCTGAACGGTTTCAACCCTGACGGGGGTAACCATCGCACCGCGCGCACCGGCTCCCGGGCCATTACGGGATAAGGGTGGGCCACCGGCACCTTGAGACTGTGTGGTGGCATTGTCACCCGAAGGGTCATTGGAAAAATATTGCCACCCGTAATAGCCGCCAATAACAATCAAGACAAATATTGCCAGCTGCAGACGTTTAGATGTTTTTGGTACATTTTCTTGTGTTTGATTGGCCATTGCTCAACAATTCGTAATTAAAAATCAATAGACGATATTGTGAACCATCTACGCAAGGTCTGGCTACCTTACCCCGAAAATTTGAAATAAATTGCAATACCTAAAACACAGTGAAGATGGACTCAAACGTTGCAAAGCGCAATTTTAAACGCTATTGGGCTGGTGACCAATTCTGTTTTCTGTTCGGGCGAGAACTGATGAAAACGAATCCAGATAATATATTTGTTGGCACTGATTTCAGGGTAAGTGCGAATATGCTCGGGTACCCACACCCGGATTAACTGATAGATCTTACCCCCCAGCATTTCCTGGTAAACACCTCCTTCCTGGGTGTTGGCCTCAACGGGATGACCCGATTCACGCAACGTTTTCAGCACCTGGGCCACACCATCATACAAGGGTATGAAAGGCCTGATCCAGCTCAGCAATGAAGCCTTGCGCTCTTCTTCAGGAAACAGCTGCCAGGCGGAATACGACGGCATGTCCATTTGGGAGGTGCCGCCTGGAATGGCAAAACGGTTTTTCAGGCTCATCAGCCATTCATTTTCGCGGGTTGACTGGCCTATGCGCCCGGTACCCGACAAGGCGGCGGACACACGATCCAGATCGGCAATGGCCTGATTCAGGGCCTCGGTATCGACATCGGGATAATTGCGATAAGCCTCGAGATTGGTTTTCTGTTTGTCGATATCCTGCAAAATGCCCGTACGCACTTCGGCACGATCACACGAATCCATGATTTCAAACAAGACCGACAAAGCCACATGCTGCTGCATGGGATCGGACGCCCCGGCAAATGCAAACAATCGCTTGAACAGATACTCCAGTCGCATGACAGAGCGGATTCTCTCGTTAAATGGATACTCGTATAAAATCAAACTGACTCCTTTCTACATTCAGTCCACACTCGCACTGGCAAGCTTGCGCGCCGACAACAACCATTTTTGATGTAGCGCAAAAGCACGCTCCTGCAATTGCTCATGGGTGATTCCCCTGCCATTAAATATCACTTCGTTGGCAACTGCAAGTCTTTGTTCACGGCTGGCCTGTGCCTTGAGAATATTCATGATCGCCTCGACAGACAATCCACTTCTTTTTTGCACCCGCTGAATCTGCTCAGACTCTTCGCAATCCACCACACAAATAACGTTCAGCAAATCCTTGTATTTATGGAGCGATTCCACCAACAGGGGGATATCGTAAATCACGTATTCGCCCGTGGCATTGGTGGTCTTGCTGAGCATTTCCTGTCTGATGAGGGGATGGATAATCGCTTGCAATGTATGACGCACACTGTCATCTTCGAAAGCCCGCTGCCGCATATAAGCCCTGTCCATGCCCCCCTTGGCATTAATAGCCTGGCTGCCAAAGGCCTCGTGGATGGCGGCAATCGCCTTGCCACCCGGTCCGGTCAGTTCATGAGACAGGGCATCGGCATCAATAATGGTGACATTCCATTGCGCAAACAAACGGCAAACGGTTGATTTTCCGGATCCAATTCCACCGGTTATACCCACCTTGAATTTTTCCATGATGCTTTACATTTTAATAACAGATAAACGGATTTGCCCTGTTACAGGCTGGCAGGCCATAAAAATGTCCCCTTCACGCAAGATGCCGACGTGAAACCGGAAACAAAAAACCCGGCCTGCGTACAATGTACACCAAACCGGGTTGACACGCCATAAACACTTTGGACTTACCGATTTGCCTTAAGCAAGGCGTGACTGAATCGGTCAGAGCGACTCAAGGGTTGTACACCCATAGAGCAGATGAACCAGATTCCTGACCTTCATTTTCCGAAAAATATGCGCCCGATGGGCTTCTATGGTTCTTTCTGTTACACCAAGCATGCCTGCCACGACCTTGTTGGGCAGCCCCTTGCCAAGCAGCTTGAGCACTTCTTTTTCTCGTGGAGTCAGTTGTGCCATTTTTTGCATCATTGTCGAATTTGAGTTGATCATATAACCTCCTTAACTCTTATATAAGACTCAAAAAGATTATATGAACCCCTTGCTCATTTGACACCTACCCTTTTAGGTAGGTACGGGACAATTACAGCTCAATTTCCAGATTATCAATAAGGCGGGTCGCCCCCAGCTTGGCCGCAGCCAATACCACCAAAGGCGTTTTATTGGCAATTTCCTGGGCCGTTGGCACATGCAGGTCAAGTTGCTTTCTGACAGAGACGTAATCCACTTCCCAGCCACGCTGGGTCAGTGTGTTTCGGGCAAACTCATCCAGGGCGGCCGGTTCGGTTTCACCGGCCAGCAACCTGTCTTTGACCTGGTTAAGCGTGGCATACAGGAAAGGGGCCTCGGCACGCTCGGCATCGCTTAAGTAACGATTGCGCGAAGACAGCGCCAGCCCGCTTGGTTCACGCACTGTTTCATGCGCATAAATGGTCACGGGCAACTGGAACTGGCGGCACATGTTACGCACAATCATGAGTTGCTGGTAATCTTTTTTCCCGAACACCGCCACTTTGGGCTGCACACAGGAAAACAGCTTCAGCACCACGGTTGTCACGCCCTCAAAAAAGCCGGGACGAAACTCACCCTCAAGGACATTGCCCAGGTCGGAAGGGGTTTGCACGCGATAGCTTTGCGGTTCCGGATACATTTCCTTGACGGAAGGCGCAAACAGCACATAGACATCACGCCGCTCTTCCAGTTTGGCAATATCCGCCTCAAGGGTACGCGGATATTTGTCAAAGTCCTCGTTGGGGCCAAACTGCAACGGATTCACGAAAATACTGGCAACGACCGGGTCTCCGTGCTGCCGGGCAAGACGCATCAAGGACAAATGCCCTTCGTGCAGGTTTCCCATAGTGGGCACAAAGGAAGCCCGTAGCTGGCCACGCAGCTGATCCCTTAATTCCTCAATGGTGTGAACTACTTTCAATTGTCTTCCTTTCTTATTTATACAAGGTCAATTTATTCAACGGCAATTGTATAGGCAAGCCGTACATAGATGGGCGCATATGGCTCGGCCTGGGTGATTTCCAACAGCGATTCGCGGGCCAGTTCCAGCATCGCGATAAAATGCACCACAATGACGGCGGCCGGTTCGCCTTCATTGACCCTTTCCATGAACAGGTCGGTAAACTCCATGAAGCGGGTATCCGACAATCTGCGCAGAATATGCGTCATGTGGTCACGGACCGACAGCTGCTCCCGGGTAATCTGATGATGGGCATTCAGTTTGGCCCGTTTCATGATATCTTGCCAGGCCAGCCTGAGATCATCGGCGCTGACCTCGGGCAGCATGCGCTCCACACTTAAATCCATCTGCGCATTGGCACGCTCGAAATCGCGCCCCAACAGCGGCAGGGCATCCAGTTTTTGGGCGGCCAGTTTCATTTGCTCATATTCAAGCAAGCGCCGCACCAGCTCGGCACGGGGATCTTCCACTTCTTCGCCATTGTCCGACTTGCGAACCGGCAACAGCATTCTGGACTTGATCTCGATCAGCATGGCTGCCATCAATAAATACTCGCCAGCCAGCTCCAGATTCTGGTTACGGATCTGATCGACATAGCTCAGGTACTGACGGGTGACCTCGGCCATGGGAATGTCAAGCACATTGAAGTTTTGCTTGCGGATCAGGTACAGCAGAAGATCCAGTGGCCCCTCGAAAGCTTCCAGGAATACCTCAAGGGCATCGGGAGGAATGTACAGGTCTTGCGGGATATTGAACAGGGGCTCACCGTACAGACGAGCCAAAGCGACCGTATCCACCACATCGGGGGTACTGTCTATCTCGGGGTCCACCAGTGTATCGATTGCCGCAGAGGCCACTGCCATGGGAATGGCTTAGTTCGTTTGATAGACGTAGGGTTTCTGGGGAACACGGGCGACCTTGAATTGCTTGAGCAGTTCGGCATCCTGCTGCTTGTCCCACAAAAGCGCACGTCCTTCCAGCTGACGCTTTTCAGTGTCGGGGTGTTTGGTTTTATACTCGTTAATAAACCGGGTAATATCTGATTCGTAATGTTGTGCCATGATCACTTACGCAAAAATAAACTAAAACGAAAGTTTACTGCATTTCTAGTGCAAAATCTGGCTTAAAAACAGTTTGGTCCTTTCGTGCACCGGATGATCAAAAAACGCGTCTGGCGTATTTTCTTCCACAATTTGCCCCTCATCCATAAAAACCACCCGGTCGGCCACTTTTCTGGCAAAACCCATTTCATGGGTCACACATAGCATGGTCATACCCGATTCTTCAGCCAGGGTCACCATGACATCCAGCACTTCCTTGACCATTTCAGGGTCAAGCGCCGAGGTGGGCTCATCAAACAGCATGACCTTGGGACTCATGCACAAAGAGCGGGCAATGGCCACCCGCTGCTGTTGGCCGCCCGACAATTGGCCGGGATATTTGTGTGCCTGTTCGGGAATCCGGACCCGTTCAAGATATTTCATGGCCACCGCCTCAGCCTCGGATTTGGGCATTTTCAAGACCCAAATGGGTCCCAGCGTGAGGTTCTCAAGCACGGTTAAATGAGGAAACAGATTAAAGTGCTGGAACACCATGCCCACATTGCGACGTACCTGCTCGATATTTTTCAGGTTATTGCTTAACTCGACACCATCCACAATAATCCGGCCTTCCTGGTGTTCTTCCAGGCGGTTGATGCAGCGAATCAGGGTGGATTTTCCGGAACCTGACGGCCCGCAAATCACAATCCGCTCACCGGGTGCGACCGACAGGTTGATATCCCTGAGCACATGGAATTTTCCGTACCACTTGTTGACATTTTCCATACGGATAATCATATCTGACACACCAGGCTCCTTTTAACGCTTGTATCCCGTATCCAGGCGAGCCTCAAGATTTTTGGCGTAGCGGGACATGGCAAAACAGAAAACAAAATAAATAAGTGAAATAAACAAATAGGCCTCGACGCTGAAGCCCTGCCAGAGCGGATCGGCCAAAGCTGCCTTGGCCGATAGCGTCAGGTCATAAATACCGATGACCACCACCAGCGAGGTATCCTTGAACAGGGCAATAAAAATACTGACCATGGGTGGGATCACGATTTTCAGGGCCTGGGGCAAAACAATTTTGTACATTTGCTGCCAGTAAGTCAGGCCCAGCGACTCGGCACCTTCAATTTGTCCCTTGGGAATGGCCTGCAGGCCACCGCGCACGGTTTCTGCGATATAGGCAGCGGTAAAGAGGATAATGGCAATTTGTGCGCGCAGCAGCTTGTCAATCGTGACTCCTTCAGGCAGGAACAGCGGCAGCATGACCGACGACATGAACAGCAGACTGATCAGGGGCACCCCCCGGATGATTTCAATATACACCACACATAAGGCCTTGATGGCAGGCATGTTTGAACGTCGCCCGAGCGCCAGCAAAACGCCTAAAGGGAAAGCCAGACCAATGCCAAAAGTGGCCAGAATCAAGGTAAGTGGCAAACCACCCCAACGGCTGTTATCAATGGGACTCAAGCCCAGCACTCCGCCCCACATCAGGATGGCAACCGAACCCAGGCCTGCCAGCCATATCAGCAGCAGCCATTTATTCCAGAAAACGCGGATGGCGCTGCAAATGATGATCGCCACCAGAATCACCATGGCCAGCAAGGGGCGCCACTGTTCGTCATAAGGATAGGTGCCAAACAGGATAAGACGGTATTTTTCCCGGATAAAAGCCCAGCAGGCGCCTTCACTTCCCCGGCATTCGGTGCCGCTGCCTGCCGTGAAATTTGCCTTAAGCCAAACCCATTCGATCAGCCAAGGCGCCGTCATTAGCAAAAACCAGAGCGCCAGTGCCGTGATCAGGATACTGAGGGGCGAAGAAAAAAGATTCTTGTGCACCCAGCCAAAAACACCACTTTCATTTTTGGGCGGAGGACGCCTGCCTGGCTGAACGGGGCCGGTCAATGTGTGCTGACTCATTTTAACGCTCCACCAGGGCGATATGCCGGTTATACCAGTTCATGAATACCGAAATGGATAAACTGACCGTGAGATAGGCCGCCATGATGATCAACACGCCTTCAATGGCCTGTCCGGTCTGGTTCAGGGTAGTGTTAACCACCGAAACAATATCGGGATAACCAATGGCAACCGCCAGCGAACTGTTTTTGGTCAGGTTCAGGTAAGTACTGGTCAGAGGAGGAATCATGACACGCAAGGCCTGCGGCAAAATAACCAGCCTCAATACCCGGGCTTTACCCAGCCCGATAGAACTGGCGGCCTCCCACTGTCCGCTCCCGATACTTTGAATACCCGAACGGACAATTTCCGCCACAAATGCAGACGTATAAATAACCAAACCGGCCAGCAAGGCCGACAACTCAGGAGAAATGGACAGGCCGCCGGTAAAATTGAATCCCCTGAGTTCGGGGTATTCCAGCGCCAGCGAAGCACCACCCAGAAAATAGCCAATAAAGGGAAAAACCAGCAACATGAGCAGACCAGTGCTTAAAACCGGAAACGTTTTCCCGGTTTTTTCCTGGTGCCTGCGTGACCGGTAATAAAAAACAAACGTACAGAGCGCGGCCAGAAGCAGGCCATATAATATCCAGCTCAGGGAATCCCCCTGGAGCGCGGGAAACTTGAGCCCCCGATTGGACAGGAAAACGCCCTCAACCGGACGAAGGGCCTGTCGGGGACCGGGCAGGTTTTCGGTAATCAGGACATACCAGAAAAACAGCTGGATCAGCAAGGGCACATTGCGGATGACTTCAACATAAACGGTCGCCAAGCGGCCAACCAGCCAGTTCATTGACAGCCTGGCCACACCGATAATCGTACCCAGCAGAGTGGACAGGACAATCCCCAAAGCGGAGACCTGCAGGGTATTGACAATACCCACCAATATGGCGCGTTTATAGGTGTCGGCCGGTGAATAGGCGATAGAGGATTCGCCAATCGCAAAACCGGCCTCCCGGTCAAGAAAGTCAAACCCGGTTGTAATATTGCGAACGGAAAGATTATGCATGGTGTTGGTAACCAGATACCAGGCCACATACGCCACGATACCCAATACGGCAATCTGGTAAACAATGGCGCGGAATGCAGGATCATTCCATGAAATTTGTATTTTATTTGTTTTTTTGGAAGTCATAAGCATTAACTTTACAAACCAATGCGCCTTTGTAACCCAAACATCGCCTGTTTGTATAGTCTTATGACCTTATAAACTTATAGCCCTCAAGACAGAAACCGGCCTGCCATACATTCACCGACCGGTATTACCCTTTGGCAGACAGACCGGCCGTAAAGAATGCCATCATTGGTATAAAATGCAGGTATTATGTGCATTTGCATTAATGTGCCCGATTCCCTAACCTGAACCAACATGATTGAATTCAAGCACGTTTTCAAGTCCTATGGCCAAAGCGCCAATATTCTGGCTGATATCAACTTCAACATTTCACGCGGTGAGTTTGTTTTTGTGTCCGGCCCGTCAGGTGCGGGCAAATCCACCCTGCTCAAGCTGATTGGCGGACTTGAACCGCCTACCCGCGGATCCATTATGGTTAACGGACAAAGCCTTGACAGCATGCCTGCCAGGGAACGTCCTTATCTGCGCCGTGCGGTTGGCATCATTTTACAGGACACACACCTGCTCTATGACCGCAATGCCTTCGAAAATGTCATGCTACCCCTGGCCGTGATGAACCTTGATTATAAAAAAGCCGCCTCAAGAGCACGCGCCGCGATTGCCAAGGTGGGCCTGTCGGGCAAGGAAAAACTCAATCCCATTGCGCTCTCAGGCGGAGAACAGCAACGCCTGGCAATTGCCCGTGCCATCGTTAACCGCCCTGCCATCCTGATTGCCGACGAACCCACCGCCAACCTGGACCAGGACAATGCCAACCGCATTCTCGAGGTGTTCCGCGATTTCAATCGGGTAGGTGTGACCACCCTGATCGCCTCCCACGACATGCCCTTGCTGCAACGCCATGCCAACCGGACCCTGCTGCTGGAGCCCGGCCGTTTCAAAGACCTGGGGAAACACTGAATGAACACCTGGCTTAGACATCATCTTTACGCTATTCGCATTGCCGCACTCCGTCTGCTGGGCACGCCATTTTCATCACTCACCAATATCATCGTCATCGCCCTGGTATTGACTTTACCCCTGCTGGCAAGTGCCATGCTGGTTTCCATGCAACCCATTGCCCGCAATATATCCGTCAATCCGGCCATTTCCCTGTTCATGAAAGAAGCAACCACGATTGAACAGACCCGTACCGTAGCCAGCCAGCTGAAAAACGAACACAGCCAGTCAATCCTGACACTGGAAGTGGTCGACAAGGCCGATGCCCTGCAATCACTGAAGGCGTCTGAATCCTGGTCAGACGCACTTAAGGTTCTGCCACAAAACCCCTTGCCCCATTCCATTATCATCACCCTTTCCGATGAGGCCAGCCCCACCGAAAAGGCCGAAGAGCTGGCAGAGGTATGGAGCAAGCTGCCCGACGTTGACGTACTGCAATTTGACAGTGCCTGGGTACAAAAACTGGAAGCCATTCTTTCTTTCATACGGATTGTGCTGGGGCTGCTGGCCGCCGGGGTGGCCCTTATCGTCATTACCACCATTTTCAATACCGTCCGCATGCAGGCACTGGTCCAGCGTGATGAAATTGCGGTTGCCCGCCTAGTCGGCGCCACCGAATCCTTTGTGCGGCGTCCCTTCCTGTATTTTGGTGCCATCACGGGCCTGACGGCGGGTTTGCTGGCTGTCGTGCTCACCACCATTACCCTGGGCTTTTTAAATCAGGCCATTACCCTGCTTTCCAACAGCTATGGCATCCCGTTCAGTGTTACCCTGCCCTCCGCTTCATGGCTGGCGCTTACCATTGCGCTGGTCATGCTGATTGCCGCCACTGCGGCCCGCTGGTCGGTAACCCGTCACTCACATTTCTAAACACATGCAATTTGCCGATCTTATCGTTGCCTGGCAGAAAAGCCATGGCAGACACCATCTGCCATGGCAGAACACGCAAGACGCCTATAAAGTATGGTTATCTGAAATCATGCTGCAACAAACCCAGGTAGCCACGGTCATTCCGTACTATGCGCGTTTTCTGGCCGCTTTCCCCACGATCCACAGCCTGGCTGCGGCCTCCCGGGATGAGGTACTGGCGCTATGGGCAGGCCTGGGCTACTATGCCCGCGCCCGGAATTTGCATAAATGCGCCCAAGCCGTCGTGACCCAATGGCAGGGCGAGTTTCCCCGGCAGGCACAAGACATCATGAGCCTGCCCGGCATTGGCAAATCCACCGCCCATGCCATTGCCGCTTTTTGCTTTGGTGCAAAAACGCCCATCATGGATGGCAATGTCAAAAGGATTTTCACCCGTTACTACGGGATTGAAGGACAGACAAACAAACGGGAAATTGAAAACCGCTTATGGGAACAGGCCGAGGAAAACATTAAACAAGCGGATAAAAACCTGGATATGTCCGCCTATACCCAAGGCCAAATGGACCTGGGCGCCACCCTGTGCACCCGCAGCAAACCCAAATGCGAGGCCTGCCCGTTGCAGTCATCCTGTTATGCCTATCGTGAAAACAGGCAGGCAGAACTGCCCACTCCCAAAGCCAAAAAAACCGTTCCGGTGCGCTCGGTCAATATGCTGGTCTTGCAGCACGAGGATCGCATCCTTATTCAGCAGCGCCCCGAACAGGGCATCTGGGGAGGGCTGTGGTCATTACCCGAATTTACTGATGAACAAGCGCTGCAAAGCCTGCAAAACGATTGGCAACAGGCGCGGCAAACCGCCCTTAAAATGGCAGCTTTCGAACACGTATTCACCCATTTCAAACTGCATATACAACCGTACTGGCTTAAATGCAGCCATCTTCCATTAAGGGAAGAAAATGGCAACCCCGGCAGGCATCAGTGGCTGCCCCTGGACCAACTGGAAACCACGGCCTTGCCAGCCCCTATCCTGAAACTGCTGCAAGGCCTGCATCAGTTTTCAGGCACTGTGGATTTACTGGGCTCATAATTTGAAATACTCATTAACAGCCCACAGGCAAAGCCCAGGGTTACCAGGGCCGTTCCACCATAACTCATGAATGGCAGGGGCACCCCGACAATCGGCAAAATACCCATGACCATGCCCATATTCACAAAAACATAAACAAAGAACATCATGGTCAGGGCACCGGCCAGCAAACGGCCAAACTGGGTTCTTGCCTTCAGGGTAATGAAAAAGCCGCGCAACAACAGCAGGGAATACAAAATCAACAACAGTATGCCACCATACAGGCCGAATTCTTCGGCGAACACGGCAAAGATGAAGTCGGTTGTGCGTTCCGGAATGAAGTCCAGATGGGTTTGCGTACCCTGCATGTAACCCTTGCCGTAAATGCCGCCGGAACCAATCGCGATCATCCCCTGAATGGTATGAAAGCCCTTGCCCAGCGGATCGGTACTGGGATCAAGTAAGGTGCACACCCGATGTTTCTGGTACTCATGCAGCACAACCCAGTCAAAACCGGGGGCACAAAGCGTTTGCTCATAGTACAGAATCAGGACCAGTACGGTTACCCCAAAAAAAAACAGAGGGGCCAACAACTTGAACGACAACCCTGCAAAATAAATCACAAAAAAACCGGTCGCAAACACCAGCAAGGCTGTCCCCAGATCGGGCTGCTTGACAATAAGGATAAACGGCAACAGCAGCAATACGCCAGCCGCAAAAAAATCAATCACACGCAGCCTGGCCCTGTGCTTGTCAAAATACCAGGCCAGCATCATGGGAACCACCAACTTCATCATTTCAGAGGGCTGAATAACCGTCACACCCACATTCAGCCAGCGGGTGGCTCCCTTGTTGGTGATGCCAAAGAACTCCACCCCCAGCAAAAGGATTATCCCCAACAGGTAAAATGGAATGGCCATCTTCATCATTTTGGACAGGGGTATCATGGCCACCACCCACATAACGACAAAGGCCACCAGAAAATTGCGCCCCTGACCGGCAAAGCGCCAGTCGGTGCCCCCCACTGCCGAATGCATGACCGTCATGCCCAGGCCGGACAACAAAGCCAGAATCAGCAACAACGGCCAGTCTATGCAACGCAGGGAACCAAGAATCCAATTCATTACCCGGCTCATCGTGCACCTGCCTCATTATTTTGCGTATCTTCCCGGCCATTCCTGTTTATCTCGACAGGTGCCAGAATTTCAGGTGTATGTCCCGGTGCATTGTCATCCGGGTTGGCAGGAATGTCTTCCGGCAGCACCAGATCGGGCGAAACCTCTTCCTGCTGTTCCGTATCATCAAAACTGGGGATGTACTCGGGAATATTGGCCCGTTCAGGTGCCAGCCAGTAATCAAAAACCTTGCGGGCAATCGGTGCGGCCACACTGGAGCCCCAGCCACCATTCTCAACAATCAGGGCCACCGCAATCTGGGGGTTTTCAACCGGCGCGAATCCCATATATAAAGCATGGTCATGCAGGCGTTTGTTAAGCGCTTCAGCCTTGTACTTGGTACCCTTCAAACTAAAAACCTGGGCCGTACCGGTTTTACCGGCTGAGTCATAATTGGTGCCGGCAAAAATCCTTCGGGCCGTGCCTTTGGCATTCACTTCGGCCAATGCCGCCTTGACCAGATCAATGTGTTCCTGCGCCACATCCACCGTGTACTCGGGCTCAGAGACGGTTTGCTCGACCGTTTTCAGGACCGGGTTTTCTATCCAGTTAACCAGATGTGGCTTGGTATACACGCCATTGGCCGCCAATGTGGCCGTCGCCTGCGCAAGCTGGGTAATCGTCAGCGAATTATATCCCTGCCCCACCGAAACCGAAATGGTATCGCCCGGAATCCATTTTTGCTGGGCCGGATTCTTGAATGCTTTTTTCTTCCACTCGCGTGAAGGCAAAATCCCTTTTTTCTCATGCATCAAATCAATGCCGGTTTTCTTGCCAAATCCGAATTGCTCTGCAAAGTCATGCAAGGCATCTACACCAATCAGGGGACCGAGGCTAAAAAAGTACGTATCTGACGACACCACAATGGCTTTATGCATATTGGTTGGCCCATAGGCAGCCCCCCCTGCATTGCGGAACCGCTGGCCACCATACTCAAAATAACCGGGATCGGGAATTTTGGCATTGGGGTCGCGCACACCCAGCTTCAAGGCAGCCAGGGCTACAAAGGGCTTATAAGTGGAACCAATGGGGAAGGTACCGTAAATGGGCCGGTCAATCAGGGGATGGTCGGGAGAGTCTGACAAGCGACGCCAGTTTTCAACATCAATGCCATCCACAAACAAATTGGGATCATAAGAAGGTGCCGATACATAGGCCAGCACCTGCCCGTTACGCGGATCGATGGCCACCAGGGCGCCCCGCTTGGGATCTTTGGGGTCGTTATAAATGCCCTCGACCAGTTTTTGCAAACCCATATCCAGCGACAGGCGCAGATTATCGCCCGGAATGGGGTCGGTTCTTTTCAATACCCGGACCGGTTTGCCGGAAGCGGCAATTTCCACTTCCTCCCAACCTGTTTTTCCGTGCAGCCGCTCTTCGTAGCTGGCTTCAATTCCTTTTTTGCCGATAACCTCGGTACCCCGATAATTACCCTCTAGCCCTTTTTCTTCAAGCTGCTCCTGATCCCGCTCGGAAATCCGGCCAACGTATCCAATCACGTGGGCCGCCGATTCCCCCTCAGGGTACTCCCGTACCCAGCGTGCCTTCAGGCTGACGCCCTTGAACTTGTAGGAATGGGCGGCAAAAGTGGCCGCCTCATCGTCGGTCAGGTTGCTTTTAAGCAGAACCGAGGCAAAACGGTTTGAGCTGCCCAGCCGGCGCTTGAAGCGTCTTAACTCAAGCGGGGACAAGTGAATGATCTGCTCAAGCTGTTCGAGCATTTTAGAAACATCCCCAACCTGCCCGCGCACCATTTCAAGCGTATAGTCTCGATGACTGCGGGCCAGGACGACACCGTTGCGGTCCACGATATCACCCCGACGAGGCGTAATAGGCACAAGCGTAATACGGTTTTTTTCGGCCCTTTCCGACAGCCCCTGGTAGCGCTCAACCTGCAAAACCCACAAGCGGTTAACCAGAATACCAAAACACAACAGTACAAACAGCACCGCCACCACTACCCGGGTAATCAGTTGCCGTCGCTGTACCAGTGCCTGCTTCCTGAATTCAAACATAGATCTTTCCTGCCATAAGGTTAAATGGTTGCATCATCGTCTTCCACCGGACGCAATGGCAGTTTCAGGATAAGATCGGCAGCCAGCCACAACACCCCTGTAATCACACCGGACCAAATCCAGAGCCAACCGGGCCAGACACCGGCAAACCACGCCTGCATCAGGCGACTGGGAATAGGCGCGAGAACAAAAATCGGAAACATGTGAATAAGCTGGCTAATGACCCCGAACCGCATCATTCGTTTACGAATCCTCAAGGTACCGTAAATGATCAACACATAAGTCAGGGCATGTTCACCCAGGATATTCATGTCATGGACATCCATCAGGAAGCCAAAGCAAAAGGCGGCAAGCAGACCCACTCCCCTTACTTCATGCGCACACCAGAATGCCAGGACCAGAATCAGCAAATCAGGAGAGCCCTCCCAGCTGCGCCAGGGGAGCATGGATGCCATCCAGACAAATACAATCGTGCCCCAGCCATACACGGGATTGACCATGTAAGAATAATGGGTGGATTGCAGCGGTTGCAGCGATTTCAGGTTTTTATTCGCCATGAATCAATTTTTGCCGTATTTTTTAGTGGTTGGCGCCTTGGCCAAAATATCAAGCTCATCTTTTCCCGGAACTTCGTCGGTAGGCACCAGCAGAACCAGAAAGTGGCGGTAGCGTTCGGGGTGAGCCGAAGGTTCGGCAATCGCCCGTACAAACCCTTCAGCCGAATTGGCTTCAATGGAAGTCACGGTACCAATCGACAACCCTGCCGGATATATACCGCCAATACCACTGGTTGTCAGGCTGTCACCCACCCTGATATCGGCATCCATGGACAAATACCTGACTTCAAGCTTGCCCCCCTGCCCGGAACCAAACACAATGACCCGCAAGCCATTGCGCAATACCATGGCCGGAATGGAAACTTTTTCATCGGTAATCAGGGCCGCTTCCGATGTCATGGCGGTTACCCTGCGAATTTGCCCCACCACCCCGCCTTCACCAATAACCGGCATGCCGGGCTCTATCCCATGGTTACTGCCTTTGGTAAGCACCATGGTCTGGTTCAGGGGGTTGGGTGCCGTATACAGAATTTCCACGGCCACCGATGGCGTCTGGGCCGTGTTTTTAATACCCAGCAAACGGCGCAACTGAATATTTTCAGCTGCCATCTGTGCCGCATGGGCCGAAATTTGTGCCAGTTCTATGCGTTGATGCTGCAATGCCTCGCTTTCCTGCTTGGCAACGGCCACAATATTGGACCAGTCATTGAATTTGGCGACGACATCACGTGGCCACAAGGCTGCTTTCTGAAATGGATACAGGACAACTGCGGTAGCCTGCCGAATGGGATCAAGTACCCGCCAGCCGGAATCGGTAATCATCAACCCAAAACATAACAAGACAAGAAAAAACAGTCTTACCTCTGCAGCCGGCCCATGTTTGAATAAGCGGATTGATCTGTTCTGCTGCATAAAACAACCGTGGGAAGAAGAACAACAACATGGAGCGGGCCATTCCGGACAGGCATGGCCCGATGAAAAATTCAGTTGCTAGGGGATTCAGTCATTAATAAAGATGGGACCCAGTTTTTCCAGGTGCTCAAGCGCTTCACCGCACCCTTTGACGACGCAGGTAAGGGGATCATCGGCCACAACCACCGGCAGGCCGGTTTCCTCTTGAAGCAATCTGTCCAGGTCTTTCAGCAAGGCACCACCGCCTGTTAATGCAATGCCCTTTTCGGTAATATCGGCACCCAATTCAGGCGGTGTTTGCTCAAGAGCGATTTTAACCGCGGATACAATCTGGTTCAAGGTATCGGACAGGGACTCAAGAATCTCGTTGGATGAAACGGTAAAGCTGCGCGGCACACCTTCAGACAGGTTCCTGCCCTTGACTTCCATCTCACGAACCTCAGTGCCCGGAAAGGCCGAACCAATTTCTTTTTTAATCAGTTCAGCAGTGGGCTCACCAATAAGCATGCCATGATTGCGGCGAATGTAATTGATGATGGCCTCATCAAATTTATCTCCACCCACTCGAACGGAACCCTTGTAAACCATGCCACCCAGCGAAATAATGGCCACTTCGGTTGTACCACCACCGATATCCACAATCATGGAACCGCTGGCATCGGATACGTTAAGACCGGCACCCAGGGCGGCCGCCATGGGCTCTTCGATCAGGTAAACCTGGCTTGCACCGGCACCCATGGCCGCCTCGCGAATGGCGCGACGCTCTACCTGGGTGGATCCGCAAGGCACACACACGATAATACGCGGGCTTGGCGCAAACATGCTGCGGGGATGAATAATGCGGATAAACTGCTTGATCATTTGCTCGGTAACGGTGAAGTCGGCAATCACCCCGTCTTTCATGGGGCGAATGGCTTCAATATTGCCAGGCACTCGTCCCAGCATTTGCTTGGCGGCATGACCAACGGCCTGAATGATTTTACGTCCGTTGGGCCCGCCTTCGTGGCGAATCGCAACAACCGAAGGTTCATCGAGCACAATGCCTTTTCCACGTACGTAAATCAGGGTATTGGCGGTACCCAGGTCAATAGCCATATCTGTAGACAGATAACTTCTTAAAAATCCGAACATTTTTCGCGCAGGTAAAAATTTTTAGAGGAGATAAAAGCGCAGCGACAAGCCCAGCGCACATAACGATTTAGATAACTTATAATGATAACTGAAAATTGCTGCCAACTAACGGATTTAGTGCGCCAACACATTGTTTTCTTTGTAACCTGGTGCTGTTTTCTTTACTGAATTCCACAGTTTTTTATTTTATTTTTGTATACACCCTTTTTTCTTTTTATTTTTTTATATCGCAAGAATTATATGTCACTCTCCCTAGAAGATGTAACGCGTATTTCGCGCCTGGCACGACTGGAACTGACTCCTGAAAAAAAAGAGCAGACCCTGAACGAACTGAATAATATTCTGGGACTTATCGAAAAGCTGCAATCCGTGGATACAACCGGTATCGAGCCTCTTGCCCATCCATTATCCGCACATGAAGACATAACACTCAGATTGCGTGAAGACGTTATTACCGAAACCAGCTCCGAATCCGTACGCGACACCCTGCTGGCCAATGCCCCAGCCACCGAAAACGGCTTATTCCTGGTCCCTAAAGTTATCGAGTAATCATGAGCAATACAACTTCCCCTTACACTTTTTCCAGTATTGCCCAAATGCGCAAGGCACTGGACAGCAAGCAGGTTAGCGCAACCGAACTTGCACAGGCGGCACTTGACCGTGCCCATGCCACCAAACACCTGAATATTTTTCTGGATATCAACCCCGAAGCCACGCTGGCACAAGCCAAAGAAGCCGACCAGCGCATTGCCGAAGGTAAACAACAGTTACTGACCGGCATTCCAATTGCCCACAAAGACGTTTTTGTAACCCGCCAGTGGCGCACCACGGCTGGCAGCAAAATGCTTGAAAACTATACCAGCCCCTTTGATGCCACTGTTGTCGAGCACCTGAACAACGCGGGAACTGTCAACATTGGCAAGCTCAATTGCGATGAATTCGCCATGGGCTCAGGCAATGAAAACTCGGCCTTCGGCCCCTGTCTTAACCCCTGGGATACCAACGCGGTTCCGGGTGGTTCATCGGGTGGCTCAGCCGCCGCGGTGGCCGCCGGTATTGTAATGGCAAGCACCGGCACCGATACCGGCGGTTCGGTTCGCCAGCCATCAGCCATGTGCGGCGTCAGCGGTATCAAGCCCACTTATGGCACGGTATCCCGTTTTGGCATGATCGCTTACGGCTCCAGCCTTGATCAGGCCGGTCCGATTGCCGGCAGCGCCCAGGACCTGGTTGAGCTGCTTGATGTCATCAGCGCTTTCGACGAACGCGACTCCACCAGCATTGAAACCTGCGATGGAACCCCCAACCGCCAGGGAAGGGTCAAGCAGGCCTACCTCGACACCCTGGCCAGCCAGAACGCTCAAGGAAGCCTTCCTCTGAAAGGCTTGCGCATTGGCGTACCCAAAGAGTTTTTTGGCCCGGGCCTGTCTGCCGATGTCGCCAGTGCCATTGAAGCCGCCCTGCAGCAATACGAAGCCCTGGGTGCCGAACGGGTTGAAATTTCCCTGCCTCGCACCGAGCTGTCCATCCCTGCTTACTACGTACTTGCACCGGCCGAGGCCTCCAGCAACCTGTCCCGTTACGATGGCGTGCGCTACGGCTACCGCGCCAAAGAATACAAGGGCCTTGAAGACATGACCAGCCGCTCTCGCTCAGAGGCCTTTGGCCCCGAAGTGCAGCGTCGCATCATGATCGGCACTTATGTTCTGTCACAAGGCTACTACGATGCCTACTACCTGCAGGCGCAACGGATCCGCCGCCTTATTGCCAACGACTTCCAGGCCGCCTTTGCCACGCAATGCGATGTCATCATGGGTCCCGTCAGCCCCAACGTGGCCAAAAACATTGGTGAAAACCGCGATGACCTGACCGCCGACTGGCTGGCCGACATTTTTACCCTGGGGATCAGCATGGCAGGCTTGCCGGCCATGTCCATTCCTTGCGGATTTGGCGGTGCCAATGGCAACCGTCCCATAGGGCTGCAAATTATCGGCAACTACTTCAATGAAGGTCAAATCCTTGCCATTGCAGATCGCTTCCAGCAACACACTGACTGGCATACACGTAAACCGGAAATCAAATAATGAATTGGGAAATTGTCATTGGTCTGGAAACGCATGTACAGCTTTCCACAAAATCCAAAATCTTTTCAGGCAGCAGCACCGCTTTTGGTGCCGCTCCCAACACGCAAGCCAATGTGGTTGACATGGCCCTGCCCGGCAGCCTGCCGGTCATGAACAAATCGGCCGTCGAAAAGGCCATCCGTTTTGGCCTGGCCATTGGTGCCGAAGTCGCACCGCGCTCGGTGTTTGCCCGTAAAAACTACTTCTACCCCGACTTGCCCAAAAACTATCAAATCAGCCAGTACGAACTGCCTGTGGTGGTGGGCGGAAAAATTTCCTACTTTGTCGGAAAAGAAGAAAAAACCCTTAACCTGACCCGGGCCCACCTTGAAGAAGATGCCGGTAAATCCCTGCACGATGACTTCATTGGTCCGCTGGGTGAACTGTCTACCGGGATTGACTTAAACCGCACCGGCACGCCCTTGCTGGAAATCGTGACCGAGCCTGAACTGCGTTCGGCCGCCGAAGCTGTCGCCTATGCAAAAACCCTGCATGGCCTGGTAGTCTGGCTGGGTATTTGCGATGGCAACCTGCAAGAAGGTTCGTTCCGCATCGACGCCAACGTTTCCGTGCGTCCCGTTGGCCAAAAAGAATTCGGTACCCGTGCCGAAATCAAGAACGTCAACTCTTTCCGCTTCCTTGAGCGCGCCATCCTGTACGAGGCCCGCCGCCAGATTGAACTGATCGAGGACGGTGGCACCGTGATCCAGGAAACCCGCCTGTACGATGACGCAAAAGATGAAACCCGCAGCATGCGTACCAAGGAAGATGCCCACGACTACCGCTACTTCCCCGATCCCGACCTGCCACCACTGGTCATTTCACAGGAATGGAAAGACCGTGTGCAGGCCAGCATGCCCGAACTGCCCGCTGCCCGCCGCGAACGCTACTGCAGCGATCTGGGCCTGCCCGCCTATGATGCTGCACAGTTAACCGTTTCCCGCGCCATCTCTGACTACTTTGAAGACACCATCAAGGCACTGCCCGAAGGCCATGCCAAACTGGCTTCCAACTGGATCATGAGTGAACTGTCGGGCGCGCTTAACCGTGATGAGCTGGACATTGAAAACAGCCCCGTCAGCCCCGAACAACTGGCCAAAATGCTGCTTCGCATTATTGACAACACCATTTCCAACAAAATCGCGCGTGATGTATTTGCCGATATGTGGGCCGGTGAGCACAATCGCGATGCCGATGCCATTATCGAGGCAAAAGGCCTGAAACAAATCAGCGACAGTGGAGCCATTGCCACCATGATTGACGAAGTGCTGGCAGCCAACCCTGAAACCATTGAGGAATACAGGGCCGGCAAACAAAAAGCCTTCAACTCTTTAGTGGGTAAAGTCATGAAAGCGGCCAAAGGTAAGGCCAACCCAACCCAGGTGAATGAAATCCTTAAGGAAAAACTGGGTTAAGTTTTTATAGCCATATCCCGCCAAAAACAGCCGTTCATTGTATTAATGAACGGCTGTTTTTTTATCTGCCTGCGGTGAAACCACCCTGTGACAGCGAGAAAAAACACTTAGCTCAAGACGGCAAATAATAATCGTACGCTGCATCCAGCAGCATTCTTACCGTATATTCGGCAAAACTCCTGCGTACCAATACATGCCAGCCACTTGGCACTGGCCTGACGGCAATATCCGCCTTGAAAAAATGCGACTGGGCACACTGCCCCTTGCCAAACACGCTGGCATCAAAATCCAGCGGACAGCCTTTGTTAAGCACATCTGTGGCCATGCTGCCACTTAAATGCAGCAAGGTGTAGCCACTGCTGACATCAAGCACCCGGGCAAACGAACCCGTCAACAAAGCCTGGATTTCATCAACCGGTGCCGGCATATCAACTGGCGCGACTGACTGGGCCAGCCACTCATCGGGCCCCAGCCACCAGATCACATGTCGGTCATTATCCACAACCGTATTGGGCTGCACGGGAAATTGAAGATTAAATGAATTACCCAAAACCCGGACAACATTGGCATCTGCAAGGTCAGCCCGGACATTCAGTAACTCACGAAACGGCAATTCCCTTAAAAGAAACTTATCAGGTGCCTTGCCGGCAGCCTCTTCCAGCAAACCCGGCACATTAATCAATGGTGATTGCATATTCACATCAAGCTGCATGCTGACGGCTCCCTTCTTCATCAAAAAAGACCGGACTGCAAACCTGTGCCTTTATAAAACCGGTTTGCGCCGACCACACAACAACAGTTGACCCCATCAGACTGAAGCCATCCCGGACAACCCCCAGGGCGATTGAGCGGTCCAGGACCGGGCTGTAATAACTGGAAGTCACGTGCCCCAGCATGGGAGCCGGGCGCTGTTCGGTTTCTTCCAGCAAGACTTGCGCGCCTTCGGGCAAAACCTGCTGTGGATCTTCTGCCTTCAGCCCCACAAACTGTTTACGCCCGCTGCCAGCGGTATGACTTCGGCTTAAGGAGCGTTTACCAATGAAGTCCTTGGTTTTGGCCACCAGGCCGTCCATGCCCAGATCGGCAGGCGTCATGGAGCCGTCGGTATCCTGGCCCACAATAATGAAACCCTTTTCAGCCCGCAGGACATGCATGGCTTCAGTACCATAAGGGGTAATCTCAAACTCCTGGCCGGCCTGGATCAGGGTATCCCAAACCGCCCTGCCATAATTGGAAGGCACATTCACTTCATAACAAAGTTCACCTGAAAAACTGATCCGCATGATACGAACCGGAACGTTCATAATGCTGCCTTCACGGAAACTCATGAACGGAAATTGCCCGGCCGCAAAATCAATGTCGCAGCACACTTTTTGCAGTACTTTACGGGCATTGGGCCCGGCCACGGCAAAGGTGGAATAATGATCGGTAAGCGAAGCCAGATGCACCTTCAGCTCGGGCCATTCAGTTTGCAACCATTTTTCCATCCACTGCATCACCCGGGACGCGCCACCAGTGGTCGTGCTCAGCAAATAATGATTCTCGCCCAGACGGATGTTCACCCCATCATCAAAAACCATGCCGTTTTCATCAAGCATCAGCCCATAACGGCATTTGCCTATGCCCAGCTTATTCCAGGCATTGGTATACATACGGTTAAGGAATTCGGCGGCATCCGGGCCCTGGACATCAATCTTGCCCAGGGTGGAGGCATCCAGAATACCCACACCATGACGAACGGCCAGGCATTCACGTCTGACCGCGGCATGCATGTCTTCATCGCCAAGCGCGTAATACAGGGGCCGCTTCCAGTTACCCACGTCCTCGAAGACCGCGCCATGCGCCTCATGCCAGGCATGAATGCAAGTAGTCCGGACCGGCTCAAAAAAATCACCCAGTTCACGCCCGGCCATGGCACCAAACGTAACCGGTGTGTAGTTGGGCCTAAAAGTCGTGGTGCCGGTTTGCGCAATGGTTTGTTGCAGGGCTTCGGCCAGAATAGCCATGCCATTGATATTGCCCAGTTTGCCCTGGTCGGTGCCAAATCCCAATGCCGTATAGCGTTTGACGTGCTCCACCGACTGATAGCCCTCCCGCGCCGCCAGATAAATGTCAGCCGCAGACACATCATTCTGGAAATCGACAAACTGCTTTTCACCCTGGCCTATTTGCGCACGCTCACCAATCAGCCATAAAGGCAAAATGGCGTTTTCCCGGTATTCATCAAGCGCCCAGGCCACAGGCTGCACAGCCGGCAAACCCAACTTGGCAAGGCAATCATTGGCTGCCTGCTGGCCACCGGCCAACGCCTCAGCCAGCAGGAAGTCGCCATTGGCGGCTCCCACGCTGACTTGCTTCTGCACGGCATCACCAGGTACAAAGCAGGCTTTTTCATCGGACCAGGTGGCTTTCCCACCAGACTGGGCAAACAAATGCACAACCGGATTCCAGCCACCGGACACCCCCAGCAGATCGCAGCACAAGGTGGCCACGACCTCACCCAGATGACCTTTCCGGTAAGCAGCCACACTGACTTTTTCAATGTGATGGTCAAACTGTTCGCTAAAGGCCTCCAGGACCACCGACTCAAAAAGAATGGAAATACCCATGGCATGGGCCCGTTGTGGCAAGGTGCCCCCCGACACGGGCCGCGCATCAATCACCGTAACGGCAGCACCATGCTGTTTAAGGGCAATGGCCGCCCGGTATCCTTCATCATTGTTGGTGAAAATCAGGGCCGACTTGCCCGGCAAAATCGCATAGCGGTTGACGTAGCTGACAATGGCCCCCGAAAGCATAATGCCCGGCAAATCATTATTGGCAAAAACCAGGGGCCGTTCGTGAGCCCCTGTCGCCAGAATAACCTGACGGGCCCTGATTTTCAGGATGCGTTCACGCGTTCCCTTGCGTTCAGCCAAAGGCAAGTGATCGGTCAAGCGCTGGCAGGCGGTCAGCAGATTATGATCCTGGTAGCCAAAAGCGGTGGTACGCAAAAAAACCTTCACATTGGGCATGTCGGCCAAATCCTGCATGATGCCATCGACCCATTGCGCGGCCTTCATACCATCAATGTTTTCATCGCCAGACAATAAAGAGCCACCCGCCTGTGCCTGTTCGTCGAGCAGGATGACCCGCGCACCACCCTTGCCAGCGGCCAGGGCTGCGGCAAGCCCTGCTGGCCCCGCCCCCACCACCAGAATATCGGCATGCATGAACTGCTTATCATAGCGATCGGCATCACGAGCCTTGGGTGCCACACCCAAACCCGCGGCATCACGGATTTTTTCTTCGAAACGGGGCCAGTATTTTTTGGGCCACATGAAAGTTTTATAATAAAAACCCGCCGGCAGAAAACGGGAGAATTTTTGCACAACCGCCATTTTGTCCTGCGCCAGACTGGGGCTGACATTCACGCTGGCAGCTTGCAGGTCGTCATATAACGGGATCTCGGTAGCCTTGGCATTGGGCACGGTATAGGCACCGGTTTCAAGCTGAACAATCGCATTGGGCTCTTCAACTCCGGCTGTCATAATGCCGCGTGGCCGGTGGTATTTCCAGCTGCGTGCCACAAAATGCACGCCGTTGGCCAACAGGGCAGAAGCCAGGGTGTCACCCTCGTAACCGTAATAACTTTTTCCATTAAACTGAAAACGGATCTTAAGGTGCCGGTCGATCCGGCCACCTTCCTTAAGCCTGAACGATTGACTCATGCTGCGCCTCCTTCCCGGACCGACTCGGCCACTTCCTGAAAAGCGTAGCTGACCGTATCCCGATACACGGTAAACCAGCGTCGGCAGCCATGTATATGCTGCCACTGCTCGTGCTGCAGACCACGTTTATTTTGACGCATGAAAAGATAGTCGCCCCATGCTTCATCGCTTAACGATTCAGGGTTGACCGGCCGGACAATACCTGCCTCACCACCGGCTGCAAATTCGGATTCGGCCCTTTCTCCACACCACGGGCATTTTATCAACAGCATATCTTCTTCCTTCAGATTTGAACTAGTGGGCCACACCGGCAGCCCCGTGCTCATCAATCAAATGGCCAGTATAAAAACGGTCAATGGAAAACGCCGCGTTCAAAGAATGCGGCGTATCGTTGGCCACGGTATGGGCAAATACCCAGCCCGAGCCCGGTGTCGCCTTGAAGCCACCGGTTCCCCAGCCACAGTTGAAATAAAGTCCCTTGACCGCGGTTTTTGAAATAATCGGGCAAGCGTCGGGCGTGACATCCACAATGCCGCCCCACTGCCGGTTCATGCGCACGCGGCTAAGCACCGGAAACATTTCAACAATCGCCTGCAGCGTACCTTCTATAGTGTGAAAGCTGCCACGTTGTCCATAGCCGGTGTATTGGTCGATGCCGGCACCAATCACCAGGTCGCCCTTGTCGGACTGGCTGATATAGGCATGCACGGCATTGGACATGATGACCGTATTGATAATCGGTTTGATGGATTCAGACACCAGGGCCTGCAGGGGATGGCTTTCGATAGGCAGGCGAATGCCGGCCATCTCGGCCAGCACGCTGGAATTGCCCGCCACGACCACCGCCACTTTTTTGGCCTTGATGAATCCCTTGACCGTATCCACACCGCTTACCGCACCATTTTCACGGCGAATACCGGTTACTCCGCAATTCTGGATGATATCCACCCCGCGGTGATCGGCCGCCCGGGCAAATCCCCAGGCAACGGCATCATGACGGGCTACTCCGCCACGTGGCTGAAAGGAGGCACCCAGTACCGGATAACGGCTGTTAAGATTGATAAGGGGAACCAGCTCCTGTACCTGATGGGGGGTCAGGAACTGGGCATCGATATTGTTAAGTTGATTGGCATTGACCCGACGCTGCGTATCACGGACTTCCTGCAAGGTATGGGCCAGATTCAGCACCCCACGCTGGCTGAACATGACGTTATAGTTCAGGTCCTGGGACAGGTCTTCCCACAGCGACATGGATTTTTCATACAGCAGCGCGGCTTCATCCCATAAATAATTGGAACGCACAATCGTGGTGTTGCGGGCCGTATTGCCACCACCCAACCAGCCTTTTTCCAGCACCGCCACATTGCGTATGCCATGCTCTTTAGCCAGGTAGTATGCCGTTGCCAGGCCATGACCGCCCCCACCCACAATCACGACATCGTATTCTTTTTTAGGTTCGGGACTGCGCCAGGCGCGCTCCCAGTTCCGGTGATAACTTAGTCCATTGCGGACCAGACTGAAAATAGAATATTTCTGACTCATACTTCCTCTTGCAACGGATGGGGTAATAAAGGTTTCTGTAGGTTTTCATTCCCACGCGGGAGCATGGGAATGAGTTAATGCCCTGGACTCCTTGCTCCCACGCAGGAGCATGCGAACGAACAAACGAAACAGCCCACAGCGATTAGTTCACGCCATATTTCGCACGATAGGCCACCACTGCATCTTTATGTTCGGCAAACGCCGGATCCTCATTAAGCAATTGCATGATATCGTTCAAAGAGGCAATGCTGACAACCGGAATGCCATACGTTTGCGACACATCCTGAACCGCTGAATGGGCGGACAGCGCATCATCGGGACCGGCCCTTTCCATCCGGTCAAGCGCAATCAGTACGGCAGCAGGCGTGGCGCCAGCCTTACGGATAATGTCCACCGATTCACGCACCGACGTACCTGCGGTAATCACGTCATCGATAATAACCACTTTGCCCTGCAGAGGCGCACCCACCAATACACCGCCCTCGCCATGATCTTTTGCTTCTTTGCGGTTAAAGGCAAATGGCACATCACGACCCTTCAGGGCAGGATGATTAGCCAAGGCAATAGAAGTAGCCGTCGCCAGTGAAATACCCTTGTAAGCAGGGCCAAACAACATATCGAACTCTACCCCGGAATCAACCAGTGCCTGGGCATAAAACTGAGCCAGTTCACCCACCGATTTTCCAGAGTCAAACAGGCCGGCATTAAAAAAATAAGGACTGAGCCGACCAGATTTGACTTTAAACTGGCCAAACTTCAAAACACCCTGACCCAATGAAAAACGAACAAAATCAAGACGATTCCGAGATGACATAATTAACCTTGCACAAAAACTGATGAATAAAATAATTCTGTCATCTTAGCAATATTCATACCAGTCCTCCACTTTTATTTGTCCATTTTTTCCGAAAAGAAAATTACCGGTCTGATTAGCTCTGCCAAATTACCCCATCAAGTCCGGGTAATGCTTATGACCCAGGCAAGAAACCCCGATTTATTGATGATGTTTTCAGCGCTTAAATGGCACTATTCCATTTGCGGAACAGTGCATTCAGGTTAACCCGATTTATTTCCCTCAAAATCCTGATTAGAATATCCTGGCTCCATGAAAACGGTTTTTTACATACAGCCAAACACTGATTTGCCCAATATCATTCAGGCGCTGCAAGAACCCGCAAAAAAAACCGGCTGGCTATTGTTTTTTACAAGGAACTCATATGAAAATGCCCACTTATTTTATTTCGCACGGCGGCGGCCCCTGGCCTTATATCCGGGAATGGGATGAACAATACAAAGCATTGCGGGAGTCTCTTGAACAACTGCCTGCCCAGCTGCCGGAAAAGCCCAAAGCCATTGTCATGGTTTCAGCACACTGGATTGGCAATGAAATCCTGATCATGGGCAGTGAAAAGCCGGGTATGCTTTACGATTATTACGGCTTCCCCGAACATACTTATCATGTTCACTACAACGCCCCCGGCCACCCGGCTTTAGCCGCCCAAATACAAAACATGTTGACTGAAGCCGGCTTTGAAACCCGCATTGACCTGGATCGCGGTTTTGACCATGGTGCTTTTGTACCTTTGGCCGTTTCTTTTCCCGATGCCGACATTCCGGTGGTGCAAGTCTCTATTAACCATCATTATGACCCGGGCTATCATATTCGCATGGGTCAGGCACTGGCTGCCTTGCGCGATGAAGGGGTACTGATTATTGGCAGTGGCCTAAGCTACCATAACTTGCGCCTGTTGGGCCCGGCCGGTTCGGCCCCTTCGGCAAAATTTGATCAATGGTTGCAGGATACCATTTTGGGAAAAACCCGGGAAGCCCGCAGCCATGCCCTGGAGCAATGGGAACAAGCCCCTGCTGCCCGCCTGGCCCATGCGCAGGAAGACCACCTGATTCCATTAATGGTGGCGGTTGGTTCGGCCGGTGATGATGCCGCCACCTGTGTGTATCATGAAACAAACGCATTTGGTGGCATTACCGCCACCAGCTTTAAATTTGGCTAAACGCCAATAGCCCTTGCCAAAACAAACCGTCATACAGACAATGACGGTTTGTGTTTATGTATTGAACATTTACCTATGATTCCCCAACGCCTGGGTCTTGCCGCTGCCCACTTTGCCGCATTTTTATTCGGTCTGACCGGTGTGCTGGGTGCCCTGATAGACGGTACCCCCACCCTAATTACCTTTGGACGGGCCTTGTTTGCCGCCCTGACTCTGGCTCTAGTGGCATTTTTCCTGCGCATCTCGATTACCAGGAACATTAACCGGCGCACGCTCAGAACGCTGTTCATGGCAGGCCTGTCTCTCACCATTCACTGGGTGACTTTTTTCATTGCCATCAAGACTGGCGGAGTTGCCTTGGCCACCCTGGGTTTTGCCAGCTTTCCGGCATTCATTACCCTGCTTGAATGCCTCTTCCTGAAAGACACGATTGGCAAAAGGGAAAGCTTTTTACTGCTGTTGGTACTGCTCGGACTCTTGCTGGTAACCCCTTCGGCCGATCCCGCCAGTGCCTCTACCATTGGCCTGGCATGGGGAGTTGTTTCCGGCTTTTCCTTTGCCGTGCTGGCTGTCATCAACCGTAAAAGTGCCGTCAACCTGGACCCGGTGCAAGTGGCTTTCTGGCAAAACCTGCTGGTTGCGGCACTTACCCTGCCCTTTGTTTTTGGCGATATCGGCATGCTGGCGCCCAAGGATTATGGCTGGATGGCGGTTCTTGGCATTTTCTGCACGGCCCTGTCCCATTACCTGTTCGTATTCAGCCTGCGCGCTTTAACCGCTCGCACAACAGGACTGATTATTGCCCTTGAACCGGTATATGCTATCGTTGTCGCCTGGATACTGTTTGCAGAGGAACCCACCCTGCGCATGGTCATCGGTGGGGCCCTTATAATAACGGCAGCCGTGTTCCCAAAGAAAACATAGCTTAAACACAGGCATTCATGTTATTACGTGCATCTACCACCAATATTTTCCTGAATCCCGTTCAAAACCGTTTTAAATCATTTATTTAAGTAATCATCAAGGTTTAGATTCGTTCCAGATATTCGAATAGCCTGAAATAAACTCGGCAATTGTTCCATCCTCACGATACACAGAACGACGTACCGCACCGATATTGGCACCATAAACATGAATGCTGACAGAAACCTGATCAGGGTATGCGTTATATACCCTGTGTATATCACCAATGGTAGGAGAAACTGCCTCAACCTGCCCCGGTTTCAGCAAAATCGCCCCACCATCAGGCACTAATTCACCATCTGCCTCTCGCCTGAAACCCTGTGAATATTCTGCTCCACGCAACATACCGATCAGCCCCCAAACAGTGTGGTCATGTATCGGGGTACTTTGCCCCGGTCCCCATACAAAACTGACAATTGAAAACCGCCCGCCCGAATCGGCATGTAATAAAAACTGCTGATACCTGTCTGGATCAGGCTGTGCAAGCAGTTCGGGCAGCCAACTGTCCTCGGCGACCAAATCGGCCAGCAAGGCCCCTCCTTTTTCAAGTATCTGAGCCTCATCACCTGTTTGATCCAGTAATGCAGAAAAGGCACTCACGAAAGTACGTAAAGGTACGATACTACTCATTTTTCAAGTCCTGTAAATTTAAAATATTGTTGGAGAATTCCTGTTGCAATAACAGATGTCTTAACTGTTAAAAAACTGGTTTTCCTTAAACGGTAAACCCAGATGATCCCTAAGTGTCAATCCGGTATATTCCTTGCGGAACAATTGACGTTTTTGAAGCTCAGGCACAACAAGCTCGACAAAATCATCCAGTCCGCCTGGCGTACTACTGAACATGATATTGAAACCATCGCAAGCCTTGTCATAAAACCATTCTTCAAAATCATCGGCAATTGACTGGGCCGTGCCCACCAAGAAACGGTGTCCACCTGCACTCCATTTTGTGTATAGCTGACGCACGGTAGGACGCTCATTCCGGATCCAGTTAACCAACAGTTGCTGGCGGCTTTTATGCGAGTTGGTTACCGGGATAATCTCTGGCAAAGGTACTTCATCATCAAACCCCAATCTGGTCAGATCAAGGCCCAAGCTGGCATAATTCGACAAAGACTGCAAAACAATATCCACATCGCGGGTTTCAAGTAATTGCTCAAATTTGTCTTCAGCCTCTGATTGGGTCCGCCCAATGACAGGCATTACTCCAGGCAAAATCTTGATATTTGAAGCGGGCCTTCCAAGCAATGCTGCTCGTGCCTTGACATCAGCAAAAAAAGCCTGGGCATCTTCCTTGTCCTGGGCTGCGGTATAAAGCATTTCCCCAATCCGGGCCGCCAGATCCTTGCCTGACTCCGATGAACCAGCCTGCGATAAAACCGGCCACCCCTGCAAAGGTCTGGGTGCATTCAATGGCCCTTTCACCCTGAAGAACTCTCCCTCATAATTAAGTACATGCAGCTTGGCAGAATCTGCCCATTGACCCGTTTCCTTGTTACGAAGGAAAGCATCATCTGCCCAACTGTCCCACAAACCCGTCACCACATCAACGAACTCATGGGCCCGTTCATAGCGTTTGGCATGATCCATATGCCTGCTCAAATTGAAGTTCTCTCCACCACCGGTAGAAGTAACTACATTCCAGCCAGCCCGCCCCTTACTCAGATGGTCCAGGGCGGCAAACTTCCTGGCAACGTTATAGGGTTCGTTATAACTGGTACTGACAGAAGCCACCAACCCGATTCGGCTAGTCACCACTGCCAGCGCGGACAACAGTACGACAGGATCCCAGCGGGGAGCCTGTGGACTGCGTGCCACCGTCTCACTGTCTGAGGCGGAAAACACATTGTCATAAAAAAAGACAGCATCAAATTTGGCCGCCTCCAGTTTTTGGGCATAGGAAATGTACTTGGTAAAATCAGTATAAGCATCCGTATCAGCCTGCGGATGCCTCCAGCTATCGCCCTGAACACCGGAACCGGTGAAGTAGGCACCCAAATGGAAAGTTCTCTGTTCTGTATTCATTATCTTTGATATTGTTGTCTGTAAAATTGACAGGCCAACCAAACACAAAGGCCAGCCTGTTTAAACTTAACTATTCAGTGCACAAATCCACCCTTTATATATTTCACGGGTTCGCGCTCCATGCGTAACAGAAGTTCTTGCAATTCATCTACCGATTTTTCCTTCTTTGCGGATGTTTCTCCATCCCGGCACAAAAAATCATCAGTGCTCCAGGCCGTAAACGTACGGGCCCTCAACCAGCCGTCCTGATCCGCCAGAAACTGACTCCCGGGAAGATCCTTTGGCGTAGTTCCCGCTATCAATGCCAGGCTTTGCCACACCGCATCATCTTTCACACGACATTGCACATAAGGATTCTCATGGGTATCCGCTGCCGGCCCCACCAAAACTGTATAAAGACGAGGATCTTCCATGATTTCTTCTTCACCCCCAACGGCAACCAGCCTGACAAACTGATGACGCTGCAGACTACGCATGCGTCCGCTGTCACCATAATTGCACAGCACATCAAAGTCAGGCAACGCCACCGGAATCGGCCATGCACCATTGCGCGCAGCACCTTGCCCAGCTGCCAATGCTTTCAGGTAATCAAGCAATGACCAAGTATCCTCTGCGGTCAATTCCTCAGCAAAACCTGGCATCGTCTGTTGCCCCTGCCCGTCCTGCATGCCATACAACATATGCCACACCAGCTCACCATCTGCCCGCTTGCCCAATAGCTGGCTTGACAAATCCGGCGGCAGGAATGAAAGTTTTTTTGCATCAACACCATGCCCACGTCCATCTGCCCCATGGCAATTCAGGCAATGTCTGGCATAAAGCTGACTGCCCCGCTGTATGCTGTCTGCATTGAAACCGGTAGGAGATTGATGCATGCTGGCAGGCATGGCATTGGTCAGGATCGTTGTTCCCGGCCACGGCACAAAAACCACCAGCAGCACGGCAACCACACCCAAATACCAGCGGGCCCTGCGCCAGAAACATGCCAGAACAAACAAAAGCAATATCAGCAAAACCGCAACGAGACTGATGATCAAATTCCTTGCCAATCCATGATCAATAATCAGGATCTCTCCGGCAATACGATAATCAAATGGCCAGGCTGGCTGGCCAAATTCGGTCTGGCGCCCCGTCAGGGCATGAAATATCCATAAGATACCTTGCTGCAGCCATTGCAAGACTGACAACAAGTCATTAAGCCATTGCGTCATGGGGGGAGCGTTCATGACCCCACCTGCTGTCTGTTGCTACAATTGTCCATCATTACCAGCTGTCATCCAAACCCAAATGCGCCAATGCCTCACGGCGCAGGGCTGCAATTCTCGGATCGCCGCGATGGCGTGGGTAAGGCAAATCCACCCTGATTTCAGCCTTGATACGGGCAGGACGTTCACTGAACACAACAACCCGCTGGGCAAGAAACAGGGCCTCCTCGACATCATGGGTGACCAGCAGAGCCGAAAACCCATTCTTGCGCCACAAATCAACCAGTTCGGTTTGCATCGCCAAACGCGTTAAAGAGTCAAGCTTGCCCAAAGGCTCATCCAGAATGAGCAGGGATGGATCATTCACCAAGGCACGAGCAAAAGCCACTCGCTGGGCCATACCCCCTGAAAGCTGATGAGGATAGCTTTGGGCAAACTCGCCCAGGCCAACACGGTTCAAGGCATCATCAACACGATGGCGGTCCCGCCTGAGCAAGCCCCTCGCCTGCAGTCCCAATGCCACATTGTCCCAGACGGTTCGCCATGGAAACAATGTCGGATCCTGGAACACCACAATCCGTGAAGGATCCGGCCGAACAATAAGCTCATCATCCTGCAGGAGTGTGCCTTGTGTCGCCGGTTCCAGGCCGGCCACCAGACGCAGCAGGGTTGATTTGCCACACCCGCTGGGGCCCAGCAACGCAACAAATTCACCGGCCTGTACCGTCAGGTTGACCTGGTTCAATACGGGCAGTTTGCCCTTTGGTGTATCAAAAACATGACTGACCTGACAGATATCGATTTGTGAACCAATATTTTGCTGGTGGTTTTCCACCTGTTCACGCTGTTCAGCAATGGCTACCATTTCACTGTTCCTTTTTGCCACGACAACACATAATCCCGCACCAGAAACAGCAGGGAAATCAAGCCTGAAAAAAGCAAGGCCATCACAATGAGCGCAGCATACATATTGGTATATGATGCCCAGCCCTGAGCCCAGGTCAGGTACCATCCCAAACCGGATTTAACGCCCATCATTTCTGCCGTCACCAGGACCGAAAAAGAAGCGCTCAACCCCATAAACAGACCAACAAAAACCTGTGGCAAGGCAGCCGGAATGGCAACCCGGAAGATCAAAAACCACTCGGAAGCACCCATAGTGCGGGCAACGTCATAGTAATTCTTGCTGACACTGGCAATCCCCGACCATGTCAATACCGCAACGGGAAACCCGGTTGCCAGCGCCACCAGGAAAATGGCAGCTGAATAACTGGAAGGGAAAAAATAAAAGGTCAGGGGCAATAATGCCGTGGCGGGCAAAGGCCCCAAGACACGCAACACGGGATGAACCCAATAACCAATGCTTTTTGACCAGCCTACCGACACACCGACCAGAAACCCTACCACAGCACCGTAGGCCACGCCTATTGCCAGCAGCTTCAGTGTATTGACGACACTGCCACCCAAACGTTGCCAATCATCGATATATACATCAATCAACGACTGTGGCGGTGCAAAAAACGGTACTGGCAAAAGGCCTGTTTTCGCAGTGAAGTATTCCCACAATCCCAATATCACCGGTACGGCAACAAGCCATGCCCCGTAAGGTCGCAACTCCTGCAGACGGGTGCCACCCGCCCGCTGGGCCCATGAAGTGGAAAACAATAACAGGCCGGCACCAACCAACACACCCGCCACACCCAATTCCTTGGTATACAGCCAGTCGGTAAAACCGACAACGTGATTCGGCACCCCCCAGGTCAAAATGCCGAAAGCGATCCAGGCCAGGCCGGCAAGCAGCCCAGAATGCCATAGCATCGACGGTGCTACAGCACGATCTGCCTGGGCAACATCAGACTCTTGGACCAATACGCCATTTGCAATAAGCTCATTCATATCATCACCCCAAAACATCAACATAGACATGCTGCGCAAGGCGTTTTGTGTCTGTCGAAGGTTTGATTACACCAATACGTTGGAAGTCATCGGCAAAGAATGCAATTTCCTCCTGCAGGTCAAAGCCGGTAGGATGATGGTCAAACGTCAGCGTGTCATACAGCTTGATCAAATCATCTTCTGTAATCTTGGGTGAGTATTTTGCAAAAATACGTGCTGCCTGATTGGGATTTTCCAACATGAAATCACTGGCTTGCACAATGGATCGCGCCAGCGCTGCTGCGGTTGGCTTGTCATTGCGCACCAGCTCTCCACGGACCCCCACCACGCAGCAAACCTTGCGCGCGTACTCCCCGGACAGGTTGGTAGCCAGTTCTACATAGGCACCATTGGTCCGTTTTTCCAGCAAATAAAGATTGGGGTCACCATCGGCAATCGCCTGAATTTCACCCTTGTCCACGGCAATCCCCAGCAAATCGGCGGGATACTGGCGCCAGGTGATATCCTTATCCGGATCAATACCATTTTTTGCCAGCAGAATGGTGAAAAAATGCTTGCCGGGTGCGGCCAGATCACTAACACCCACTGTTTTTCCTTTCAGGTCGCTCAATTGGTTAACGCCTGACGCCTTGTGTCCCAGCAAACGGACACATCCCCCATGCGAGCTGCCCACAATTTTTACATCGAAGCCCGCCTCAAGCGGCTTCAACCAACGATGTATCATGCCAATGGCAGCATCAGCCTTGCCTGTTGCAACCGATTCCAGCAACTGATCGGTAGAGCCGCTGTAATTGAGCAATTCGACATCCAGACCGTTTTTCTCAAAATAGCCCAGCTCTTTGGCAACTACAACTGGCGTCAGGCAAAAGGCATTCTGGTTCCAGGCAAAGACCAGTTTTTTCGGGTTTGACCAAGCTTGGCGGTTGTGTAACAAAACAGGTGTGGCCAGTGCAGTCCCAAGTGTCAGGCCTAAAAACCTGCGCCGGTTGATTTGACTGAATTTATGCATAAATTACTCCTAATCCAAAAAGTCAGGTTCTGCTTCCAGCAAACCTGCGTATAAACTTTCAAATGCGTAACGTGCCCCCTCACTGCCCCCCACTTGCGAATGGGTCAGTCTTGCCGTCTCATGATCAATTGGCTGGGGAGTACCCGCAGCTTCTGCGAGCAATTGGGTATGACACGCATTATCAAGCGCAATGTAATACCAGGCTGCTGCCTCAACCGTTGTACCAACCGTCAAAATGCCGTGATTCTTCAGGATGACACCCTTGCTAGCAGTCTGATCCTGCTTGAAAAGTGCCTGGGCAATCCTCTCTCCTTCACTGATATCCACGACCATGCCGGTAAAGTCATCAAAAAGGACATGATCTTCATAAAAAGAACAGGAATCCTGGGTCAATGGATCCAGCTTACGCCCCAGTGAAGACCAGGCCTTGCCAAAAGTGGAATGGGTGTGGGCGGCAGCCACCAGATTGGGATGTGCCTCATGAATAGCGGCATGAATGGCAAAAGCGGCTTTATTCAAAGGCCGTTGACCTATCACAGTTTCTCCACGACTATTCACTAACAACAAATCGGAAACACGTATACGAGAAAAGTGGACACCTAATGGATTTACCCAAAAATGATCCTGTAACTCAGGATCACGTGCCGTAATATGACCGGCTAATCCCTGGTCAAAACCGTAACGTGCAAATAAGCGGAAAGCGGCTGCCAAACGTGTCTGACGATAGCGCCTTTCTTGTTTAATCGTACGGTTTGACAAATCAGGATCAAACCAAAATTTCTGGATCGGCTCATGATTGAATACCAATCCTTGCCCTGTCGCGGTGGGTTGATCCAAAAGTTCAATTGCATTCATATTGCCTCTCTAGGTGATGAGCAATCGTACTCAAGCGACCGCTTGAGTTAACGATGACTGACGTGCACGAACCCCTTCACGTAACCTTGGGATAAGTTCACGACCATAATCTTTCGCATCCTCAAGAGGATCAAAACCGCGCAACAGGAAAGTCTCTACCCCAAGATCGTAATATTGCAATAGGGCTTGAGCAACTTGCTCAGGGGTTCCCACCAAGGCTGTGGAATTGGAGCGTGCACCGGTCAATTTGGCAATTTCCGTCCACAACAACTGATCCACCCTGGATCCCTGCTCTGCCGCGGCCAGCAAACGTCTTGCTCCCTCACTTTGCTGTGGATCGCCTGGCTCGGTCAATCCCTGCAGAGCACGCAAATGCTTCGCCTGTGCCAGAATCCGGTCTGCCTTCTCCCAGGCTTTTTCTTCGGTCTCCGCCAAAATCGGTCTGAAAGAAACCGAAAAACCAATTTTTCGTCCATTCACAGCTGCCTTGACACTCACACGCTGGGTCAATTCACGCACCTGATCCAGTGACTCCCCCCACAGGGCATAGATATCTGCATGCCGCGCAGCAACATCAAGAGCAACTTCAGAGGCCCCTCCAAAGAAAATGGGCACGTGCGGTTTCTGGGCCGGTTTGACATCAGACCATGCATCTTCAAAACGGTAATACTTTCCCTCATGGCTGAAAGGCGCATTGGCCGTCCACACCTGACGCAGTATGTGCAGATATTCATCCGTGCGCTCATAACGTTCATCGTGATCAAGATAGTCACCGTCCCTGCGCTGCTCATAATCAGACCCGCCAGAAATGAAGTGAACACCGAGACGCCCACCGGTAAATTGGTCCAGGGAAGCAATATCACGGGCCGCATAGGTGGGAGACACAAACCCCGGACGGTGTGCCAGCATGAAATGGATCCGCTCTGTGACACCGGCCGCATAGGCAATCGTATGAGCAGCCGAAGGGCCGGTTGAATGATGTGGTACCAGAATCCGGTCAAACCCAGCCTGCTCATGCGCCTGTGCAAAATCCCGGACATAGTCGCGATCAATGACCGGCCCTGTTGGTGCGTGTATTTCCGATTGTTTTTGACTTTGGATCATTCCAATAATTTGCACACTCATCTGAAGAAACTCCCGAAACTCATTTAGTTATCAATTTATCGATCTGCACAAAACTGCAGTTAGTCCGGGAAGATTACATCCTCTTTATAAAATTTTTAAATACAAAAAATAAATTTTTATATAAATTTTGCATATTTAAACTTATTGGCCGAAGACCTTAATATGGGTCTTTTCCAAAGAATTGCTTCATGTGCAGGCTATAACGATGACGATTTTCAGCAATACAACCAGTACAGCCATAAAGACACCAACGATCATTTCAGATATGGATCTTCTTTCACTGCGTACGACCTTTCAGAAAACAGCGGCCCATTTCGATCAAAGCGGACAATTTCCGCATGAAAACTTTACCACCCTGAAGCAGGCTGGACTGATACAACTGGTCGCACCCGCGCCGTTCGGACATGGAGCAACACTTTCCCAGGCCCGTAAAGTCATTGAGGCAATTGCCTATGCCGAGCCGGCAACGGCACTGGTACTAACCATGACCTACCTAAATCACCGTCAATTGGGCCGTCCCGACAATCAGTGGCCCCAGGTGATACGTGAACGTGTACTGCAAGGCGGCCTGATTAACTCGCTGCGCGTTGAACCTGAACAGGGCTCTCCCTCCAGAGGAGGCTTGCCTGACACCGTTGCACGGAAAAAAGACAATGGATGGCTGCTGAGTGGCCAGAAAATCTACTGTACCGGTTCACCCGCATTGGAGTGGATGGCAGTCTGGGCCAGAACTGATGAAGAAAAACCGCGTACAGGTGTATTTCTGGTACACCGTCCAAGCGTCAGCGAAGGACTGAGTATTGTGAAAAACTGGGATCATCTGGGGTTGCGTGCATCCGGCAGCCATCTGGTGGTTTTTGACAATGTTCATCTTCCAGATAGCCACGCCATCGATTTGCGCCATCCTGAAGAATGGGTAGCGGGTGGTAAGGCACACACTGATTTGGGACAAAACAAAGACCAGCAGGCCTGGATGATTGTCCTGTTGAGTACGCTGTATGATGCCATTGCGCGTGCAGCCCGTGACTGGCTTTTTGATTTTCTACGTAACCGGACACCCAGCAGTCTGGGTGCCCCCTTGTCTACGCTGCCACGAATACAGGAACAGGTAGGCCGTATTGAAACGTTACTGTATACAAATAAAATCGCCTTGGACAATTTGACGGAAAAAACCGATCGGAATAATCCACCAGCGACAAGCGAAAGCGGTCTGGTCAAATACATTGTTACCAATAACGCCATCCAGGCAGTGGAACTGGCACTGTCGCTGACCGGCAATCATGGCCTTAGCCGTAACAACCCACTTGAGCGTCATTACCGGGATGTGTTATGCAGTCGTATCCACACACCACAGAACGACAGCATTCTAAGCACGGCCGGGCGCGCTGCGCTAACTGCCGTTTAGTGCGGTCATGAAATGAGCAACATATTTGCCGAAGTCCCTGACTGGTTCCCTCAAGTTCCCCAACGTATTGTCACATACCAGCCACAACTCAATAACCGGTTTGAAATTGGTCACATTGACCCTGCCAAGCTGATCACTCCACTCATTACCATGCAAAAAAGGTTCCGGAAAAAGCCCCAGTCCCAACCCCTGCGCAATGCTTTGCAGCTGGATACTCCTGCTATAGGAGTCAAGATTGACACGCAAATGCAAACCTTGCATGGCCAGGGCACGCATCAGACCCGCCCGGAAACCACAACCATCCGGGTTCAATACCCAACCCTTGCTATTGCATTGTTCCAACACATACTGGCGCTTGGGCCACTCGTCTTTGCAGCCCATCACGATAAGTTTCGATTTAAACAGTCTTTCCCCATGAATATTTTTGGGCAGGGAAGTACCCGCAGGCAAGAACAGGACAGCGGCATCCAGCTCCCCGCATTCCAGACGTTCAAGCAACAACTGGCCGCTGGAGCCCGTCACGACCTGGGGATAAACATCTGGCCATTTTTTTTGCAACTCGGCCAACACTGGCAGCGTAACCAGTTCTCCAATGCCCTGCGTGAGCCCCAGACGGATATTGCCTGCGGGAGGCAAATCACGGGCCGCCATCTCGCACAAAATGTCAATCTCCCGCAACACTGCCTTGCATTGCTCATGCACGCGTCGGCCCAAAACCGTCGCTCTGGGCGGTTTCGAATTGCGGTCCAACAACTGCACCCCCAGGGCCTCCTCAAAATTCTGCACACGCCTGGTAATTGCCGGTTGTGTCAAACCTAACTCGCGAGCTGCCTGACTGATGGACTGACAGCGCATCACCGCTACAAAGGCATCAATATCATCAATTTTCATGTTTTTCTTAAATATTTATTCATCAACTTAATAAAAAACAATCATATATCGGTTCATAACTGGCTGTCAGCTTGTTAATGAACTTCACAACCCATAAGGAAACTAATAAATGCCAACCCATGACTATCCCGTACTCAGCGCCACCGATGTCCGTGAGAAACTGCTGGCACGCACCGAGATCACACTGATTGATGTGCGAGAAGAAGACCCCTATGCCCAGGAACATCCGCTCTGGGCCAGCAACTTCCCGCTGTCACGACTGGAACTACAAGCCTGGCAACGCATCCCCAGAAAGGATACGACCATTGTGATATACGGTCAGGACGAATTTGAAGACCTTGCTCCCCGTGCTGCCAGGGTACTGTCAAAACTGGGCTACACCAATGTATTCCTTCTGGAAAATGGTCTGGAAGGATGGCAGGCGGCAGGAGGTGAACTGTTCAGGGATGTCAATGTTCCCAGCAAATCCTTTGGGGAACTCGTTGAACACCATCGAGACACGCCATCCCTGCCTGCTGATGAAGTCAAAAAATTGCTGGAAAGCAATACCAATACTATTGTTCTTGACGCACGTCGTTTTGATGAATACCAAACCATGAACATACCAGGTTCAGTGAGCGTTCCTGGTGCTGAATTGGTTCTACGGGCAAGAGCATTGGCCCCCAACCCGACAACACAGATTATCGTTAATTGTGCAGGACGTACAAGAAGCATCATAGGCACCCAATCCCTCATCAATGCTGCTCTTCCCAACCCAGTCGCTGCACTGCGTAACGGTACAATTGGCTGGACGCTTGCCGGTCATGAACTGGAAAAAGGTGCCGACAGAAAATTCCCTGACGATATTGACAAACAGGTACTTGAGGTGGCTCAGTCTGATGCGCGCCGTGTCGCAGATGCTGCCGGTGTCAAACACATTACGCTAGACGCGCTGCAGCAACTGCAGCATACTGGCCGCACCACTTACTTCATTGATGTCCGGACACCTGAGGAATATAAAAATGGGCATTTAGCCGGATTCATCAATGTTCCCGGCGGACAACTGGTACAGGAAACCGATCACACCGCCCCCGTCAGGGGCGCACGGATTGTTCTGGCCGATCTGGATGGCGTACGGGCCAATATGTCCGCGTCCTGGCTGGCACAAATGGGCTGGGAAACCTATGTCATTGAGTCTGCCAATCCGGAGGACTTTTCTGTCAGGGGAGAAACTGTCAACCCCGTACCGGAACCCGGCAAGACACAGGAAATTTCCGTACAGAAACTCCAGGAAATCCTGAGCTCGAACGAACACGAAAACCACGTCATTTTTGACTTTACCACCAGCGCGAATTACATCAAATGCCATATCCCCGGTGCCCGCTTTGCCTTGCGTTCCCACATCGTCAGGCTGATCACTGCCCAGCCAGCAGGCAAAAAATTCATTTTTACATGCGGTTCAAGCCAACTTGCCCGCTTTGCGGCAAATGATGCGCAAACCCATACCTCAAGCCCCATCCTGGTACTGACCGGCGGCACACAGGCCTGGATAGATGCAGGCCTGCCTCTGGAGCATGGTCCCACCCACCTGGACAGTCCTGCCATTGACAGGTACCGGCGTCCCTACGAAGGTACGGATGCTCCAGCCAGTGCCATGCAGGCCTATCTGGACTGGGAATTTGGTCTGGTGGAACAACTGAGACAAGATGGCACCCATTTTTTTAGCGTGCTGTAAATGTGATGGTGTTGCCAGATAGCCAGCAACACCTTCCTGTCAGCCAGCCCATAAATTTTATCCATTAACCATGTCCAGACTCATATTCTGACTGAAATGGTCTTATTGAAAAACTGAAATCAAGAAGAGTTGAAATGAAATTATCAAGTAACATCAAGATACTGCTTGCAGTTATCACCCTTGCACTCACCCCCATCTCGAATGCAGCAACCTACCCTGAAAAGCCTATTCGTCTGGTTGTACCCTATCCAACCGGAGGCAGTGTAGGCGTAGCTGCCAATATCATTCAGGAACCACTTGCCAAGCAGCTGGGTCAAAGCGTCATCATCGAATACAAAGGAGGGGCCGGAGGAACCATTGGAACCGCACAAGTTGCAAAAAGTGATCCTGACGGCTATACCTTATTACTCACGCTGTCCTCACACACCATCAATCCAGCCATTTATGAAACACTGCCCTTTGACACAGAAAAAGACCTGACCCCCGTGTCACTGGTGGCCTCGGCACCACAGGTGCTGGTTGCAAACCCCTCATTCCCCCCATCCACCATTAAAGAATTGATCACGTTTGCCCAGAATTCGGAAACCCCTTTAATTTATGGATCTGCCGGTGTCGGCACACCTAGCCATATTGCTGTTGAGTTATTCAAAAAAAACACAAAAACAGAACTCACTCATGTTCCTTACCGTGGAGGTGGTCCTGCAACCATTGATGTACTTGGTGGACAAATCCCCCTACTCTGGGTTTCTTTGCCGGCCGTAACCCAGCATATTAAATCCGGAAAATTGAAGGCACTTGCCGTATCCACAGCCAAACGCACCCCCGTCCTTCCCGATGTACCCACTGTTTCAGAAACGCTGCCTGGCTTTAATGTGGACTCATGGTACGCCATGTTTGCCCCCGCAAATACGCCTGAGCCCATCATTGAAAAAATCCAGTCCATATTGGCCGATAGCGCGAAAGACAAGTCCATCCAGGAAGCCTTCCTGGCACAGGGGGCCGTAGCCGTAGGCAGTACTGCCGCCGAGCTGGATCATATTGTAAAAACAGAGATCCCGGTATGGAGAGAACTGGCTTCGGAAGCCAATATCAAGATTAACTAAAATACCTTGTGTAACTTGTAAGCTTTATTTATTAACATTACCTGATCCCGTACTGATTAAAGTATGACAATGACACCCTTCATCTCCATTTAACATAAAAGAGAACAACATGATACAACCCTTGAATACTGTCGTTATTAATGGTAGCCTGCATCGCCCATCCCGTACTGGCATACTACTGAATGAAATTGAAAAACAAATATCAAAGCGGGTATCACTTGAAACCGAATTCATCGATCTGGTCGATCTGGTTCCCTATATTGGAACAGCACTTTCCACCGATCATCTGAACGATTATGCCAAACAGACGTTAACCCGCATTGAACAGGCCGATTTTCTGATTGTAGGAACCCCTGTATTCAAGGGCTCCATTCCCGGCCTGTGCAAACATTTGTTTGACCTGGTTGATATGAATGCCATCGCGGGCAAACCTGTTTTGCTGGCTGCTACCGGTGGCAGTACCCGGCATGCGCTGATGATTGACCATCAGCTACGCACCCTGTTCGGTTTCTTCCATGCGCTTAGCCTGCCGGCCGGTGTATACGCCACACAGGAAGACATTCAGGATGGCCTGATTTCAAGCACAGCCCTGAAACAGCGCCTTGACCTGGTCGCTAATCTGGCCACCCCTGTTCTGCAAGGCATCGCACTACAAAAACAGCATAATGCCGAAGAACTGATCCCTGCATAACAATTTTCCAAAAGAGCGAATACTATCCCTGAATCAGCGTATGCGATTGTGCTTACCTGAATACTGTTTGCCCCCCTCTCAGCGCATGATACTGGGTGGGGCCCTTATAATAACGGCAGCCGTGTTCCCTAAAAACACAGATTCAAAACACTGATTCACAAAGGAATTCATTTTGTTACGCGTTACCTCCATCAATGTCAATGGCATTCGTTCCGCCGCCAAAAAAGGACTTATTCCCTGGCTGGAAAAGCATAATGCCGATATTGTCTGCCTGCAGGAAATCAAGGTCAGTGACCCCGACCTGGTTGACGAACTGCGCAACCCGCTTGATTACCGCGGTTTTTTTTGTCATGCAGAAAAAAAAGGGTATAGCGGGGTAGGCATTTACACCCGCCAGGATGTACCGGTGGCAACCGGTATGGGCTGTGACGAATTTGATGCAGAAGGCCGTCTGATCCGTGCCCGTTGGGATGACCTGACCGTGGTCAGCGCCTACCTTCCCTCAGGCTCCAGCAGCGAAGAACGGCAAGCGGCCAAATTCCGTTTCCTGGATAAATTCGGTCCCTGGATTGACGCCATGATGGAAGACCATGTCAAAACCGGTCACAACTACATCATTTGCGGTGACTGGAATATCGCACACAAGGAAATTGACCTGAAAAATTGGAAAGGCAACCTGAAGAACTCGGGTTTTACACCGGAAGAGCGGGCCTGGATTTCAGAAGTCTTTGACCGTCGGGGTTTTGTGGATGTATTCAGAAAACTGAACCCCGAACCCGACCAATACACTTGGTGGAGCAACCGTGGCCAGGCCTGGGCCAAAAACGTGGGGTGGCGGATTGATTACCAAATTGCAACCCCGGGCATTGCCGACAAAGCCGTGGCCACCTCTATTTATAAAGATGAGCGCTTCTCGGACCACGCCCCCCTGACGATTGATTACGATGTGACGCTATAACCCATCCAGGCCCCCGGTGCTTTCACTGGCCGGCCGGATTTTCTGGCCAGTGAAGGCTGCCCAGCCCCAACATGACAGGCAAAAAATACATTGCCAATACGCTAACGGGATGCCACTGGCAAGTCGGCTTCGTCAGTTTCGGGCCCGACTTCATCAGCCTGTTGCGGCTGATCCAGCCGGCTCAGCTCTTTGCGTCGGTACCACAACAGCAGCAAACCGGGCAAGGCAATAAACACCGTAAACACAAAGAATCCGGGCCAGCCAAACGCTTCCACCAGCGGTGGCGTCAGCGGCCCGGCCAAAAACACCCGCCCCACCGAAGACAGGGCCGAGAGCAAGGCAAACTGGGTGGCCGTAAATTGCTGGTGACACAAGGCCATTAACAGGGCAACAAAAGCCGCCGTTCCCAGGCCGCCACACAGGTTTTCCAGACCAACGGCCAGTGCCATCACGGGAATACTTTGCGGTGTAATGGCCACTACCCAATACGCCAGGTTGGAAACCGCCTGCATGATCCCAAAAAACATCAGGGAACGGTACAAACCCAGCTTACCCATGATGGAGCCCCCAACCAAGGCACCCAAAATCGTGGCAATAACCGCCAGGATCTTGTTAACCGACCCCACCACCTCGGGTGAGAAGCCGGCCCCACGAATCAGGAAAGTGGTTGAAAGGGCGCCGGCAAAGGCATCTCCCAATTTATAAAACACGATCAGGGCCAGAATCGACCAGGCTTCAGGGCGTGAAAAAAATTCCTGGAAAGGCACCGTGAAAGCATCATAAATATTGCGAGGGGGCTGTACACGTGTGGCATCAGGTTCGGGAGCCAGCCAGGTCAACACGGCGAACCCGAACATGAGCAGGCCCATGAGCAGATACATATTGGCCCACCCCAGCCAGACCGAAGCAATCACCAGCGCCAGACCGCCGGAAACAATCATCCCGATGCGATAACCCAAGGTACGGATGGCTGCCCCCGCCGCCCGTTCTTCCGGCTGGAGCACTTCGGCACTGTAAGCATCAAAGGCAATATCCTGGGTCGCCGACAAAAATGCCACCGCCGTGGCCAGCAGGGCCAATATAAACAGGTTGTCAGACGGGCTGAACAGGCTCATGCAAGCAATGGTCATACCCAGGGCTACTTGCGCAATCGCCATCCAGCCCCGCCGCCGCCCCATAAAAGGGGGCACAAAACGGTCGATGAACGGCGCCCACAGAAACTTGAACGTATAAGCCGCCCCCACCAGGGTCAGGAAACCGATTTCCTTGAGCGACACATTTTCAACTGTTGCCCAGGCCTGCAAGGTTCCACCGGTCAGCGCCAGTGGCAAACCACTGGCCACCCCCAATAACAGCAAAGGATAAACCCGGCGACTCAGATAGGGTTGGATATAGTTGAAAATAGGCATGCTCCTTGATTGACCGGGTAATGTGTTTGCCTAAAGGGGAAAAAATCTATTCCTTCAACAGGGGTGCCGATTCGAAATGATACACCGCCAGCGTACTGCGCCAGCTTGGCATGAAAGAAATCTCACGGCCCTCGTTAAACGTGGCACGATCCAGTATTTTAATACCCAGCTGGGCGGCCAGCGCCTCAAAGTCATGCAATGTGCATAAATGAATATTGGGTGTGTTGTACCATTGATAAGGCATTTGCCCGGTTACCGGCATACGGCCATTCAAAATAGACCACCCATGGGTCCAGTGTCCGAAGTTGGGAAACGACACAATGCCGTAACGCGCCACCCGTGACATTTCCCGCAGGATATCCTCGGTATTTTTCATGGCCTGCAAGGTTTGTGACAATACCACGGTATCAAACTGCCGATCGTCAAACATGGCCAGGCCATCTTCCAGGTTTTGCTGGATAACCTCTACCCCTTTGCGTACGCAGGTAATGACATGTTCGTCTTCAATCTCAACACCAACACCGGTCACCCCCTTGCTATTCTGAACATGCGCCAGCAAGGCACCGTCACCGCAACCCAGATCAAGAACACGGGACTCTTCGCGGATCCAGCTGGCAATGCGGGCAAGGTCGGGACGGATGTTCCCCTGATTGGGCCTTAATACGGATTTTTTATTCATGCTGTAACCTCCAGATCAAGGGCGCGCACAATGCGCTCGTAATAGGCCCTGACAACGGCGTGATATCTGGGATCGGTCAGCAAAAAGGCATCATGCCCATGCGGAGCATCAATTTCGGCATACGTGACTTTGCTCTGGTTTTTAAGCAGGGCCCGTACCAATTCACGGGAACGCTCGGGCGGGAAACGCCAATCGGTGGTGAAGGAAACCGTGAGAAAATCGGCCTGGACATTTTCCAGCGCCTTGCTCAGATCACCGCCATGACGGCGGGCCGGATCAAAATAATCCAGTGCCCGGGTAATCAGCAAATATGTATTCGCATCAAAATAACCGGAAAACTTCTCACCCTGATAGCGAAGGTAAGACTCGACTTCGAATTCGACATCGTAACCATAACGGAACCGGCCGTCTTCGGCAGGATTACGCTGGGCACGGCCAAATTTTTCAGCCATGTCATCATCGGACAAATACGTGATATGACCAATCATGCGGGCAACTGACAAACCCCGTTTAGGCACGGTGTTATGGGCATAATAATCACCACCGTGAAATTCAGGATCGGTAATAATGGCGCGCCGGGCCACTTCATTGAAAGCGATATTCTGGGCAGACAGGCTGCAGGTACTGGCAATGACCACGCAATGGGCCACCCGCTCGGGACACTGGATGGCCCAGCTTAAGGCCTGCATGCCGCCCAACGAACCACCCATGACAGCGGCAAAACGCTGAATGCCAAAGTGATCGGCCACCCGGGCCTGCGCCCGTACCCAGTCTTCAACGGTAAGTACCGGAAATGCAGCCCCCCAGGGACGGCCGGTTTGCGGATTGATGGAAGCAGGACCCGAAGAGCCGAAACAGGACCCCAGGTTATTGATACCAATCACAAAGAAAATATTGGTGTCGACCGGTTTGCCCGGCCCCACCATATTGTCCCACCAGCCAATATCATTGGGATCACTGGCCGAGATGCCGGCAACATGGTGCGACGCATTCAGGGCATGACACACCAGCACGGCATTGGAGGCATCTGCGTTAAGGGTACCATAGGTTTCTATGGCAAGGGTATAGTTTTCAAGGACTTGCCCGCTTGCCAAAGGCAGGGGCTCTTGGAAGTCCAGGTAAACCGGACTGACAACACCAACGGATTCAGACAATTTTTTTTCAGGAATAGATTCGGCCATAAGGACCTCTTTAGCTGGATTTTTGAAGCGCCCGCAAGCAGATCAAGCAAATCGGCGCAAAAAAGCTTAAAGATATGATTCTAACATCTTCGACAACACGCAACAGGCATTTAATTGATTTTCACCCCATCCAGAAACTGCCTGACCTGTTCGGGCGGTGTCTGGTTATCTGCCGCCACATAGGCCTGAACGATTAAGCCATTGGCGGCCAGTATTTTGACATGCACATTGAAAACCTTGCCATTGACCTCTTTGGAAAAACTGAATACATCCCCAAACGCCGGCGCCGGTTCCGGCATGGGTTCGCCCATGGTTTGGTAAACCGAAGCCATGAGCGCCCTGCCTTTTTGCTCAATTTTTGCCTGTTCGGCCACCATCTCCGCCGGAAAGACACGATATCCCACGGCATACACCTCATCGCTGACCGTGGCAATCTGCATGGTAAATGGCATTTTTTCACCATCGAGCTCCACCTGCCTGGTTTGCTCCACCGGCCGGGCCGGAAACAAAGCTGTCAGATTGCCTTCCGCGGTATTCACGCTGCGCCAGTCATACTCGGGCGAACACCCCATTAAGAGCACAAAGGAAAACATCAGGAGATGGCGAGCTATCATTTTCATACAAAGAATAAAAAATCATAAAAAGATAAATTTAAAACTGAATTACCCGGGTTCTAACTTAAAATCGAATTTTCGTTAGACGATTCAGGATATTTTGTGCAGCGATTCACTCAATTACAACAACATCGTGACATATTAACCCGAACCATGCGTGGCATCGAGCGGGAAGGTTTACGCATAGACCGGGATGGTCATCTGTCCACTCTGCCCCATCCGCTTGCCTTAGGCTCTGCACTGACGCACCCTCATATTACGACCGATTACTCTGAGGCTTTGCTGGAGCTGATCACTGGAACACATACAACCGTCGAGTCCCTGTTACGGGAACTCACCGAGATTCACCAGTTTGTCATGCAGCAAAACCGTGGTGAAAGCATCTGGATGCAATCCATGCCGGCTATTTTACCGCCTGAAAAAGACATCCCGATCGCGACATATGGCTCTTCCAATACCGGCATGCTCAAGCATGTATACCGCCGGGGACTGGCCGAGCGCTATGGCAAGAAAATGCAATGTATTGCCGGCCTGCATTACAATTTTTCCATGCCCTCCGAGTTATGGCCATTACTGGACTTCAAGGGTGACAGCCACCAGGAACAGCAATCCAATGGCTACCTGGCCTTAATCCGCAACTTTACCCGCTACTCATGGCTCCTGATGTATCTGTTTGGCGCTTCACCGGCCGCTTCAAAGTCGTTCCTGGCCAACATGCCACACGAGTTGCAAACCTTTGATCATGATACGTTCTATCTGCCCTACGCAACCAGCCTGCGCATGAGTGACCTGGGCTACCAGAACGATGCACAATCAGCTCTGACCCTATGCTATAACGACCTGGATTCCTTTATCCGAAAAATGTATGATGCGGTAACCCAGTCCTGGCCTGCTTATGAAGCCATTGGCACTCACCGTGACGGCCAATGGATCCAGCTGAACACCAATGTGCTGCAAATAGAAAATGAATTCTATTCCAGCATTCGCCCCAAACGAACCACCTCGCGTGGCGAACGTCCGATTACCGCCCTGATGGAACGTGGCGTGCAATATGTTGAAATCCGTTGCCTTGACATCGACCCTTTCGAGCCTATTGGCATAGCGGCATCCACCTGCCATTTCATGGACGCTTTCCTGCTTTTCTGTGCCGTGAGTGAAAGCGGTTTCTTCCCTGATGGTGGTCACTGCGCACAAAGCCAGAATAACTTTGCACTGACCGTCAAACAAGGTCGCGATCCCGCTTTAACCCTTAATAAAGAAGGGTCCCGCCTGTCCGTCAAAGACTGGGGACATGAGATTCTGGATCAGATTCTTGCCTATGCCAAAGAACTGGATATTGCCTACAGCACCACACAATACAGTGCGGCAGTTGAACTGCAACGACAAAAACTGGACAACCCGGACCTGACGCCTTCTGCCCGCCTGCTGCAGGAACTCAGGAACAGTGGTTTAAGCCTACAGGATTATACCCTTCAGAAAAGCCAGGAACACTCGGATGCACTGCGCTTTCAGGAGCTATCGGTGGAAACCGACCAAAAACTGAAAAACATGGCTCAGGAATCAATACTTGAACAAAAAGAAATTGAAGTCTCCGATATGGAATCATTTGATGAATATGTCAAACACTACAATGACTCCCTGAAGCGTCCTGCATGACCAACGCGGCCGGGCGACAGACATGTCACCGGCTTGCCCGAAACCCTTCGTTTTCCGGCCGCTTCACCCCCCTTCCATCACGGTTTGATTTCCCGTAAACTTTCCTTACCGACAACAAAAACAGACAGGAGACAGACATGGATGAATTCATGCAGGCAGCCATTGAGGAAGCTCGTCTTGGGTTGCAGGAAGGTGGCATTCCCAAAGTCGTGATTGGTGAGAACCAGACCTTTATGGGTGGTGAAGCATTATTACGCAGCCAGGGCGTGGAATTGCAGGTTTTACAAGATAATACCTGCATTGAGCTGATGCGTCATTTTATTGCCAGCAAGCCGGAACTCTGGAACGAGGATATTGGAGAATAGGCGCATTCAGGAACTGTCACGGTTTCTTAACACAAGCACAGGATAATACCCACATAACATTTTGATTTATATGGGTGTCCCATGGAAACTGCCTATTTGTACAGAAACTTTGATGACCGCGTTCATAAAGACAATCCTTTCTATATAAACCTGGCGCTACCTTGTCAGAAAGAGGCCAATCCCGAGTTTTATTCCCGTTCTGGCTGGCTTAGTGAGAAAGGCCTGAAAGAAGGGTTGCCGCAAATCTTCAAGCATTACAATCCCAATAGCGCCTTGAAATATGACTTGCTGATTCTTAGGCATTGCGCCAAAGGCAGCTATATCATCAGCCAGGTCAAGGATGGCTGTAACAATAAAAAAATCGCCCACTTCGATGATGGGTATTTAATCAAGGCCAGGACTGCGTTCAAGGAGCAACTCAGCCAGTCTGCCCAGGACACCCTGGTCCACCTTTAACCGGTAGACAGCTTTTCAATAGCCAGCAAATAGGGGGGGTTGTTTTTCTGGTTGGTAAACTGGTAACGCAGTACCTGGAAATGCTGCTGATCCAGCCCGGTTACCAGGCCCTCAATGGCTTCCTGCTCTATTCTGCCCGGTTCATGCCCGGGATAAATCACCAGCAATAACAAACCATGCTGTCGCAACAAAGCCAGCCCTTGGGTAGTGGCGGCCAGCGTCGTGTCCCGCTGGGTAGTCAGCGCCTTGTTGCCGCCCGGCAAATAACCCAGATTAAAAATAACCGCCGACACGCCCTGTCGCACGTGTTCGTTCATATACTGATGGCCCTGGCAAATCAATTCAACCTGATCGTCAAGACCGGCTGCCTGCAGGCGACGGCGTGTTTTATGCAAGGCCTGTTCCTGCACATCAAACGCATACACCTTGCCTGCGGCCCCCACACATTGGGCCAGTACCACCGTATCATGTCCGTTTCCCATGGTGGCATCAACCGCTACATCGCCAGGCTGCACCACCTGTCTTAAGAGCTGATGGGCAAATGAAAGGACAGGTACTAACTGGGTCATGGCAGAAGAAATAACAATAATGATTGAAAAGTGATTACTTTAGCACGCGCTGAAAATTTTTCACCTGAATCCTGTTTTCCAAAGAGGCATCAACGGCAATATCAAACACCACTTTGTCTTCACGGTGCCAGGCGGTAATAACTGGCCTGCAATTGCAACAAGGGGCTTCTGTTTTTAACCTGCAGGTAGGCCGCCAGGTTTGCACATAGGAAATGGGCTCATCATTGATATAACGAAGCCGCTCCAGCAAAATCCCTTCCGGGGCCCCATGAAACCCGACCGCTCATGACTGGCCACCCATGGCTTGCTGAATCCCAATACATAAACGGTGTGGCTTATCGCGCACTTGAACAATATTAAAAAACCCCAAAAAGACTGAAAACGGGTCCGGTTTTTTGGGGTCAGTTCAAAAGCGCATCCGGAAAAAACCGGATATCTAAGCGCCTGCGCTACTGCACAGTGCTAGCTATTTACCAGCACCCACTGACAAAAAGGTAAATGGCTGGGCTGGCTCAAAAGAGGACGAGACTTCGCCTGCATATACCTGGCTTGCCATGGGGCCCAAATCCAGCTTCAGGGCTTTGGATGGATCCATGCCAAAATCGATTTTTTTCAGATCTACCCAGAAAGTATTGGGACTGAAAGCCGACTCAAAGAAATAATTCAAATGTTTGTGATCAACCACGGTTCGCCAGCGGGTTGACGATATGTTCGGCTCGGTTTCAGAAGCAATACCATAAGGCACCGAAACATTCCGGATAACGCCAAACATACTGGCCAAGGCTTCGGCGATAGGTGCTTTTTGCGGGATCGCATCCACATAAAACGATGCACGTACGAAACGATCCGCTGCCCGATTGGTACCCGGTAGCATCACGGTGCCACCAATTTGTTTCCAGTAAGCATTAAGCGCCAACTGATCACCAAATACGGGCGAGTTGGTCATGACCTGGTATTTCCGGTCATGGTGAATCACCTGCTTGCCACCAATATATTCAACAATGGCACTGTCTCCGGAGGCATCCGACAATGAAAGATGCAAAGTTGCCAGACGATCCTGCCCCGGAACCTGATCGGTCACCAGGGTAAAGGGTTCTTTTTCCAGTGCCTTGACGGCCTCATCGACCGAAGCGAAACTATCCAGCATGTATTGCGCCCACAGGGAAATGTTCAAGCCGGGTTTGCTTTCTGGCGTAAATGTTGGATATTCTGATTCGACCAGCCACAACAGGTTAACAGCCAGACCTTTTTCATTAAGCCCGTCAGTGGTGGCAATATCATAGCCCGTGGCAACCAGACTGCCATACCTGGACTCCCAGGAAAGAGAGTTTGCGCCTGCCTGCCCCTGGCGTTTCACCCCACGGGGCAAAGCCCACAGATTGGTGCCCAAATCCATTTTCCAGTCCATTGAGCGAGCTGTAATAATCTGCTGCTCTTCGCCCAAATAAACCACTCGTGTACATGCCATAGCTATTGTTATCCTACTTAAAAGTAATGAAGAAGCCAGCAAAAGCTGGCTCATGCGTAGCTCTGCCTCAGAATCCCTCAGAATCTCCAGGTCAGCCCAAGAAACGGACCCGTCAATTTTGTATCAATCCGCGTCCCGTTCTGTTTGTAATCCAGGTAAAGATAACGATATCCGGTTGATACATAGATATTTTCATTCACTTGATAATTGGCACTTAAGGCAACTTGCTTGGTGAGTTCTGATCCGGCACCCAAGCCACCAATATCACCATACGCCAGAATGGACCAGTCAGGACTCAAAGTGAAATTGGCACGTAATGCAACAATCGGATCAACAAATTTTTTCGTCTCGGACAGATGTTCTCCAATGACCGGCACGCTGACAGAAGCCCGTGTACGCCAGGCCCTCGCACCCGCCATGACATCCAGGGCCACGACTGAGTCATCAAGAACCCGATATCCTCCGGTAAGGGTCAGCGCAGTCATGCGCAGCTTACCCTTGGCCGAAATATCGGGAAAAACCTCTCCTTTTCTGGAAAGACTGGCATAGAGCAAGTCTGCGGAAACCACGAAACGGTCTTTTCTTGCAAAACCATTAATAAAAAATGCGGCATCCAGGTCTTTCAGTGTGTCTGAAAAAGACCGCTCGAATGAAATGGAAGGCGCTCCTGAAAAAGGCTTAAGATGACCTCCCATACCGGTTGCCCAGACATAAGGAGTAATTTGCCCATACCAACCGGTATCCTGTGCGAATGCCGCTGATGAAACCAGACAACAGACCAGGGCAGACATACCCGCCTGAAGTGTTGCTCGTGAGCGCCTTAGATAGGACTGAAGCATTCCTGCATCCTTTTAAATATAACCAAAAAATCAAAGACCCAAAAATTCGAAAGGTTTGGATTCTTCGAATTTATCATTGACCACACCTGAGAAAAGATTAGCCTGATTGGGACCCAAATCCAGTTTTTTGACTTTGCCTGTTTTTTCAGAAAAATCAATGTCATTGAGCTCAACCCAGAAAACGTTGGGTGTCAGCGCGCTCTCAAAAAAGTACAGCATGCGCTTCTGGTCAGCCACGGTACGCCAGCGGGTTGATGAAATATTGGGCTGATCAGGAGTACTGATGCCAAAGGGCACAGACACGTTGCGAATAACGCTGAACACGCTGGCAATCGTCTTGCGCGCGTCTTCTTCACGAGGAATGGCATTCACATAGAATGCGGCACGCGTAAAGCGGTCCGCGGCACGGTTGGTGCCTGGCAGCATGACAGTACCACCAATCTCGGTCCAATACGAATGCAAGGCAAGCTGGCGCTCAAACGTTGGTGAGTTGGTCAGAACCTGATATTCACGACTGTGATGAATCACCGCCTGACCATTTATATATTCCACAATGGCACTATCACCACTGGCATCAGAGATGGCCAAATGGAGCGTGGCCAACCTGTTTTGTCCCGGTACGTCGCGTGTAACGATTGTATAAGGCTGCTTGCGCAGTTCGTCAACGGCCTCCTGGACCGTTGCAAAGTTATCCAGAATATATTGTCCCCAGGCAGCAATAGTCAGACCCGGTGCGGAGCCCTCTTTAAACTCAGGGTAACTGGACTCGACCAGCCACAGCAGGTTGGCCACCAAGCCGGCTTCATTCATGCCGTCTGTGGTTGAAATATCATAACCGGATGAAATCACGCTGCCATACTTTGAGGTCCAGCGAAGAGAGTTCTCTCCGGCCTGGCCATTTCTTTCCATGCCCCGGGGGAAAATCCACAAATTGGTTTCCACATCAACGCTCCAGTCCATTGAGCGGGCGGTAAGAATCTGATTATCAACACCATGATAGACTAATCGGGTACAAGCCAATGCTGTGGTACCCACGAGCATGGTTGCTACAAGCGCTGTTGTGGCGGTTTTTCGTAAAGCGTTGGAGAATAAAGACATGCTCACTATCCTTTAAATATAGAGAGAATAACTGTTTTATGAAACCAGGGTATTTTGTGCAGAATAACACATCCTCTGGACTCGTGGTTTACATCACGGTAAGCGTTCGGCCATCTCATCTTGACAGCGGTTTTCTTTAACCTGTTTTTTTACATCGCTGTCTGTGGTTGCCAATTATGCGGCAACAGTTCAGCAATACGGCTGGCGGGCTGATTTCTTCTAGATAGTCCATACGTGTCCATTTGCGATAGTGGACAAGTATGTTCATATTTTATTAGCGACTTGAAAAGATGACTTTACCGGACAGTTACGCATCACGAAACATAACTGATGTTTATTCATAACAATTGTTTATCCTTCGTGATATCCATACCCATCGCCGGTTTCAGCCTTCTTGACAGGCAATTCTTTGAACGTCTGGAGCCGTTCAGCCGGTCACTTTTGACACCCTCTTATAGCTTGATTTCTTGGTGAGCAGATTTTACTCACGGTTATAAAAACAAAAGCCCCTGCTCTCATGGGAAAGCAGGGGCTTTTTTCATTTTTCTTTAGTACTGCTGCCAGGCAGTATAAGTATTCATTTGGCGTCTCCGACAGGAATCGAACCTGTATCAAGAGCTTCGGAAACTCTCATTCTATCCATTGAACTACGGAGACTGACAGAACCGATGATTGTACCTTATTAATCTTAATAACCGCTACTATTTAACAAAATTTCTGTTTAAAAGATAAGACAGCTTATAAAAAAACAGGCTTTTGATCATAAAACGCACAGCAAAATGGCATTTTAAGGGGATATATTGTTGGAATTCATACAAATTTCAGATAGTGTCGCTATAATTCATCACTATAATCTTCCGCGTACTTTTAGTAAGTATAATCTGATTAACAATACTAAATGACCGGATTTCATTACCCACTCGTATTTGCGCAAACAAAAACCTTAGGATTTGATCCATGAGCGAACAAACAGTACACAACGAAGAACACAAAAGTCCCATCAAATCACCCAAGCAGCTGATTGCTGTCGTGGGCCTGTCATTCCTGGTGCCTGTCATCGCGATCATCCTGCTGGTAAAGCTGGTAGATACAACTCCCAGGGTTGGTTACGGCTCAGATGCCATGTCTCATGAAGCCATTGCCGCCCGTATCGCGCCAGTCGCCTTATACAACGTGACCATCGTCACAGAAACAGAAGAAACCGGCCCCAAACAGCTGCTGACCGGTGAAGCCCTGTACAACAAACTTTGCATGGCCTGCCATGACGCCGGTGTGGCCGGTGCCCCAAAAATAGGTGACAGCGCAGCTTGGGCGCCACGCATCGCACAAGGTGAGGACACGCTTTTCAAACATTCACTGGAAGGATTCAACGCCATGCCTGCCAAAGGTGGCGACACTTCCCTGGATGATATTGAAGTCAAACGTGCGGTTGTATACATGGCAAACAAATCAGGCGGTTCCTTGACCGAACCCGAAGCACCCGCAGCAGAATAACAAACTGCCTTCGCAATTTTCACCACACAAAAACCTTCGGTATCACCGGAGGTTTTTTTATTTCCTTCTCTAGGCCTATCACCCTGGATAGAGACATCCACGGCTTATGGCCACCATCACCAAGAAAAACAGGGACTAACCCCTAGATACAATCCAACAAAGGGGGGGAAACATCATGTTCAATTTACTGTTTAACGCAGTGAAAACCATTTTTGGCAGCGAAGTTGCCGACTCTTTATTGTGCGACCGTATTGGTCATAAAAGCCAGGAGCACCTTAAATCCCTTTTGGTTTCTCGCAATTCCATTTCCAATGGACCCGGATAATCGGTTTTCATCGGCATCCGTCCCTAAACACCCACACCCAAAAATGCGGACACCTGTTGCAAATAGCATTTAAGCCTATGCACCGGCAGTTTTTTTCTGCAGCATCTCTTTTAACTTAACCAGTCTTTCCTTGGGACTCATGCCCTGATAAGGATCCTGGAGTAGCTGGCGTCCGCTTTCCAGTCCCATTTCACTAATAAAACGAGAGGGCTCACGAATCAGGTCTTCACGTGCCCGACGACGTTTTTTACACCAGGTCAGGGTCAAGTGAAACTGTGCCCGTGTAATGCCCACATACATGAGCCTGCGTTCTTCCTGGATACGCACATCCAGCGCCTCGGCATCTTTGTTGGCATCACCGTATTCATCATCCTTGCCCATATGCGGTAAAAGCCCCTCTTCCACACCAATCATGTGCACATAAGGATACTCCAATCCCTTGGAAGCATGAATCGTGGTTAATTTAACGGCATCGGGCTCTTCTTCTTCCTCGCTGCGTTCCAGCATGGTAATCAGGGCGATATGCTGCACCAGCTGCATCAGGTCAAGACCGTCCTCCTGCGCCTTGCGCTTGAGCCAGTCCACCAGCTCCAGCACATTCAACCAACGGTTTTCCGCCGCGCGTTCTTCCTGGGTTTCATACAGGTAGTGTTCATAATTCATGTATTTGAGAATATCATCCAGCAACACATCGGCCGATGCGGGTTGCACGGCCTGGGCAGAATCGGCCCTGCCTTTGCGGGCACGCCACTGGATGGTCTGGATGAATTTGGCAAAGACACGCAAGGGTTCAAGCTGCCGGCTGGCAATTTTAGTATCCAGCTCCTCATCGAAAACCGCTTCAAAAAGCGAGCATTTCTTTTCTGCCGCATGCTCACCCAATGCCGTCAGGGTAGCTTGCCCAACCCCACGCCGGGGCGTGGTAACCGCCCGAATAAAGGCCGGATCATCCTCCTCATTGGCAATCAGACGCAAATAAGACAGCACATCACGCACCTCGGCCTTGTCAAAAAAACTTTGTCCGCCCGAAATGGTATAGGGAATACGCAACTGCCTGAATGTCTGCTCGATAATTCGCGCCTGATGATTGCCCCGGTAAAGAACGGCATAATCCTTCCACTGGGCATTACGCTCAAAGCGCGAGGCCGATATACGCATACCCACCGATTCGGCCTCGGCCTCTTCATTATCCATGGAAATGACCTGAATCGGTTCTCCCCTGCCCAAATTGGACCAGAGTTTTTTACCAAACAGGTTGGGATTTTTTGAAATCACCTGATTAGCCGCATTCAGCACCGTTTCCACCGAGCGATAGTTTTGTTCCAGCTTGATCAACTTCAGATTCTTATAGTCTTTGGTCAGTTTGGCCAGGTTTTCAATCGTTGCACCACGCCAGGCATAAATGGCCTGGTCATCATCACCCACGGCAGTGAACATATTCCGGAAACCGGTTAATTGCTTCACCCACTCATATTGGCAAACATTGGTATCCTGGTACTCATCCACCAGCAAATATTTGATGCGCTTTTGCCAACGCTCACGCACCTCGGCATTTTGCATCATCAATTGGGCCGGCAGGCGAACCAGATCATCAAAATCCACCGACTGATAAGCCTTGAGCGTCGCATCATAACTGCGATACACCAGCGCGGCATCCACCTCGTCGGGAGTTTGAGCCATTCTTTCAGCCATATCAGGGGTAACCAGATCATTTTTCCAGAGCGAGATTTTTTGCTGCACCATGCGAATCCGCCCCTTGTCGGTCGTTGCCAGCATTTCCTGCACAATACCGTAGGTGTCATTGGCATCCAGGATGGAAAACTGCGGCTTCAGACCGGCATGCGAGGCCTCTTCCCGTAAAAAACGGACCCCCAGCGAATGAAAGGTACTGATAATCAGCCCTTTCATGAGTTTTCGGTCAATCAGTGTTTTAATCCTCTCGGCCATTTCCTTGGCTGCTTTGTTGGTAAACGTCAGCGCCACAACACCTTTGGCATCGTAGCCACAAGTATTGATCAGGTAGGCGATTTTTTGCGTGATCACACTTGTTTTGCCACTGCCCGCGCCCGCCAGGACCAGACAGGGCCCGTCCAGGTACAAAACGGCCTCACGCTGGGAGGCATTCAGGCCATCAAGATTTGTTGTACTCATATTTCAAGGGGATCCACTTCGATAAAGTAACGAATACGGTGACGCTTGCCAATTTCCTGCACCAGTGGCAGCCAATGCCCCAGAAACGCCTGCAATACAGGCCGTGATGCCGACTCCACCAACAATTGTGCCCTTTCTACATGCGCCACCCGAACAATCCGCAAGGGGACGGGATCATACATATTGATGACAGCCTGAAAGCCGGCCAATTGTGGCTGCGATGCCAGCAACTGCCTGGCCTCGAGTAAAAATTGCATGGCCTCATTGACGGTTTTGGCTTGGGCGCTAATAAGCACCTGGTAAGAAAAAGGAGGCAGATGAGTGATTTTACGCTCTTCAAGGCTGGCATTGGCAAAAGTATCATAATCATGCTGTATCAGGGCCTGGTAAACCGCCTGTTCGGGATACGCAGTTTGAATCAGTACTTCACCACCCGCCACATGCCTGCCCGCCCTGCCCGATACCTGGGCAAGCTGGGCAAACAGCTTTTCGGGGGCCCTGAAATCGGAAGAAAACAGCATGGCATCGGCATTGAGCACACACACCAGGCCAAGTTTACGAAAATCATGCCCCTTAGCCACCATTTGCGTACCCACCAGGATATCAATTTCACCCGAATGCACCCGGTCAAACAATTGGCGCGCACTGCCCTTCAGACGGGTACTGTCCGCATCAATCCGTTCAACACAGGCTTGTGGAAAAGCCGCCTGCAAGAATTCCTCAACCCGCTGGGTGCCCCTGCCCAGCATTTCCAGATCCTGATTGCCACAATCGGGGCATTTAACCGGCACCCTGCCATAATAGCCGCAATGATGGCATTGCAAGACATTGCCATGCCCGGGCATGCGATGCATCACGGTATACACCGAACAGCGCGGACACTGGCTCATCCAGCCGCATGAGGCGCAATGAATGACGGGCGCATAGCCACGCCGGTTAAGGAATACCAGAGATTGCTCACCCCGCGCCAGCCGTTCCCGGATGGCATGCAAGACCACCGGTGCAAACCCCTGCTCCAGCTTGATCTGTTTGGTGTCCACCAGTTTAATGGCTGGCATATAGGTGGTTTTGGCGCGTTTTGACAGGGTCAGTTTAAGATACCGGCCAAGCCTGGCATGCTGCCAGCTTTCCAGTGAAGGCGTGGCCGACCCCAGCACAACGGGAATATCCAGCTGGTGCGCACGCCATATGGCCAGATCCCGTGCAGAATATCGCAAACCCTCTTGTTGCTTGTAAGAAGCATCATGCTCCTCATCCACAATAATCAGGCCCGCTTCCTGCAAAGGAGCAAAAATGGCCATCCGTGTTCCCAGCACGATTCTGACCTGTCCACGCTGTATGGCAACCCAGGCTTTAAGACGCTCACCCTCAGCCAGCCCGCTATGCAATACCGCGAGCCCTTCCAGGCCTACCACCTGCTGGAAACGGGCCAGCAAGGCCTGTTCAAATTGCGGAGTAAGATTGATTTCAGGCACCAGAAACAGTACCTGTTTACCTTTAGTCAGGGCATCCAGTGCCAAGTGCAGATAGACCTCGGTTTTGCCACTACCGGTCACGCCATGCAGCAGGACGGTTTTAAACCCCTTCAGTGACTGCACGGTATCCACTGCTTGCTGCTGCTCGGGATTAAGCACATGCATCCGGTCTTCCGGTGGCTCGGGCACCCGGGTTTTTTTCTTTTTACGGTCAAGCCGGGCAACCGGCCCTCCCTTGGACAACTTGCCGGTATAAGAACCGGGCTTTCTAAGTGCGGAAGGCATGGCAGGCAACAAAACCTCACCCACCGGACGATGATAATATGAAGCGGCAAACTGGCCAAAATCCAGCCAATCCTGCCGCAATGGGGGTAAATCATCCAACACCATCAAGATGTCCTTGACCTGCTCTTCGGGATAAGAAGGACTTTCGATGGTGTCCAGCACGATACCAATGAGCTCGCGGCGACCAAAAGGCACCAGCACCCGTTGCCCCTTAATGGCTTCCAGGGATTCAGGCACACGATAATCGAAGGGGCCCGCCAAAGGGACGTCCAAAGCGACACGAATCCATTGATTATGTTTCAAACCCTGCTTCCTGAAGATTGCCTGACAAGTGATGGAGACCGTTTCAACACCGGCAACAGATATTGATAATGAGTGCTGGCGACCTGCCTACAGGCTGTGGATAACTTTGGGGAAAAGTATATTGATAATCTGTTGAAAAGATGAAAATCAGTACAAATTCTTTGAAAGAGCTTGTGGTAAACCAATTTTTCTTTTTAATATCAATAACTTAATATGAATTTCTATATTTTGTTTTAATAAAGGGCAAATATTACCCTTTATTAAAACTGTGCACAACTTCAATTAAACGTGCATTTTCCGGCTATAGGAATGCACTTCATCCACCAGGGCGGCAACCCTTTCAGGATTGGTAAACTGGGAAATGCCATGACCCAGATTAAAAACATGACCACCCTTGCCGACCGGACCGAAATCATCAATCACCCGACGCACTTCCTGACGTACCGATGCTTCAGAACCAAACAGGCTCATCGGGTCAAGATTGCCTTGCAGGGCAACGGCATCGTTAACCCGGGCACGGGCCTTGCCAAGATTGACCGTCCAGTCCAGCCCAATCGCATCGCAACCCGTGGTCACAATATCTTCAAGCCACAAGCCACCGCCTTTGGTAAACACAATCACCGGGATTTTCTGGCCGTTATATTCACGCAAGAGACCATCGCAGACCTGCTTCATGTAGGCCAGCGAAAATTGCTGATACAGGCCATCGGCCAGAGCACCGCCCCAACTGTCAAAAATCATGACAGCCTGGGCACCCGCCTTGATTTGTTCATTCAGGTACTGGGTCGTCGTTTGGGCGGTAATATCCAGGATTTTGTGCAACAGTGCCGGCTGCGTATACAGCATGGTTTTGATGGTGCGGTAATCGGCAGAACTTTGACCTTCCACCATATAACAGCCAACCGTCCAGGGGCTGCCGGCAAACCCGATGAGCGGCGCACGGCCATTAAGGCTGCTTCTGATTTGGGCTACCGCATCAAACACATAACGCAACTCGTTCATGTCCGGAACCGCCAGCTTGTTGACATCATCTTCCGTACGCAGCGGACGCGCAAAACGTGGGCCCTCTCCGTGAACGAAATCAAGTCCCAACCCCATTGCATCAGGAATCATCAGGATATCTGAAAACAGAATGGCTGCATCAAGCGGAAAACGGTCCAGGGGCTGAATGGTAACCTCTGTTGCAAAATCCGGGTTTTTGGCAAGCCCCAGAAAAGAACCTGCGGTACTTCTGGTTTGTTTGTATTCGGCCAGATAACGGCCTGCCTGCCTCATGAGCCAGACCGGTGTATAAGAAACCGGCTGACGCTGCAAGGCGCGAAGGAAAGTATCGTTTTGTAATGTAGCAGCAACCACAGCAATCCCTTTTAATGATGAATCCAAGATTTTAACTGATTCAGGCACTTACAGGGCGACAGTGACGAACTAGAGCATATCTTTGAATTGTTCTGCCTTGATCCCGTGTTTTTGCATTAATGCCCAAAATGCCCTTCGATGCTTGCTGGAGACTCTGGCCGCCATCGCAATATTGCCACCACACCTGAACAAGGCATGCGTCACATAAGTCTTTTCAAACTGGGCAACCAGCCTGGATTTGGCTTCCTTGTAAGAATGGGCCTGACTGACAAGCTCCCTGCAACAGGCATCGACTTCGAAAACAGGAGTAACAGAGCGGCTGACCCTGGACACCTCACGGGCCTTGTCATGCAAAACAGGCGTTCTTGAGCCGTCAAGCAATTGCTTTTCCTGTTCATGCCGCAAACGCATGAGCAGGCGAACCCTTAGCTCTTCGATGTTATCGGGTGCAAAAACACAGTCAGCCACCCCAAGACACACCAAATCGTACATGGCCACAGGATGTATTTCTTTCGTTAACGCAATCACCGGACGTAACAGGGAGAGCGGCGTTTGCTGAAGCAGCATCCTGGTCCATACCAGAGAATCCTGGGAAACCGGCAGCAAAATCACGTCAAAACGCTGCAGCCTTTGCGACAGGTTGGTTAACACCGAGAGATCCGGATAGGCATCCTGACGTTGAGGGCACGAGGAAAGGCTGTCCGATGGGTAACAGTCTTCCATCAGGCTAACAGGATAGAGATTTAATTTTCGGGTATTTACATTTGTCCTGTCAATAAACGCCTTTATTCTTTCCTCAAAAGAAGGCACGACCAGAACACCACAATCCAGACACTCTCGCATTTTTATCTCCCGTATTACGATTCATGACGGGCCTCATCATAACAATTCATAACACTTGGTAACAATTGCTGCTTTCCACAATATCAAGCACCTGCAATTGTGTCTTTTTTGAAAAAAATCCTTAATTTTCAATTAATTATTTGAAAAAACAACAATTTCACTTGCAACACACTAGGGAAAACCCTATAATGGATATCACTTACTTAACACTCAATTCAAGAGAGATAACACATGCAAACCGCAATGAATTCCAACATTACCCTTAGCGACAACCTTGAGCGCGAACTTATTTCACAGGCAATCAGCGAAGAACGCCCCGTTAATCTGGTGAAAATGTTTAAAGCTGTTATTGCTTCAATTGCTACCGCTGTCAGCTCATTCGTTGAAATGTTTAAAGATACCGAAAAAGCAATTGACCAGGCTGATCGTAAAGATCACAGCACAGGTGGTTTCAGCTGGTAATTGAACCCAGCACCAAAAGCACTGGCTGCTTTTGTTGAACCCCCACGTCTTACCCCCCACAAGAGGGGAAATGTCCTGGATTGAGAAGTAATAAAAAAGCTAATAGAATTTTATCTATTAGCTTTTTTCATGTCTTGAAAAGACCGGCTGTAGATAGCTTGCCTGCCTGAAAAACACGAATGATATCAGGCAAACAAGCGACTGACGACAGAATTAATCTACGCTAATGCCACCTTTGCGGATAACGTCACCCCAGCTTTTGGTTTCGGCTGAAATAAACGCACCAAATTGTTCTGGTGTATTTTTTTCAGTAACCGCACCCAAACCATCCAGCTGTTCAACCACTTCTGGCTTGGACAGGATTTTTTCAATGGTAACGTTTAGCTTGTCCACAATTTCCTTGGGTGTACCGGCAGGTGCAACAATTCCAAACCAGGAGTCAACCGTGAAATTGGGGTAACCCAATTCCTGAAGGGTAGGTACATCAGGGAAAGCGGGAGAGCGATTTGCGGAAGTAATAGCAAATGGCTTCAGCGAACCGGCTTTGATATGCGGAGCGGAAGAAGGCATGTTGTCGAACATGACATGAACCTGACCGCCCAAAAGAGCAGTCATGGCTGGACCACTACCACCATAGGGAATGTGCAGCATCTCGATACCTGCCTGCTGCTTGAACAGCTCACCAGACAAGTGCATTGAAGTGCCTGAGCCGGAAGAACCGTAAATCACGTCTTCAGGCTTGGCCTTTGCATGATCGACCAACTCTTTCACCGAATTATAGGGCATGTTTTTGTTGGCAACCAGCACGTTGGGAACCTTGGCGACCAAGGCAACAGGCGCAAAATCTTTTTCTACATTAAACTTGATATTGTTGTACAGTGTTTGGTTAATGGTGGTGGTAATTGCCATCATTAGCAATGTATAGCCGTCGGGCTTGGCGCGGGCAACCAGGTCAGTGGCAATATTGCTGCCAGCACCGGCTTTGTTTTCCACAACAAAAGATTCACCCAACTCATCACTTAGGCCTTTAGCCACGATACGGGCCAGTACGTCGGTGGTTCCGCCAGGACTAAAGCCCACAACAACTTTTGCCGCATGCTCAGGATATTTGGTTTCTGCTTTGGCAGGAGATGTCATGGCCATAAAGCCAAGTCCGAGACTCATGGCCAGCGCAGCGACGCGAAATAGAGAACGCCCTTTCATATAGAATTTCCTTTAATATAATGTTTCGGCTGCCAGAATGTTTTCTTAAGTAGAAACTAACTTCCTATTTTGGCTACGTTTATTACAAACCCTACTATTATAGAATACTCATGGACAACAATATCAAAACTCGCAGTGGTGGACAAATTCTTGTAGATCAACTTATGGCACAAGGCGTGGAGCACGTTTTTTGTGTACCCGGTGAAAGCTATCTTGCCGTACTTGATGCACTGCATGATACTGATATTCAAATTACCGTATGCCGCCAGGAGGGAGGTGCCGCCATGATGGCCGATGCCTATGGCAAATTAACCGGCCGTCCTGGCATTTGCATGGTTACCCGCGGCCCGGGCGTCAGCAACGCATTTGCCGGCATTCATATTGCCAGGCAGGACTCTACCCCTTTAATCGTTTTTGTTGGCCAAATTGAAACCGGCATGCGTGAACGTGAAGCTTTCCAGGAAGTGGATTACCGCGCCGTTTTCGGCACTCAAACCAAATGGACCACCGAAATTGATGATGCAAGCCGAATACCGGAGCTGATTTCCCGGGCGTTTCATGTGGCGACCTCAGGACGCCCTGGCCCGGTTGTGATTGCCCTGCCCGAAGACATGCTGGTACAACTGCGTGAAGTGGCCGATGCCCCCCGCGTGGAAGCGGTTGAATCAGCCCCTACCCAATCCCAGATGGACACCCTTGAAAACCTGTTGAGTGAAGCCAAAAACCCGATCGCCATTCTGGGCGGCAGCCGCTGGAGCGAAGACAGCGTGAACGCCTTTGCCCGCTTTGCGGAAAAAAACCAGTTGCCCGTTGCCGTCCAGTTCAGGCGCCAAATGCTCTTTCCCGCCAACCACCCCTGCTTTGCCGGTGATATTGGCCTGGGCATTAATCCGAAATTGCTCAAGCGTTTTGAACAGGCCGATACCGTGCTATTGGTGGGAGGCCGCATGTCCGAGGTTCCTTCACAAAGTTACACGGCACTGTCCATCCCGGTCCCCCAACAAAAACTGGTGCATGTACATCCCGACAGCCAGGAACTGAACCGAGTCTACCAGGCTCGGCTGGCTATTAACGCAAGCCCTGCCGAATTCACCCGTGCACTGGGTAAATTAAGCATCAAGCCAGGCACTGACCGGGAGGAACTGGTCAAGCAGGCCCATAACGAATACCTGAGCTGGAGCGACCCGACAACCGTCAGCGTGCCAGGCAAACTGCAAATGCCCCATATCATGCAATACCTGGAGAACCGGCTGACTCCAGACACGATCATGACCAATGGAGCCGGCAATTACGCCACCTGGCTGCACCGTTTCCACCGGTTTACTCAATTCGGTACCCAGCTGGCCCCCACCTCGGGCTCGATGGGTTATGGCCTGCCTGCGGCTGTGGGTGCAAAACGCCTGTTGCCCGACACGCCGGTTGTCTGCTTTGCCGGTGATGGCTGCTTCATGATGCACGGCCAGGAATTTGCCACCGCCGTACAATACGGTCTGAATATCGTTGTGCTGATTTTTGACAATGGCATGTATGGCACCATCCGCATGCACCAGGAAAAGCATTACCCCGGGCGGATCAGTGCCACTCATTTGCAAAATCCCGATTTTGCCGCCTATGCCTTCGCGTTTGGCGGCCACGGAGAAAGAGTGGAAAGCAATGAAGAATTTGGCCCTGCCTTTGAACGGGCAGTGGCAAGCGGAAAACCGGCCATTTTGCATTGTCTGGTTGACCCACAGGCGATCACCCCTTCGGCAACCATTGACCAAATTCGTGCCGCAGCCCTGAAATAAACCTTGTTTTTCCACCCTGCCGGGTATGAATGCCCGGCAGGGCAGCAATCACCAGAAAAACGTAATGGCGCCAAACAAAACCGGGTTTTAAAAATACAAAAAAATAGCGCCCAAAGGGCGCTATTTTCGTACTTCTTTTGTCGCTTAATGGCGATTTTTCATTTGAGTCAGACGACGAGCGGCGCTAACCTGAGCGGCCAACATGGCCAACTCGGCTTCGACCACAGCAATCTCTGCCTTGTCTCGTGCATTACGCAACGCTTCTTCAGCCTGTTCGCGTGCCTTGACCGCTTTCGCTTCATCAAGATCTGCAGCACGAATAGCTGTGTCAGACAATACCGTAACGCCATACGGCTGAACTTCAATGATGCCGCCAGCCACAAATACCAGCTCTTCGCCTCCGTCTTCACGAACAATTTTCACTGTTCCGGGACGGATACGAGAGATCAGTGGTGTGTGGCCTGGAAGAATACCCAGTTCACCCGCTTCACCAGGCAAAGCAACGAATTTGGCCTCACCGGCAAAAATCGATTCTTCCGCACTTACCACATCAACATGTATAGTAGCCATCGCTATTCCTTAATTATAAGGTTTTGGCTTTTTCAAACGCTTCGTCGATTGAACCAACCATATAGAACGCCTGTTCGGGCAACGCATCGCATTCACCTTCCACGATCATTTTAAAACCACGGATGGTTTCTGACAATGGAACATATTTACCAGGAGAACCGGTAAACACTTCAGCAACGTGGAAAGGCTGGGACAGGAAGCGCTGAATTTTACGGGCACGTGCAACGGCCTGTTTATCTTCAGGAGACAACTCGTCCATACCCAGAATCGCGATAATATCACGCAACTCTTTATAACGCTGCAGGGTTTGCTGAACAGCACGGGCCACTTCGTAATGCTCGGTACCAACAACTTGTGGGTCCAGCTGACGACTGGTGGAATCCAGTGGGTCAACCGCAGGGTAAATACCCAGTGAAGCGATGTCACGAGACAACACAACGGTAGAGTCCAAGTGCTGGAAGGTCGTTGCAGGCGAAGGGTCGGTCAAGTCATCGGCAGGAACGTAAACGGCCTGGATAGATGTAATGGAACCTGTTTTGGTAGAGGTAATACGCTCTTGCAAAACACCCATTTCCTCAGCCAGTGTAGGCTGATAACCCACCGCTGAAGGCATACGTCCCAGCAGCGCGGATACTTCGGTACCGGCCAGCGTGTAACGGTAAATGTTATCAACGAAGAACAGGATATCACGGCCTTCGTCACGGAATTTCTCAGCCATTGTCAGACCGGTCAAGGCAACGCGCAAACGGTTTCCTGGGGGTTCGTTCATCTGACCGAACACCATGGCAACCTTGTCAAGAACGTTGGACTCTTCCATTTCGTGGTAGAAGTCATTACCTTCACGAGTACGCTCACCCACACCGGCAAAAACAGACAAACCAGAGTGCTGTTTAGCGATGTTGTTAATGAGTTCCATCATGTTAACGGTTTTACCCACACCGGCACCACCGAACAGACCCACTTTACCGCCTTTTGCAAACGGACAAACCAGATCAATAACTTTAATACCGGTTTCCAGCAGTTCAACGGATGGAGACAATTCGTCGAATTTTGGAGCGGCCTGGTGAATAGCACGTTTTTCTTCGTGCTCGATTGGACCAGCCTCATCGATTGGACGACCCAATACGTCCATAATGCGGCCCAGTGTCCCTTGACCAACTGGTACGGAAATAGCTGCATTGGTTCTGTTTACTGCCATACCGCGACGAAGACCATCGCTTGAACCCAGAGCAATAGTACGGACAACGCCGTCACCCAGTTGCTGCTGAACTTCAAGGGTAAGCCCTTTTTCAGCGAAACCGCCTGCATCATCTGCTAAAACAAGCGCTTCGTAAATTTTTGGCATGTTGTCGCGTGGGAACTGTATATCCACGACGGCGCCGATGCACTGAACGATGGTACCGTTACTCATGTCGATTCCTTACTTAATAACGATTGAAAGAAACTGACAGCCAGCAAGCCCTTGGCTTAAACGGCTGCAGCTCCCCCCACGATTTCTGAAATTTCTTTAGTAATTGCTGCCTGACGGGTTTTGTTATAAACCAGTTGCAAATCACCAATCACTTTTTTCGCATTATCTGACGCAGCTTTCATAGCCACCATTCGGGCTGACTGCTCAGACGCCATATTTTCTGCTACTGCCTGGTAGACTACGGACTCTACATAGCGATGCAACAGGTCATCAATGACTGACTTTGCATCGGGTTCGAAAATGTAATCCCACTTATATGATGCCTTGGGAAGCTGAGACTCTTCTTCCTGGGAAGTCTGGAAAGGATCAGCAAGACCATCAGGCAACGGCAATAAACGAATAAACGAAGGTTCCTGCTTCATGGTGTTGACGAAAACGTTCGTGGCAACATACAAAGCATCAATCGTGCCATCCATATAAGCATCAAACTGCACTTTCAGTGCACCAATCAGACGCTCGAGACTTGGGGTGTCACCCAACTGCACTTCCTGAGAAACCAGGTTTGTACCGATTCGAGTCAAAAAGCCCAGGCCCTTGTTACCAATCGCAGTAGCCTGAACCTTAATGCCCTGGGCATCAAATTCTTTAAGACGTGACAAGACAAGACGCTGTATGTTGGTATTCAAGCCCCCACACAGACCTTTATCTGTACTTATCACTACAATGCCGACAGCCTTGAGGTCTTTACGCTCTTCCAGATAAGGATGAGAGTACTCAGGATGTGTCTGCATCATGTGCGTAGCAATTTCACGTACTTTGGTAGCATAGGGACGGCCTGCACGCATTCTTTCCTGCGCCTTGCGCATTTTGGAAGCAGCGACCATTTCCATTGCTTTTGTGATCTTGCGAGTGTTTTGCACACTCTTGATCTGAGTACGGATTTCCTTAATTCCAGCCATAAGCCTTCCTGTTAGACGGTTTTGCAAAACAAGGGTGCAGGATCATGATCGTGCACCCTACCAGGTCTTAGTAAGTACCGTTCTTCTTGAATGACAGAACCGCTTCTTTCAAAGTGGCTTCGTCATCTTTAGAAAGCTCTTTGGTTTCTTCGATGCGATCAACCAAAGCAGTATGCTTGTGTTTCAACTCATCTTTCAAACCTTTTTCAAATGACAGAACCTGGCTGACATCGATGTCATCAAGGTAGCCATTATTCACGGCAAACAGAGACACGGCTTGTTCCCATACCTGCAAAGGCTGGTACTGAGGCTGTTTCAACAACTCAACCACGCGTTTACCACGCTCCAGTTGACGGCGAGTGGCTTCGTCAAGGTCAGATGCAAACTGGGCGAAAGCAGCCAATTCACGATACTGGGCCAGGTCGGTACGAATACCGCCAGACAGTTTTTTGACTACTTTGGTCTGGGCTGCACCACCCACGCGAGACACGGAAATACCCGCGTTAATCGCAGGACGGATACCCGCGTTAAACAAGTCTGTTTCCAGGAAGATCTGACCGTCGGTAATGGAAATTACGTTGGTTGGAACGAAAGCGGAAACGTCACCTGCCTGTGTTTCAATGATAGGCAGAGCAGTCAGGGAACCTGTTTTGCCTTTTACTTCGCCTTTTGTGAATTTTTCAACATAGTCAGCATTCACACGGGCCGCACGTTCGAGCAAGCGGGAATGCAGATAGAAAACGTCACCGGGATAAGCTTCACGGCCTGGTGGACGACGCAACAGCAAGGATACCTGACGGTATGCCCATGCCTGTTTGGTCAGGTCATCATAAACGATCAGGGCATCTTCGCCACGATCGCGGAAATATTCACCCATGGTACAACCGGCATAAGGAGCCAGGTACTGCATGGCGGCAGAATCAGAAGCAGCGGCAGCCACAACGATTGTGTATTCCAGTGCGCCGTGCTCTTCGAGCTTGCGAACAACGTTATTGATCGTGGATGCTTTTTGACCAACAGCCACATAAACGCAAGTAACGTTTTTGCCTTTCTGGTTGATGATGGCATCAATAGCAACAGCGGTTTTACCAGTTTGACGGTCACCAATAATCAGCTCACGCTGACCACGACCAACGGGTACCATGGCGTCAATCGCCTTGATACCGGTTTGCAATGGCTGGGAAACAGATTGACGGGCAATAACGCCTGGCGCCACTTTTTCGATAATATCGGTTTCTTTGGCATTGATCGGGCCTTTGCCATCGATGGGCTGACCCAGTGTATTTACAACGCGACCACGCAATTCGGGACCAACGGGCACTTCAAGAATGCGACCGGTTGTTTTAACAGGGTCACCTTCGGACACACCTGTATAATCACCTAAAATAACCGCACCAACTGAATCACGCTCAAGGTTGAGAGCGAGACCAAAAACGTTGTTTGGAAATTCAAGCATTTCGCCTTGCATCACATCGGATAAACCGTGGATACGTGTGATACCGTCGGTTACGGAAACGACCGTACCTTGTGTGCGAACATCAGCAGAAGTACCCAAGCCTTCGATACGGCTCTTAAGCAATTCGCTGATTTCTGACGGATTGAGTTGCATATTCAGACTCCTGAAATCCTGTTATTCTGGCGCTTATGCAGCGACCAATGTATCGCGCAAGCGAGCCAACTGGGCTTGCACGGAAGTATCTAATACCTGATCACCCACTGTGACTCGGACACCGCCAATAAGTGACTTATCGACAGTAACAACCGGCTTTAACTTGCAGCCAAATTTTTTCTCGAGACCAGTAAGCAATTCCTGAATTTGCGCATCGCTTAATTCAAAAGCACTTGTGATTTCTGCACTGGCAGAACCCTCATGGCGATTTTTCAGTTCTTCAAATTGCGCTGCGATCTCGGGCAATAGCAATAATCGATCGTTGTCCACAAGCAGATCGATAAAGTTCTGCATTCCTTTGGAAAGTGCAGACTTGACCAGCCCTGAGAACAGCTTTTTACGTTGATCTTTGCTTAATCTGGGATCGGACATTGCTTCACGCACATCCGATACACTTGAAATTTGTGCCAATTCACTAACAGCCTCTGACCATGCAGCCAAGCCGGCTTGATCATCTTTGGCAGCGGCAAACAAGGCTTCTGCATATGGGCGGGCAATTGTTGATAATTCAGCCATGATAATCCCGAATTAAAGCTGTGCTTTAAGTTGATTCAACAACTCAGCATGCGTTTTTTCATTTACTTCACGCTGAAGAATCTTCTCTGCACCTTTAACAGCCAAAGCGGCCACTTCTTCACGCAGTCCCTGACGAGCACGTTCTACTTCGAGCTCGGCATCCTGTTTGGCCTGAGCCAAAATACGGGCGCGTTCAGACTCGGCTTCACCACGAGCAGCTTCTACAATAAGTGCTGCCTGTTTTTCCGCCTCTGCCAATTTAGCGTGATTCTCTGATTTTGCAGATGCTTCGATCAGGCTGATACGAGCCTGGGCCTGAGCCAGATCTGCCTTGCCTTTGTCGGCAGCAGCTAAACCATCGGCAATTTTCTGACGACGTTCATCGATAGCCTTTGTAAGAGGAGGCCACACAAACCGCATTGTGAACCATGCCAATACAAAGAAAACGAGCGTCTGGAAAAAGAGCGTCGCGTTTAAATTCACGGTCGTTTCCCTTCTACTATGTTAAGGCTTTGCGAAATTGCAAAACCCGAAATTTATTGAACTCTGTCATATGCAGGCCTTATTGATAAATCATAAGGCCCGCATCTCCATCCAGTTCACACCCCATCAACAGATGGTATAGACGTTTACTGTATTAAGCGCCGAATGGGCTAGCAAACGCGAACAACATAGCGATACCAACACCGATCAGGAACGCAGCATCGATAAGACCAGCCAACAAGAACATTTTTGTTTGCAGTGCATTCATCAATTCTGGTTGACGAGCAGATGCCTCAAGATATTTACCGCCCATGATAGCGATACCGATACATGCACCGATAGCACCCAAACCGATGATAAACGCGCAAGCAAGAGCAACGAAAGCTGCTGTGGTCATGACAACTCCTTGTGGTTATGAACCTAAAACAAATTTAAAGATGGAAAAAAAACTACTAAAAACAAAGCAAACAGACCAATTAAAAATTAAATGATGCAATTTGCAAGAAAAAACATCCCGGAATATTACACGAAAAACCGGGACGTTAAATCTTAATGCCCTTCATGTGCCTGACCGATATAAACCAGTGTCAGCATCATGAAAATGAATGCCTGGAGCAAAATAATCATAATATGGAAAATTGCCCAGATGGAACCAGCCAGAACATGGCCGACCCCCAACCCAATGCTCATTGCATTGAATCCTGTCCATGCACCGCCCAGAAGAGCGATCAACATAAATACGAGTTCACCGGCAAACATATTACCAAACAGCCGCATGGCCAGAGATACTGTTTTGGCAGCATACTCGATAACGTTCAATGCGAAGTTGGCAGGGGCCAGAATAATTGCACCAATACCACTTGAATGGAAAGGAGCTGTGAACAGATCTTTCAAGAAACCACCGGGGTTTTTGATTTTGAAGCCGTAGTAAATGGACAGCAACAAAACACCCAGAGACATACCCATAGGCACGTTCAGGTCGGCAGTAGGAAGAATACGATGATAGTACAGGGGACCGTGCGCATGGCCATCGCCGGCAAGACCAAGCCAGCCAAACAGCGAAGGAAGCATATCAACGGGGACCAAGTCAAGAACGTTCATGAGCGTGATCCACAAAAATATGGTTAACGCCAATGGCGCAACATACTTGCGTGATTCAGAATTATGAATAATGCTTTTTGCCTGATCATTGACCATGTCAACAATCATTTCAACACCAGCCTGAAAACGCCCAGGTACACCAGAGGTGGCGTGACGCGCGGCTTTCCACAGAAAACCGACTACCAGCAAACCCATTGCAACAGACCAGAAGATGGAGTCATAGTTGATAACACCGAAGTCTACAATGTTTGCCTGTCCTTCTCCAAGGTTGTTGAAATGGACAAGGTGATGCTGAACATAATATGACTGAGGCGAGACATCTGCAGGTGCAGCCATTTGATTCGTACTCCACGATTTGGCAGCCAACAAGGCTGCATTACACTCTTTCCCAATGATTGCTATTAAAGCTTCCTGAAAGCCAATAACAATACATATCCCTTTAACACCGCAACCAGGCCAATCAGCAATGCTGGCCAAACCAGCGAGGTTCCGGATAATTTAACAATTAACGCAAGCAGGCCCACCGTGCCCCCGAGTTTGAATGCTTCACCCCAGAAAAACGTTAGCACGCTTGCATTTGAACCACTATAAAGCTTTAACAACATATGCAGCACGAAAAGTGCTGTTGGCACCAGGTAAGCCATGCCACCTGCCAACGCCGACATTGCGGCAGCCACACCAGACACCACCCAGCACAACACCACCACTATGGCCAGCAAAAAAAACTGTGCCAACACTATATTCACAAGCCCTTTGGCAGAACTTGCGTTAAGTCTGGCTTTTTCAGCCTGGCTCAGCTTAAGTACGTTGTGCTCGGCGTTAGCCGAATACGCGTACTTATCATGCGGTATGGTCATAACAAGGTTTCGCAATATGTCAAGCCTTAAGAGTATAACTTATTTTTTCCAACATAAGCAAACCCAAGAGGCTGTTTAATTACATATTCCTGAAATTTGCCTGACGTTTTTCTACAAATGCGTTCATACCCTCTTTCTGGTCCTCTATTGCAAATGTTGCATGAAATACACGCCTTTCATATTGCAGCCCCTGTTCAAGGGTGGTTTCCAGTGCGGTATTCACGCATTGCTTTGCCATCATGACCACAGGCGTGGACAACTCGGCAATACCCTGGGCCACCTTGATCACTTCCTCAAGAAAGTTTTCCAGAGGCAGGATGCGGGCAACCAGACCGGCACTTTCCGCTTCTTTTGCGTCCATCATTCTACCTGTTAGAACCATATCCATGGCTTTTGATTTTCCGATAGCCCTCGTCAGCCGTTGCGTACCCCCCAAACCCGGAATGGTACCCAGCTTGATTTCGGGCTGGCCGAACTTGGCATTCTCGGCCGCAATAATGAAATCACACATCATGGCCAATTCACAGCCACCGCCCAACGCATAACCGGAAACAGCGGCAATCACAGGCTTGCGAATGGCATTTTTCATGGTTTCCCATGGACCGCCAATATAATTGCTTTTATACACGTCCATATAAGACCAATCTTTCATGGCTGAAATATCAGCACCAGCCGCAAACGCCTTTTCATTGCCGGTAAGTACAATGGCACCCACGTCATCATTACTTTCCAGTGCCAGCAAGGCTTCACTGAGCGCTTCCATGACTTCGTTGCTAAGCGCATTCAACACCTTGGGACGGTTTAAGGTTAATACACCCACACCACCCTCAATTTTGGTCAATACCAACTGCTCTGACATACTACCCTCCTGTAAGTTGTCAATCATCTGTTTTTCCTGAGGTATTGTAGCCAGTTTGTTATAGTTACTCTGTCTGAATACATACAAATAGAAAAAATCCCGATGAACGAAATTATTTATACCATTACCCCCCACGATCCGGCCGGCCATCGTTTTTTTGTCAATATCGACATTCCCGCCCCCTCCCCCAACGGCCAAAAAGTCTCCCTGCCCGCCTGGATTCCCGGCAGTTATCTGATCAGGGATTTTGCCCGCAACATTGAAAGCATTGAAGCCCGTTGTGGTGAAAAGAAACTGTCGGTTGAAAAAATCGACAACAACCACTGGCAAATAGAGGCTTGCCAGGGACCATTGCATGTTTCCTATACCGTTTACGCCTGGGATTTATCGGTGCGCAGCGCACACCTTGATGAAACGCATGGCTTCTTCAATGGCACCAGTGTTTTCCTGCAAGTGCATGAACAGGAAGAGCGGCCCTGCCTGTTAAATATCAAGGCACCCGACTCGATTAACGGCTGGAAAGTGTACACCAGCCTGCCCGAGGCAAAAAAACACACTGGCTGCGCCAAACGTCATGGCTTTGGCATGTACCTGGCACCCAACTATGATGCCTTGATAGACCACCCGGTTGAAATGGGCACACCTCAGGTGGTTTCCTTCAAGGCGTGTGGCGCCACACATGAAATGGTGTTTACCGGCCAGATTCCCAACCTGGATCTGGCCCGCATTGCGGCCGATACCGCCCGCATTTGCGAATACCAAATCAAGTTTTTCGAACCCGAAACACACAAGGCCCCATTCCTGGACTCCTCCGATCGCTATGTATTCATGACCATGGTGACCGGCAAAGATTACGGTGGTCTTGAGCATCGTTCCTCGACCGCCCTGATGGCATCACGCAATGACCTGCCCACCCTTGGCAATCCCGAACAAAGCGAACAATACCGTAACTTCCTGGGACTGGTCAGTCATGAATACTTTCATACCTGGAACGTAAAACGTATTAAGCCTAAAGCATTTGCGCCCTATAACCTTTATACTGAAAACCACACCGACCTGCTCTGGGTGTTTGAAGGCTTCACGTCTTACTATGACGACCTGAGCCTGTTCAGGGCCGGCCTGATCACACAGGAACAATACCTGGGCCTACTGGCCAAAACCATTGCCAACGTCCATGCCTTGCCAGGACGTTTCAAGCAAAGTGTGGCACAAAGCTCATTTGATGCCTGGACCAGGTTTTACAAGCAGGATGAAAATGCCCCGAATGCCATCGTCAGCTACTACACCAAAGGCTCACTGGTTGCCTTGGGCCTTGACCTGACTATCCGCAACGCCACCCGCAATGAGAAATCACTGGATGACGTCATGCGTCTGCTATGGCAACGCTACGGTCGCGACTTTTTCAACAAACCAGCCGAGGGTCTAAAAGAAGACGAGATGGCTACAGTCATCAAAAGCGCAACCGGGGTTGATGCCAGCGACTACATTACGCGCTACGCATACGGCACGGAAGATATTCCATTAAAAGAACTGCTGGCCGGCCAGAATCTGACCTTGAGCTGGAAGAGCAGCAATCAAACCCCATCATTGGATATACGCACCAAGGTGACCGGAAATGTCTGCCAGATTGGCAGCGTGATTGAGCATGGTGCGGCCCACAAGGCCGGGCTCAGCGCGGGAGACACCCTGGTGGCCATTGATGGCATCAAAGTGGACAGCGACAATCTGGAAACCTTGCTGAAACGCTACCAGCCAGGGCAAAAAGTCCTTATCCATGTATTCAGGCGTGATGAACTACGCTGCTTTAGTCTTGCCCTGAATCCACCCGCACTGAACACGTGCCTGATTGAGCCGGTACAGGCTTAATCAGGCATGTACTGAAGCACACACCTGGCAATGCGGGTTTTTCTGTACCTGCATTGCATGCCATTGCATGGTCCGCACATCAAGCTGTAGCAAACGCCCTTCAAGGCCAGCGGGCATGCCCACCAGCAACTTAAGCGCTTCTGCCGCCTGCATGCTGCCAATAATACCCACCAGCGGTGCAAACACCCCCAGCGTGGCGCAATTATCAGGCGCCAGATTATCTGAAGGATCAAACAGGCAGGCATAACAGGTGGCGTCGTCATGACGCAGGTCATAAACCGCCACTTGCCCGTCAAAACGAATGGCCGCCCCCGATACCAGCGGCTTTTTCAGGGCCACACAAGCCCGGTTGATATGATGCCGGGTCGTAAAATTGTCCGTGCAGTCAAGCACCACATCGGCATCTTTAACCAGCTCCATCAAACCCGGCCCGTCAAGACGGCGGGCATGGCACTCGATAAGCGGCTCTGCATTCAGGGCATGCAAAGCCTGCCGTGCCGACTCCACCTTGGGCAGACCGATCCGCCCGGTCGTGTGCAGGATTTGTCGCTGCAAATTGCTTAACTCCACCTGATCATCATCGACCAGCACCAGCTGCCCAACCCCTGCCGCAGCCAGGTAAGCGGCCGCCGGACAACCCAGACCACCCACGCCCACCACCAACACCCTGGAGGACATAATGTTCTGCTGGCCTTCAATGCCTATTTCATCCAGCATCAGATGCCGGGCATAACGCAATAACTGAGAATCATCCATTATTTTTTCTGCTTTGCAGCACTTTTATCACCAGACTCACCGCCACTGGCATCATTACTGTCTGATGGTTTGACCGCTTCCATTTCTTCTTTAGTCAGGCCGTTGGGCTTTTCTTTGGTGATAACCCCCTGATCAACCTTTCTTCCGGTTAAATGATTAATGGCCTGCTGCAACTGAAAATCGTCACTGGAGCCAAACTCAAACATTTCCTCAGGTTCTTTAAGCATTTTAGCCGCCTTGTCTGTCTTGACCGTACCCTTCCCGCTGGCTTCAGGCGCCTGGTCATTATTCAGGTGATCACTTAAATCCGCTTCCCGTGGAAAACTGAACAGGTCACCCGTTTTGGTATCGGAAACAACAATATCCGGTTCGATACCGGTGGCCTGTATGGAGCGTCCAAGCGGTGTGTAATAACGGGCAGTGGTCAATTTAATGCCGGTATTGTCGTCCAATGGCATAACAACCTGTACCGAACCCTTACCAAAACTGCGGTTACCCATGATGGTGGCACGCTCATAATCCTGCAAGGCTCCGGCCACAATCTCCGAAGCAGAAGCCGAACCCACATTAATAAGCACCACCAACGGCACCGTGCGCGCCCAGTCGGGCAGATTTTTCAGGTAATCGGATTCATCAGGTGCATATTCGGATGGCACCGCCAGATAACGCTGCATTTCCTGTTCGCGGGCCTTGGTTGAAACCACCAGCTTATTGGGCTCGATAAAAGCGGCGGAAACGCCAATGGCGGCATTGAGCAAACCGCCCGGGTCATTACGCAAATCAAGCACCAGCCCTTTCAGGGGCTTGCCTTTACCCAAGTCTGCCAAATGCTGGGCCAAATCGGCCCCGGTGCGTTCCTGAAACTGGGAAATTCGCACATAACCAATATCATCAGGCAAGCGCTTGCTGCGTACGCTGCGAATCTGGATTATGTCACGAACAATTTTAATATCCAACGGTTCGTCCGAAGAAGACCTTTTCACCGTCAGGACAATTTCACTGCCCGGTTCACCACGCAATTGCTTGATGACATCATTCATGGGCATGCCTTCGGTGCTTTCCCCATTGATTTTTATGATCAAGTCACCCGGCATAATGCCAGCCTTGGCCGCCGGTGTGTCTTCAATAGGAGCGATAATTTTAACCAACCCCTGCTCGGCACCAATTTCTATACCCAGCCCGCCAAATTCGCCATCGGTGGATTCTTTCATTTCCTCGAACTCATCCTCATCCAAAAAAGAAGAGTGCGGATCAAGATCATTGACCATCCCCTTAATGGCAGATGCGATCAGCTCCTGGCTTGAAACCGGTTCAACATAATTATTCTTGATAGCGGCAAAGACTCGGGCAAAGCGCTGCAATTCCTCATAAGGAAGTTCATGCGATACCTTTTGCGCCCATGCTGGCATGACGGCTGTTAACAGCAAGCCTGCCGCAACCATGTAACTGACCAATCGTTTTCTGCTTGTCACAAGAGACTCCTGCCTACAATCGAATAAAGTTTCAGTGGTAAGTGATATGGGTTCCAGCCCTATTATTTTGATAACCAGGTTAATGGATCAACAGGCGTGGAGCCATTACGAATTTCAAAATACAGGGCAGGATCAACCTGACCACCGGTTGACCCTACACGGGCAATGGTTTGTCCGGCACGGACATTATCACCCACACTGCCCAGGATGCTTTGATTATATCCATACACACTCATATAGTTATTGCCGTGATCAACAATGACCAGATTGCCAAATCCACGCACCCAGGATGAAAACACCACCTGCCCACCCGCAATGGCACGCACGGGTGTGCCTTCATTGGCACTGATCAGGATACCCCGCCATACGCCACCGGTATCGGGCCGGGTCGTACCGAAACGCCCCTGCAGGGTACCACGCACCGGCCAGGGTGCGCCTTTTTGCAAACCGGTTGCACCCGATTCGGCATTGGCCGCTGCCCGGCGTTCATCTTCACGGGCCTTTTGAGCCAGCAAGGCCGCCTGCTCCTCTTTTTCTTTTTGAATCCGTGCCTTGGCCCGTTCAATTTCAGCATTTTCAGCCTGTTGTCGGGCCAGTGCCAGTTCCTGGCGAGCCTGTTCGGTTTGCTGCAAGGCATTTTGCACCTGCTGCCGGGCCTGCTGACGCTGCTGCTCGTCTTGTGCCTGGGCCACCTGCTGTTGCGCCTGAGTCAAGACCTGGGTTTGCTTTTCCTGATTCACCACAGCGCTTTGCAGCACCACATACGCCAACTCTGTTTGCGTTTCGGCCTGTTTGGCCACAATGGCTGCCCTGGCTGCCTGCTCTCTGGCCAAAGCCGCCTCCTGTTCTTTCTGACGTAATGCTTCCCTGCGTTTTTCAGCTTCGGCTTTCTCTTGGGCAATCTTTGCCAGTCGGGCCTGCTCCAGCTGCCTGGAGATGTCTTTCTGAATATCTTCAATCAGGCTGTTCAGCCGCTTTTCATCTTGGGCCAGCTTGACAGCCTGTGAGCGTCGGTCTGTTAAATCTTTTTCAATTTTCTTCAAGACAGCCGCGTATTTTTTTTGCTCGGTCTCAAGTTCTTTTTTACCTGCCAGCGTTTGTTCGGCCAGACGGTCCAGGGTTTTCTGGTGATCTGCCGTTTTTTTCTTCAGCTCATCCAGTCGGGAAATTTCCGTTTCCAGTTTCTGAACCAACTCAACCCGTGCCTTGGCCACATAACCCAGATAAGTCAGGTCCCGACCTATTTTCTGGGCATCTTCGCCTGACAGCAACGCTGCCCACGGAGACAGTCCACTGGTATATTGTGTACGCATTTGAGCCGCCAACTCTTCGCGGCGCAGCTCCATGATTTTTTGCTGGCGATCCTGCTGCTTACGCAGCTCACCCAATTCTTTTTTGGCGCGTTTACCCTGTGCCTGAAGGTCATCAAGGCGGGCATTTATTTTGGAAATTTCCGTTTCGGATTTGCGCAGCTCATCGGTAACGTCTTGTTTATCCGACTCCTGCGCCTTGATTTTTTTCTGGATTTCTTCTATCTGGTTTTGCAGGCGGGCTTTCTGCTTTTCTGCCGTTTTTTGCTGTTCGCTTAATGCAGCGGTCGTCTGGGCCATGACCAGCCCGGTGCCTAACAGCACAAACAGGGAAATGCAAATTACCCACCTGGTCACATTAGTCCTTTTGGGCTTTACCTTGAGCGGCCACGGCAGCCACCGCCGCGGCAATCGCTTCCTGATCGCCCAGATAGTAATGACGGATAGGCTTGAGGCTTTCATCAAGCTCATAAACCAGCGGCTGCCCGGTGGGGATATTCAAATTAACAATATCATCATCGGAAATGCTATCAAGGTGCTTGATGAGTGCACGCAAGCTGTTGCCATGGGCGGCAATCAGCACATTCTTGCCAGACTTGATGGCAGGCGCAATGGATTCATTCCAGACAGGCAGGACACGGGCCACTGTGTCTTTCAGGCATTCGGTCGCCGGCAGCTCCTGGGCAGGAATGCGCGCATAACGGGGATCAAAACGGGGGTGACGCTCATCATCCAGATCCAGAGGTTCAGGAGCGATAGCATAGGCACGACGCCAGACAAGAACCTGCTCATCACCATACTTGGCTGCAGTTTCCGCTTTATTCAGACCCTGCAGGTTACCGTAATGACGCTCATTCAGGCGCCAGTTCAGGTGAATCGGGGTATGCATGGCGTCCATGGCGTCCAGAGCAATCCACAAAGTACGAATGGCCCGTTTCAAGACGGAAGCATAAGCCACATCAAATGAAAACCCTTCCTGCTTCAGCAGTTCACCGGCTTGCCATGCCTGCTGACGACCCAAATCGGTCAGGTCAACATCGGTCCAGCCGGTAAAACGGTTTTCAAGATTCCACTGGCTTTCGCCATGACGCATTAAGACGATTTTGTACATACTATGAGCTCTTTTCCACTAAATTAAGAAATAAACAATTCAATACCCAAACAATTTTCTGTTATTTTAGCGAAGTCTTATCTCTATTTGTCCAGCTATTTTATAATCTGAGAATTAAGCTTAAAAAAAGCAACACTACAGGATTAAACGTGGATTTTCTTTTTTACCAAAATACCATTTATTTTTTAGCTTTTGCCCTGGTTTCAGGCATCATGCTGGCCCTTCCCAATGTTCGCAAAGGCGGTTTTGGCGGCCAGTCCAATATGTTAAGCACCAAAGAAGCCGTGCAAATGGCCAATAAATCGGCTGCCATTTTCATCGACATCCGTTCCGCTGAAGAATACAAAAACGGCTCTATTCCGCAGGCCCGTAATATTCCCATGGACGAACTCGAAGAGAAAACGGCTTCATTGTCCAAAAGCAAGCCTATCATTCTGGTCTGCAATATGGGGCGTACCGCACAAAAAGCGGCCGTCACCCTGAAAAAGCTCAACTTTGAAGAGGTTCACGTGCTTTCGGGTGGCCTTTCAGCCTGGACCCAGGATGGCCTGCCTCTTAAAAAACACACGGCAACTGCCCAGCGCAAGCACAACCGTTAAATCATTTACATAAAAAAAAGCATCATGAAAAAAGTCACTATGTTCTCCAAGGCAACCTGCCCGTATTGCATCCGTGCCGAAAAGCTGCTCATCGAGCGTGGCGTAACAAATCTGGAAAAAATCAGCATTGACACCAACCGTGAACAACGGGCTGTTATGATTGAGCGCACCGGACGCACCACCGTTCCCCAGATTTTCATTGGCGACAAACATGTAGGCGGTTGTGATGACCTGATGGCACTTGATCGCGCCGGTGAATTGACTGCCCTATTGGCCGACTAAGCCAGCAGCGCAATTTAACCTTTAATCTTCTTACATAGGAAACAGCATGGCCCAAGAGCAACAAACAGAAAACACCAATCCCGCATTCAGTTTGCAACGCGTCTACCTGAAAGACCTGTCCCTGGAAATGCCCAACTCACCCCAGATTTTCCTTGAGCAGGAAACACCGGCAGTTGAGATTTCCCTGAACGTAGGCGGTCAGCGCCTGGCAGAAACCATTTTCGAAGCCACCGTACGCGTCACCGTCACCACCAAGATTGCTGACAAAGTCCTGTATCTGGTTGAAGGCACCCAGGCAGGTATTTTTGAAATTGCCAACATCCCTGAAGAGCAGTTTGATCCACTTCTGGGCATTGTTTGCCCCACCATGCTTTTCCCTTACCTGCGCGCCAATATTGCTGACGCCATCAACCGTACCTCATTGCCACCGCTGCACCTGGCAGAAGTCAACTTCCAGGCCCTGTACGAGCAACGAATCCAGGAAGCCCAACAGGCACAACAAAACAGTGCCGCCCCTGAAGATTCCGGCATCATCCTGCCTCCCGGCGCCACCCGTCAGTAAGGGCTCGCATGTCACTTCCCGGTGCTTCGCCTCATGTACTGGTTATAGGTGCGGGTAGCTGGGGAACCGCATTGGCTGCCTCGGCAGCCAATAATGCCCCCACCCTGCTGCTGGCCCGCAACGAAGCGGTTTCATCAGACGTCAATACCCGACACCACAATACCAAATACCTGGGTGATCTTCCCTTGCCCGACTGCCTGCAAAGCACCACAAGCCCTGATCGGGCCATTGCCCATTTGCAAGGTTTCCCCCCAGAGCAAAGATTAATCATACTTGGCGTACCTGTCATGGCCATGCGCAGCACCTGCGAGACCTGGTTGCCCCTGCTGCAAAACGCCAAACTAACCGATACGCCCATTGTCTGGACTTGCAAGGGTTTTGAACAAAACAGCGGACAATTACCACACGAAATCGTGCATTCCGTATTTGGCAGCCAAATACCCAATACCGGTGTACTGTCAGGACCGTCCTTTGCCAAAGAAGTCACCCGCAATCTGCCGGTTGCCCTGACCATTGCCAGTCATAACGACATTACCGTCCAGAACACCACGGCTGCCCTGCATGCCAATAACACCCGTATTTATGCCAGCAACGATGTCATTGGTGTGGAAGTGGGTGGCGCACTTAAAAACGTCATGGCCATTGCCTGTGGCATTTCAGATGGTCTTGAACTGGGCGCCAATGCCCGTGCCGCATTAATTACCCGTGGCCTGGCTGAAATTACCCGACTGGGCATTGCCCTGGGCGGACAAGCCGCCACTTTTTCAGGCCTGACCGGGCTGGGTGACCTGGTATTGACCGCCACCGGCGACCTGTCACGCAACCGTCAGGTTGGGCTGGCCCTGGGACAAGGCCAATCGCTGGATCACATCCTTGCCTCAGGCATGACCGCTGAAGGCGTTCGCTGCGCCCGTGATGCCCTGAAACGCGCCACTGCCCTGAACATCGAGATGCCCATCACTCAAGCGGTCTGCGATGTCCTGTTCAATGCCATGCCGCCCCTGCAGGCGGTTTCAAACCTGCTGGCACGCGAAGCCAAGGCCGAGTGGCCGGCCGGGTAAACCTGCTGCTGACCACGCCTGGCAACACTTCCCCAGACCTTGCCTCCATGCCTTAATGGTTGCCAAGGATCTGGTCTGCGGGAATGCTTAACTGAATCACGCTGCCATTCGAATCACTGCGGATCACTTGCAAAGGCCATTGCAAGCGCTCGGACATCAAAGTCACAATATACAAACCCAGACCATTTAAAGACGCACTGCCCGGCACCACTTGCCGTTCCCTGCCAAGAATGGCTTTTTGCCCGGCCGTCAAGCCTGCCCCCCTGTCCTGTATCTGGATCATGCCTTTACTCACGGTAATATCAATTTCTTTTTGTGTATGCTGCAGGGCATTCTGGATAAGATTACGCAACAGCATTTTCACCAGGACAGCATCACTCCTGAGCTTGATCGTGTCCATGACCGTCAGACGCACCCTGGCCCGAACCGTGAATAAATTATTCAGGTCATCCAGAACCTCTTCAAGCAAGGCTGTCAGTGAAACAACCTCCCTGACCGGAGAACCGTCGGCCTGGTTACGCGACAGCTTAAGCAAAACCTCTACATTGCTGCGCATTTCCGTGCAGGCATTACGCATGCGGGCCACAGTTGCCAAATCATTGGGCTTGAGCTGCCCGCGCATTTCCAGGATATCAAGCGCCCCGGACATGACCGCCACTGGCGTGCGCAGCTCATGACTGGCCAGGCTGAGCAGCGATTGCTCCCTGCGCACATAGGATTCAAGCTCACCCAGGAAACGGTTAAAGGTTTCCGCAATTGAATACAATTCGCTGTCTGTGTAATTAACCGGAATACGCGGCATTTGCGAACCCACCGGCACCTCACTGATTTGCTCTGACAGCTTGCGCAAGGGATCAACGATCCGTCGACTGCTTAAAGTTGCCATCCACAAACCCAGGCCGATGATAAGCAGCGTCATGACAACCAGCGCGATGCTGAAAAGGAGTTCGCGATCTTCAAAATGGGTAATATCCTTGGCCATATACACCACCCCTTTGGGTAAAATAGCAATATTGACCAGATAGGTGTTTTTGCCTCGCTGGATCTCATCAGAGAAACCCAGCGGCAAATCCTTGAAAATCTCGGGCATTTGTGATGGTGTTGCCTGCCCCTGGGGCACAAACACCAACTGCTGGTTAAAGCCCTCCCACACAAACAATTCGGAATCATTACGGTTTTCAAGAATAAAATCCAGTTCCTGCTCAAACTCCACCTGCAGCATGGTTCGTTCAAGGTCTTCATTGACTTCCAGCACCATCACCACCATCACCGCAATACATGCCATGCTAACGAGCAGGATGGCGCGATGAATGCGTCGGGAAATGGACCTCATTGTTCTGCCTGTGCCGGTGGAGTCAAGCGGTAACCGCGCCCGTGCATGGTCTTGATCATGGAAAACCCGAAAGTATCCTGCAATAATTTACGTAAGGTATACACATGGGTACGCAAGGTATTCATATCCACTTCTTTTTCCCCCCAGATCCGTTCTTGCAACTGCTCATAAGACAGAAAACCCGGATAGGCTTTAATGAGTTCCTCAAAAATACGCGCCATCGTGCCACTTAGTTCCAAAGAACCGCTATGATTGAGCTGCACCGTCAGCTTGCCTGGGTCAAAACGGATACCCGGCACTTCGATCCCTGGGGTCTTGCCCATGCACTCTTTGCGGCGGTACAGGGCATTGACCCGCAGTTGCAGCTCACGAAGGTCAAACGGCTTGACCAAATAATCATCGGCACCGGCCCGAAAGCCCTCTTCCTTGTCTTTAAGCTGGTCTTTGGCGGTCATCATGATAACCGGCGTCGTACACTGGATATCGTTACGGATCCGGTGGCAGATATCAAACCCCGACAGGCCGGGCAACATGACATCCAGCACAATGACATCGTATTCATGGGTGGCAATCAGATGCAGGGCCGTTAAACCGTCCGAAGCGAAATCCAGCACATAATGCGAATTTTCAAAATACTCGGACAGGTTCTCGGCCAGCCCGACATGATCCTCAACCACCAGCATGCGAATGGGCTTTGTAGATGTATTCATGCAATTTCAGAAAAAAATCAGTTTGCCACTATGGACATGGCTGTCTGTGCAAGACCAGGACTGGTTTCAAACAAAATATAGCGTTTGTTTTCATAACGCTTTTGTACCGGTACGCTTAACGCATGCACAACCTCGTTTAGACGCTTTTTGGGTATTGCCAGCAACACAGGCAATGTACTGTTGTCCAGTTTGGCAGAAACCTCATTAATCTTCAACAATTCTGCGGTTCCGCCAGAATAAAACCGGGCTGAAAACGGACGATCATCAACATAATGAACAGGCGTCCCGGCCTTCGTCTGCAAGGCGGCAAAATGAACCAGACCCTTTTCTGTTTTGAAGTGATTCGGACTAACATACGCAAACAGACTGAGCAAAACCAGTATCATCGGCACCAGCGCCGCCATCCACCGGGTATTTCCGGCAAACTGCCACGTACTTTGTTCCACCCAATTGCGCCAGCCAAGCGCCATCAGTATGCTGAAAGCCCCCAGGCAAGGCAAAATATAGGTCCAGAGAATATTGCCCGAAAAGGTGAAAAACAAAGGAGTAAATAACGCCCAGGCCAGCAAATACGATAGCTGGGCTGAATCGGCAAGCGGCTTGATAACGGCACGCACACCTTTTTTCACCAGGCTGCTCAGCAGCAAGCCTATGCCAAACAAGCCCCATGGAAAGGTAGCCTGTAACCAATACCACCAGATCGTACCATGCCTTTTTTCATGAGCGGTACCATACAAATCCCCCTGCCAGCCCGGATCCATAAAACGCAGAAAATGCTCACCCACGATGAAATAATTCAGGAATCCCGGGGTCTTGATTTCTGCCATCACATACCACGGCAGGCTGATTAGCGCGGTTAAGAGCAAACCCCGCGTCCAGGGCAATGCCCTGAATTGAACCATCCGGCCACCGATATTGGGCAACAACCATAACAGCAACGGGCCGGCAACCAGAACCAGTGCCAAAGGCCCTTTGGCGAGCAGACCAATGGCCAGTCCCACAAAAAAACCATAGCGCCAGAACAGGGACGGATAATGCCGGGCCATCATGAAAGCCGTCATGCTAAAGGTCGTGCCCAGCACCAGAAACGGATCAGTCAGTACCGCCCCCGAAGTGATATAAACCAGGGCACAGGAGCTGTACACCACTGCGACCCACTGAGCCAGCTGCCGGCCAAAAAAAGTCCGTGTAAAGGCAATAAGAAGCCCCACGGTTGCCACCATGCTTAACCATGAAGGAAAGCGCACGGCAAACTCGTTAACGCCCAGCAGCCTGAAGGACAATGCCTGTGCCCAGAACGACAGCGGCGGCTTGCCCCAGAAGGGCTTACCCGGTTCAAACCAGGGCGTAATCCAGTCACCGCTTTGCGCCATCAAACGGGCAATTTCCGCATAACGTGGCTCAGACGTATCAGACAGCGGCATCAAAACCATACTTATCAGGGGCAGACACAATAAAACACCCGTCACCCACCACAAACCAATCCTGCGCGTCACTTTAATTTCCTTTTACAACCATCAACTCTCGAACCGTCTGTTGCTGCTGATTCACCGCTGAGCGATTCATTTCACGGGTAGTATCCACAAACGGTTCCAGGGCCTGCCCTTTATTTTTACGCAGTACATCCCTGATCAGGTAAACCGGACGCTGCTTGGCTTCAAAATAGGTTTTGCCCACATACTCGCCCAGCAGTCCAATTGAAATCAGCTGGACCCCTCCCAGAAAAGTGATCATGGAAATTAACGAAGGATAGCCTTGCACCGGCTCTCCCAGTACCAGGGTTTTAGCGACAATCCACAGGGCAAACAAAATACCTGCCAGTGCAGTCAAAATGCCAGCCGCCATGGTCAGGCGCAAAGGTGCCACTGAAAATGAAGTAATTCCCTCAAAAGCCAGCCCCATCAGGCCTGGATAGTCCCACTTGCTGGTACCTGCGGCACGGGGTAGCCGGTCGTATTCAATTACCTTGGTGGGCAAGCCAATCCAGGCAAACAACCCCTTCATATAACGATTGCGCTCACCCAACTGGCTCATGGCATTAACCGCCTTGCGGCTGAGCAAACGAAAATCACCAGTATCTTCAGGAATCTCAACCTCACTGATGCGGTTCAGCAAACGATAAAAAGCATGGGCGGAAAATTGCTTGAACCAGGTTTCACCGGCCCGTGAACGGCGCTTCATGCTCACAACATCGGCACCCTCGCGCCAGGCCTGCAACATATCCGGAATCAGCTCAGGTGGATCCTGCAAATCGGCATCCATAATAATGATGGCTTGTCCCCCGGCATAGGCCAGACCGGCACTCAGGGCTGCCTCCTTGCCAAAATTGCGGCTCAGACGGACCAGTTTCAGATGTTCATCCCAAGCGGCGCGCTCGGCCAGGAAATGCCCCGACCCGTCGCGACTGCCATCATCCACCATCACCAGCTCATAATTGATCTCCAGCGGATCCAGAACCGAGGCCAGCCGGGGAAACAGTAACGGCAACATCTGCCTTTCGTTATAAACCGGAATCACGACAGATAAAACCAGGCCTTTTTCAGCCTGAAATAAAGATGTCCCGTTTTCTTCCATTGCACTCATTGACAGCACCTGCTTTCATCTTTTAAACATGACAGGCGTAAGAGTACGTCTTGGCGCAACAAGGAAACATCAATCAAAAATCAAGTAAATATCAAAAAAAAGCACGTCCGAAAACGTGCGTTGTGCAGGAACCGTCATGAATGGGTCATGAATAGTTCAGGTTTTTGATTTTCTGCCCCCAATGGAACTCAGGGAAATACGGGTTTCACCCGCTGCCGTTTTATGTACGGCACTTTTCCAGGCATGGCCATAGGCGACTTCGAGGCTCAAATGCAGTTTGCCATCAGACTGTCGCTGCTGCTCAAGGGCATCACACAGGCGCTGGTACCATTGGCGCCCAACCAGCCCCTTATGACGCCCGATGGTTGGGTTACCGCCAAGGGCGGAGACGTCACGCAGCAGCTTTTGCGGACTCTGGTAAGTCAGTGTAATCACTTCCTGATCCATGACCGGATCCACAAAACCGTTTTCAAGCAGGATATCGCCAAAGTCATGCATATCCACAAAGGGCACCGTTTGGGTTTGGATCCCGGCGGTTTCAACGGCTTTGCGCAATTCGATAAAGGTGCCGGGGCCCAGACAGGAAAACATGCAAATGCCGCCAACCTGGATTACCCGCCGCCACTCGGCAATTACCTTATGCGGCTCGGGATGCCAGTGCAGGGCCATATTGGACCAGACCAGGCCTGCCGATTCGGCCTCCAGCGGCATGCTTGCCAGATCGGCCAAATGGAATTCACCCAGGTTTTTGCGGCCCAGTTTTGACACCCATGCCTGCATGCCCTTGGGTAAAAAGGTCTTCCTGCAATGCGCAATAAATGAGGGGCAGCTATCCACCCCCAGCAGACGCGCTTTGGGAAAACGCGTCTTCAGCGCTTCAAGCGAATGCCCTGGACCACAGCCGGCATCAACCACCGTCTCCGGTGTGATGCGGATATAACTTAAACGCCCGATCATGCGATGGCTGATTTCATCATAAAAAAACCGGGAATCTTCCAATAAACCACGACGGGAAAATTGTCGAATGACGTGCTCGGAATTGATGGGCAAAACCTGAGGGGAATAAATGGCCTGGGACATTGGGATCACTGACGTATTGTTAATACGGGAAGAAAATGATTTGATAAGGTCATATTGTAAATAAGACTTCCCCGATTCTGTGCAAAACCCTTACGCAAACAAAAGATTGCTTGTCCTGCCCGGCACCTGCCCCTTGTGTGGTACCGTCTGCACGGGAGAAAGATTCTGCCCCGACTGCCACAACGATATTTTACACTCCATGCAAAACCACCCCTATCGGTGTGCCCGCTGCTGCCTGGCCCTGCCCAACGCGGGCCCTTGTCCGGATTGCAGCGAACAGGCACTTCATACCGGAACGGTCATCGCTGCCTTCGATTACGTACATCCACTCGACAGCCTGGTATTACGCTACAAAAACGGCCGCCAACTTGACCTGGCGCCCGCATTTGCACAGCTGCTAAGCCAACAGCTGCAACAACGGGGTCTGCTGCCCTTGACCAACACCTGCCTGATCCCCATTCCGGGCAGCCGGCAATCACTTTCCCGGCGCGGTTTCAATCCAGCGGCTGAATTTGCACAACAGCTGGGAAAAAAACTACAATTACCAGTTGAGCATTTTGTGCTGCACCGCCATGACCAGCATCTCAAGCAATCCAGCCTGTCCCGTCACGCACGTCGTGCCACCGCTGCCGGTTTATATTATTGTTCGCGCCGCCTGGACATTCCCCATGCCATTCTGGTCGATGATATTGTCACCACCTGCAGCACCCTCGACAGCGCCACCCGTGCCCTGCTGGCCGCTGGTGTGCAACGCGTGGATGCCCTGGCCATTGCCCGTACTCCCCCCAACCATTTTTAAGCAATCGCATGTTTCACATTATTCTTGTTTCACCCGAAATTCCGGCCAATACCGGCAATATCATTCGTCTGGCCGCCAACACCGGCATACAGCTGCATCTGGTCAGGCCGCTGGGTTTCATGCTTGATGACAAACGCCTGCGCCGCGCCGGGCTGGATTACCATGAATGGGCCGACATCAAGATTCACGACCACCTGCAAGAAGCGATCGAATCAACCGGTGCCGCCGCCGGCCATATTCATGCCATTTCCACCAAAGGCCAACGCCACATTGGCAACATGACCATTAACGATGGCGATGCCTTTATTTTTGGCAGGGAAACAGCCGGACTCAAACCCGAAGAATGGGACATTATCGGAATGGAAAATGCCGTGCGTCTGCCCATGCGACCTGACTCGCGCAGCCTGAACCTGTCCAATGCGGTCGCCATTACCGTATACGAGGCATGGCGACAGATCGACTATGCCGGCAGCGTCTAGGGACAAACATTCGCGGCAACGTTTTAACGGCGCCAGAACCCGGGGGTAAAAATAACCAATACGGTGAACAGTTCAAGACGTCCAATCAGCATGGCCAGGGTACATAGCCAGATTTGAAAATCGGACAAGGCACTGTAATTGCCCATGGGCCCGACACTGCCCAATCCGGGACCAATATTGTTAAGACTGGCAAAAACGGCAGAAAACGCCGTAGTGGGTTCGGCCCCCGACAACAGCATGACCGCCGACAACGCCATTAAAGTCAAGGCATACACCAGCATGAAAACCATGATGGACATAATCACGCTCTGGTCAATAATGCGTGCTCCCAACCTGACCGGAAACACCGCATGCGGATGCAAAATATGGCGGATTTCAGTACGAATCTGCTTGATGACCAAAATCAGGCGAATCATTTTGATGCCACCACCGGTAGATCCCGATGAGGTGGCGCAGGCACCCAGCAATAACATGACAATCGGTAAAATCAGCGGCCACTGCAGGTAATCCACATTGGAAAAACCGGTGGTGGTCGCCACGGAAATGGTATTGAACATGCCAAACCTGAAAGCATCAAGCAGGTTGCTGTATTCACTGGTAAAGAACAGGTAAAGACTAATCAGGACACCACTGACCAGCACCAGACGCAAAAACGGAATCGTTTCAGGGCAAAACCGGTAAGTGGACAAATCCCGGTTACGAATAGCCTTGTAGTGAGTGGCAAAATTGATGCCGGCAAACAGCATAAACACCATCGCCACCATTTCAGCAGCCGGTGAATTGATATCCACAAAGCCTCCACTGTGAGTGGAAAAACCGCCCAAACCCATTGTGGAGGCAGTATGACACCAGGCATCAAACCAGCTCAGGCCCACCAGACGATAGGCAATCAGACACACAAAAGAGGCCGAAACGTAAATGCCATACAACACCTTGGCCGTCCCGGCAATGCGAGGCGTTAATTTCTCTTCCTTCATGGGGCCTGGGATTTCACCCCGCATCACCTGATGTCCGCCCACCCCCAACATGGGCAAAATGGCCACGGCCAGCACCAGAATACCCATACCGCCAAACCAGACCAGGGTATGGCGCCAAAGATTCAGGGATTCGGGCAGTTTTGTCACGTCTGGCAAGACCGAAGCCCCCGTGGTGGTCAGCCCCGACATGGCTTCGTAATAGGCATGGGTAAATGATAGTTTTACCCCCACATGAGACGCTTCCAGCATTAAAGGCAAGGCGGCCAGAAGAGGAAACACGGTCCACACCAGAAACACCAGCAACAGCCCGTCACGCGGACGCAATTCACGGCGAAACGGGTAAGTCAGCAGCCAAAGCAGCAAGCCACTGCCACCTGCCAGCATGAAACTGGTCAGAAAACTCTGATCGGCACCATCCTCAAACAGGCGTGAAAAAAAATAAGGAAACAACAAGGTCAGTGAGAACACCACCATGGTCAAGCCGAGCGCATGCAAAACATTCAGAATACTGCGCATTCAATTTCCTAGAAAAACATGGCCGAAACCTGGAACATTTTTTCAACTTTTTTCATGGTTTCACGGTTTGCCGCATAGACAATCACGTGATCTCCCTGGCGAATCACGGTATCAGGCTCAGGCATAATCAGGTAACCTTCACGGAAAATAACCGCCAGTGTTGAAGACTTGGGAAACTGGATATCCTTCACCGAGCGGTCGGCCAGTTTCGAACTGTTGATGTCCCCCAGCACCTCGAACTCGATCACCTCGGCAGCGCCACGACGCAAGCGATGACCGGCAACCACCGCCCCCTGGCGCACATCACGCAACAAGGCACCAATCGTGGCCTGGGCGGGTGAAACCGCGATATCAATCATGCTGCCCTGCATGAGCTCGCCATAAGCCTGGCGCGAGATAAGAGCAATCACCTTGCGGGCACCCAACCGCTTGGCCAGCAAGGAAGACATGATATTGTCCTCATCGTCGTTGGTTAAGGCCAGCCAGGTGTCCATTTCGGCAATATTCTCACTTTCCAGCAAGGACTCATCAGTACCGTTGCCATGCAGGACCAGCACATTTTCAGGCAGCATGGATGCCAGCCACTGGCAACGCGCCTTGTTGCTTTCAATAATGCGAACGTTGTAATTGTCCTGGGCCAGCTCTTTGGCCAGCCGATAGCCAATATTGCCACCACCGGCAATCATGATGGAACGAATACGTTTTTTTTCTTTGTGGAAAGAAGCGATACTTTCCCGGGCCTGCCGGGTATCAATGGCCAGCACCAGCTCATCATCGGCCTGTATGGCCCCCACCCGGTTCATGGGAATGGACACCTCACCCCGCATGACTTCCAGAATACGGGTATTCAGGTTAGGCAGATTCAGATGCGTTTCGTCGATATGATGGCCGATCAGAGAACTTTTGCGTCCCACTTTAAGGATGACCACGCTCACCCGACCCTGTGCAAATTCGACAACCTGCAAGGCCTCGGGAAATTCAATCAGGCTGTAAAGATATTGCGTAACGCTTTTTTCGGGGCTGATCACAAAATCCACGCCGAAGCTTTCCGCCAGCAACGCTTCATTTTCAGAATAAGACTGCCCCCTGACCCGAACAATGCGACGCGGTATATTGAAGGTATCACGGGCAATGGTACAGGCCACCAGATTGGAGGCATCCGTGGCGGCACAGGCCACCAGAAGGTCGGTATCATCGGCACCGGCTTCCTCGAGCACATCGGGCAATGAGCCATCACCCAACACGCAACGCAAATCGAAGCGTTCCTGCAAATAGGTCAGCCGATCTGGGTTGGTATCCACCACCGTGATGTCATTCTGCTCTGACACCAGGTTTTCGGCCACGCTGGATCCGACACGCCCCGCCCCGATGATAAGGATCTTCATGGAGAAGACAGGAACTAGGTGTTACGCTTGCGGGATGAATCGATACCCAGCTGACGCAGTTTGCGATACAGGTGAGTTCGTTCAAGTCCGGTTTTTTCGGAAACGCGCGTCATGCTGTGGTTTTCACGTACCAAATGATACTCAAAATAAACCCGTTCAAACTCATCACGCGCATCACGCAAAGGCTGGTCAAGAGTAATGTTGCCCAGCATGGAACCTTGTTGCTGAGGTGCTGCTTCCTGAACCGGTGCAGCGGCCGCAACAACAGCAGGCGCTGCGGTAAAGGTTGGTGCTGCCGGTGCTTTTACCGGGGCGGGTACAGGACGGGCAGCCGGTGCCAGACCGGCAGAAGCCAACACTTGTTTGGCATGAGGACGTGCCAGGCCAGACTGGACCGTTTTAAGAAGTTTTTGCAAGGTAATGGGTTTTTCAAGAAAATCCATGGCACCAATGCGGGTTGCCTCTACGGCAGTGTCCACCGTGGCATGGCCGCTCATCATGATTACCGGCATATCAAGCAATCCCTGTGAGCCCCATTCTTTTAGCAGACTGACCCCATCGGTATCGGGCATCCAGATATCGAGCAAGACCAGGTCAGGCCGGTATCTCAGGCGCGCTGCACGTGCCTGGGAAGCGTTTTCAGCGAGTTCCACGGTATGACCTTCGTCATACAAAATTTCAGAAAGAAGCTCACGAATTCCAATTTCATCGTCTACCACCAGTATTCTGGCCATATGTAGTCACCTATTACTAACGTACTTCAGTACTATTATTTAAATCTGATTAATCGAATTATAACCATCAGGACATGGTTTTTTTGCTTTTCTTCACAAGTCTCGTGAGTAAAATCGAGATACGGGCACCCCCTTCCTTGCGATTTGAAATGTCAATTTTGCCGCCATGCTCTTCGATGATTTTGCGAACGATTGCCAAACCAAGACCTGTGCCGTGCACCTTGGTTGTTACGTATGGTTCAAACGCATTCTGTAAAACCTGTGATGTAAACCCACAACCCCGATCCTCGATCATTATTCTAACCGCTTCACCTTCATCGCTGGTACCTGTTGCGACTTTTGTGAGCATGGTCTGAATGGTGATGCCTGGTTCGTCTCCGTCAAGCTCCATATCAGCCATGGCATCCCGGGAGTTGGCCATCAGGTTGTTCAGCACCTGACGCAGCTGGGTCGGATCAGCCTCGACCTCTGGCAGCATGGCATCAAGTTTCAGGCCCACCCGCCGGTTCAGCGGTTCTTCGGCATGATTTCCTTCGGGGTCCCAGCCATACAGCAACGCAAGATCCGTTATTAAAGCATTAATATTAACGTGTTGCATCTGTGCAGGCGGTGTTCGGGCATATTCGCGGAAATCATCCACCATTTTTTTCAGCGAAGTCACCTGGTTCACGATGGTATTGGTGGAACGGATCAGCATGTTGGCATCGGCTTCCTCCAGTTTGTCGGTCAGCTTCATGGCAAGCCTTTCAGCCGACAATTGAATGGGCGTCAGCGGATTCTTGATTTCATGAGCCAGCCTGCGTGCCACCTCTCCCCAGGCAACCGCACGGTTGGCTGAAATGACCTCGGAAATATCGTCAAATACAACCACATAACCGGTTTGCCGACCATCCACCCTAAGCCGAGTGCCACGCATCAACAACGTGACCGTTTTCTGGTCCCCCCCCGATTCCGCACCAATGATGATTTCGATTTGTTCCTGCCAATAATGGCGCCCCGAACCCACTGCCGCGTGATTGGAAAAGGCCTTGCGGATGTCCTGCGTGAACTCAATCAGGTTATCCACCACTTCCAGCGGCCGCCCCGGCACCGAACGCAGGTCTTCATTCAGGATGGTCTGGGCACCCTTGTTCACGGTCGTGACATTAAAACGCTCATCAAAAACAATGACCCCCGATGACAGGCCCTCCATTACGCTTTCCAGATACACATTGGAACGTTCCAGTTGCAGGCGGTTCAGCTCCACCTGCTTGCGGGCCTCATCAAGCTGGTGCGTCATCATGTTGAACGAACGTGTCAGCTGCCCCACTTCGTCCTTGGCATCGGGTTCGGGTAACGGGCGGTAATCACCAATTGCCACGGCCTGTGTACCTTCAGCCAGATTCAGCAGAGGTTGAACCAGCTGACGGGCAATCGCCAGCGCCACACCGATAGAAGCAAATACCGTTAACAACAAGGCCATGGTCAGGGTTATGCCATACAGATTGCGAATGCCGGTCCGGGACAACGCCAGCTCTTCGTAATCACGAAAACCCTGTTGCACCTGATTCAGGTGACTGCCCAGACTCTCGGGAACCAGATGGGTCAGCTGCAGCCAGTACGGTTCAGGCGCGGCGCCCAGTGGCACATCAAACCGGAAAGAATGGGTAAACACGGGCACAATAACCCGAATCCTGAGCTGAGGGTTTTCCGTATCAGCGTTGCCGGTGTCTTCGGCGCGGGCATATTGTCGCGTCAGCTTGAGCTGGTTCACAATACTGGCCGGCGGCATGGAGGGCAACAAACTGCCAAAATTTGACGTGGAAAATGCCACAACACGATTACCCGCTGCTGAAAAAACCAGAGCTTCACCAACACCATTAGCCTCACGCAATCGCGTCAGTTCCATCGGCATTTCCTGCTCGGATACCCGTGACAGATCACTGGACATGGCTTTTGCCCGGGCCAGCAAATCGGCCACCTGACTGTCCAGCGAAGCCCGCCCAAGGGCCAGCCCCGACTCAAGTGCCCGGTCAACCTTGACATTGAACCATGACTCGACAGAACGGGACATGAACTGTACCGACAGCAAATAAATAACCACCCCTGGAATAATCGCCATCACGGCAAAGGCCATGGCAAACCGGGAGGTCAGGCGGGCACCAAACTTTTTCTTGCGCAATTGGCGCACCAGCCGCCAGGTAAGTGTTGCGACCCAGATAAACAAAGCCAGGGCCAACACGCCATTGAGAAGCAATAGCAAATCAAACTGCTGGGCAAAACGCGATGTGTTCCCGGTTGATCCAACCAGCAAACCCAGCAAAACAAATGCCGCCAACACAATGATCATGAAGCTGATTTTCACCAGCCATGAAATCAGGAGCTGGGTTTTATGTCCGAAACTTTTAAGGTGAAATTTTTCCATGGAGTTGATAATGACCAGGCACTGCTGTTGAATGCATTAATCTGAAAGGGCCTCGGAAGCAATGAGGTATCCAGTTTCAGGCGTAATCTACCTTTATAGTTAATGGCGGGATCAAGCTGGTCGAGATCATTGATTGGCCAGCTTTCAAGGTTAATAATATGCTGCAGGGAGTCGTCCAGCGACAATTCTGGAATGGAGTGCTCTCCGTAACTGATTCGCCACTGACGCAACAGCGCATTGTATTGAATACGCCAGGTGTGCTGCTGCGTCAATTCTGTTTTATCAAACCATAAGCGCTGTGGCTTTAGCACTTCCATATTGACAGTGAAGTAAAGCGGCACCCCTTTTTCAGCGGCATTACGCACTTCCTCACCCAGGTTTAGGGAAATACTGGCCGACAAGGTATAACCGTCACTTTCTTTGTCCAGTGCCAGGGATTCTATCCAGGCATCGGGCTGTGCCGGCTGAAACTGCTGCGCATAAGAAAACCACACAGGCAGGAGCATGAAAACGAGCAAAAACGACCACATGAAAATGCGGCCAAACCATTGAAACCCTGATTGGAAAAAAACATCGTCCTTCAAATTTCTTTACCCACGCTTGCCTGATACCGGTTTTTTACGGAACAGAGCATAATAAAAACCGTCATGCGGCGCAACACTGCCCGACTGCTGCGCCAGCGGCAGAATCTGTCCAGGTGCACCCAACCGCTCGGCGTCTGCCAGCGACATTTCCAGATAACGAGCCTGCTCCTGTCCTTCTATGGGAAACAATGAACAGGTTACATAAAGCAAGTAACCGCCCGGAGCAACCGTTTGCCACAAAGCCTGCACAATTGTTCTTTGCAAGGTGGCGGTTTTGGTCAGGTCAGCCTCTTGCCTAAGCCATTTAATATCGGGGTGCCTGCGCACAATCCCCGATGCAGTACAAGGCACATCGGCCAGCACCAGGTCAAACGACATGCCATCCCACCACTGCGACAGGTCGGCGGCATCGGCAGCGTGCAGGTGCACATGCGGACCATCCAGTTTCAGGCGGGCCAGGTTTTCTTCCACCCGGGCAAGCCGATAACTGTCCACATCAAGCACGGTCATGTCTAGATCGGCCAGTTCAAGCATATGGGCTGTTTTACCGCCCGGAGCGGCACAGGCATCAAGCACCCGCATCCCGTTGTGTACCGGCACGATTTCACCGGCCAGTTGTGCGCCGGCATCCTGGACCGACCACCAGCCCTGATCAAATCCCGGTATTTGCTTAACCGGCATGGCCTGCGCCAGCACAAGACCGGCATGCCCGGTTTCATGCGCCTCAATACCATGCTCACTGAACAGCCTGTGCAGGGCCTCACGACTGATTTGCCGTGTATTCACACGCAAGGTCATGGGGCCTGGTATGGCCGCTGAGGCCAGAATGCCCTGCCACTGCTCGGGATACGCCTGTCGCACCTGATGAATCCACCATTTGGGGAAACCCCATTTCACCTCACTGCGTACGGCAATGGCTTGCATTAACGATGCTTTATTACGCAGAAAATTACGCAGACAGGCATTGACAAGCCCCTTGAATGAGGAGGTTTTTTTGTGCTTTTCAGCCGCCTTGACAGCCTGGTTCACCACGGTATGTGCATCATAAACTGGCACATGGCGCGCCCTGTTCCGTTCCTCGTTTTCATCAACCGCCAGCAGGCATAAAGCCACCACCAGCAAAGACTCAAGCAGGCGATTGGGCGCTTTTTTATCCAGCAGCAGCTCGCTTAAGGCCTGGCCGGTTGCCAGCTGCCGCATGACATAAAATGAAACCGACTGCACCGGTGCCCGCAACTCATCAGGCACCTCCTGCAGGGATTCGGTTAAAGAACGGCCTGCCAGGACGTCACGCAAGCAGCCGGCACAGGCAAACAGAACATCAGACAAAGCAGGCGCGACAACGGAAGAGGTCATAAGGAAACAGACAAAAAATAAACGGACAAATCCAAGTGTAACCCGCCTTGATGTTGATTTAACTGATTTTTCCGCCCTTTCCCATGTTAAATCTGAAGAAAAAAACCAGATAGTCAGGATTTGAGATGCCGGTCAAAAAAATCCAGTGAGCGTCGCCAGGCCAGACTGGCGGCTTTTTCATCATATCGTGGCGTTGTATCGTTATGAAACCCATGATGCACATCATCATACATGTGCATTTCATAAGTCTTGCCGTTGTCCTTCAGGGCTTTTTCAAAGGCGGGCCAGCCGGCATTGATTCTGTCATCCAGCCCGGCATAATGGATTTGCAAAGGTGCCTTGATCGCCGCCACTTCCGATGCCGGTGGCTGGGCACCATAAAATGGCACAGCCGCAGCCAGATCGGGCATGCGTACCGCCAAAATGCCAGCAACGCCACCACCATAACAAAAACCAATCACACCCAGCTTCCCGTTGGACTCAGGATGGGCTTTCAGGAATTCGGCCGCCGCCACCATGTCTTCAGTCCGCTTGCCCGGATCCAGCCTGGCAAACATTTCCCTGGCCTTGTCTTCATCACCGGGATAGCCGCCCACCACTGCCAGGGCATCAGGCGCAAAAGCCAGATAGCCTTCAAGCGCCAAGCGGCGCACCACATCTTCTATATAAGGATTCAGGCCACGGTTTTCATGGATGACCACCACCGCTGGCAAGGGCCCGCTGGCGTTAGCCGGGCGTGCCAAATACCCTTTCATGGTGCCATTGCCTTTGGGAGATGGATATTCGACATATTCCGCCTTGATCCGGCTATCATCTTTGGCTACCTGCTGGGCCCAGGCAAAATTGGGCTGCAGGCTGTCCAGAATGGCGGCAGCGGTAACACCCCCAACGGCGAAACGGGCACTGCGGTTTAAAAACTCACGGCGGCTGATCAGGCCATGCACGTATAAATCAAAATCCTTCAACACCGCGGGCGAAAAATCACTTGTTTTTTTACGTTCCATAACAACTGCCTCTTTCAAAAAGGGGGTTGATAAAACAAGGTTTTTTACAGTTTACGTTGAATGGGGCCTGAACGGAACGGATTTTCCAAAAAAAAGTTAAAATGCTGATTTTAAAAGTATTGTTGAGCCCCGCTCCTTCAAAAGGTATTGTTTTTTATGTCCAACCCCAAAGTCGGTTTTGTCAGCCTTGGCTGTCCCAAAGCCCTGGTCGATTCTGAACGCATTCTTACCCAGTTGCGTACTGAAGGCTATCAAATTTCCCCCTCCTATGAAAATGCGGATGTCGTGGTGGTAAACACCTGTGGCTTCATCGACAGCGCCAAAGCTGAATCGCTGGAAGCCATTGGGGAAGCACTTGCCGAAAATGGCAAAGTCATTGTGACCGGCTGCATGGGTGTGGAAGAAAATATCATTCGCGATGTGCACCCCAGTGTGCTGGCGGTAACCGGCCCCCAGCAATATGAGGAAGTGGTGCGTGCCGTACACGAGGCTGCCCCACCCAATCTGGAGCACGACCCGTTTACCGACCTGGTGCCACCACAAGGCATCAAGTTAACGCCCCGCCACTACGCCTACCTGAAAATATCCGAAGGCTGCAACCATCGCTGCAGTTTCTGTATTATCCCCTCCATGCGAGGGGACCTGGTTAGCCGCCCAATTGGCGATGTCCTGGATGAAGCCCAGCGCCTGGTCAATGCCGGAGTGAAAGAAATCCTGGTGATTTCCCAGGATACCAGCGCCTATGGGGTAGACCTTAAATATCGCAGCGGTTTCTGGAATGGCCGCCCGGTTAAAACCCGCATGACCGAGTTATGCAGCGCCCTGTCAGAAATGGGCGTCTGGGTTCGCCTGCACTATGTGTACCCCTATCCCAGTGTTGATGAAGTTATTCCCTTAATGGCCGAAGGTAAAATACTGCCCTATCTGGACATTCCTTTCCAGCACGCCAGCCCGCGCATTTTAAAAGCCATGAAACGCCCGGCATTTGAGGACAAAACCCTGGCCCGCATTAAAAAGTGGCGTGAAATCTGCCCTGAACTCACCATCCGCTCCACCTTTATCGTGGGCTTTCCCGGTGAAACCGAAGAAGATTTCCAATACCTGCTTGACTGGATGAGTGAAGCCCAGCTTGACCGGGTTGGCTGCTTCCAATACTCGCCCGTCGAAGGCGCACCCGCCAACGAATTGGCCGACCCTGTTCCTGATGATGTCAAACAGGATCGCTGGGAACGCTTCATGGCGCACCAGCAAGCCATTTCAGCCGCTCGTCTGCAAACGAAAATCGGCAAGGAAATTAGCGTTCTGGTTGACGAAATTGACGAAGATGGCGATGCGATTGGCCGTTCCAGTGCCGATGCCCCCGAAATTGACGGTTGTGTTTACCTAAGCAGTGAAAAAACGCTGAAACCGGGCGATCTCGTGCGCGCGGTGGTGACCGATGCCGATGAATACGACTTGTGGGCAGACGTCAAGTAATGAACAGACTTCCCAAAATTATTGCTTTCGATTTCGACGGCACCCTGGCCAACACCTTGCCCTGGTTCGATGAAATCCTGAGCAGTGTTGCACAAAAATATAACTTCCGGGATCCATCAGCCGAAGAAAAAGCCCGTTTGCGCAGTATGGAAGCCGGCGAAATCTTGCAAACACTGCAAATTCCTTTCTGGAAAGCACCCGCTATCCTGATGGAGTTCCGCCAGCGCATGCAAGACGCCTCTCCCAATATCGAACTGTTTGACGGTATTCCCGAGGCTCTGGGGCAGTTGCATGCCAAGGGATACCCAATGGCAATCCTGAGTTCAAACAGTGAAATCAATGTCCACCAGATTCTTGGCGCAAATGTACGCTACTTTCATGAATTCCTGTGCGGTACCGATCTTTTCGGCAAACCGGCCAAATTGGGCAAACTGCTGGAGAAACACAATCTGTCCCCCACCGAATGCCTGCTGATTGGCGATGAGCTGCGTGATATTGAAGCATCTCGCAAAGCCAACGTCATGGTTGGCTCGGTCACCTGGGGCTATAACAGCCTTGATGCCCTGCAACAGGAACAGCCCAACTTTCTGTTCACCTCACCGGCAGATATCGTTAAGGCGTTAACTTGAGTGCCAGACACACGTTCACACGCAAACGTTGAATCGTGCGTGACTCGTAGGCGTTCCCACGCTGGAGCATGGGAACGAGGACGAGGACACACACGGAACCCAGACTCGTCCCCATGCTCCTGCGTGGGGACACAGACCCACCTGGCCCATTCAGACTCGTTCAGACTCGTTCCCACGCTCTGAACTGCCCCCCAATGTCCAGTCTCGTTCCCACGCTCTGAACTGCCCCCCCAATGTCCAGTCTCGTTCCCACGCTCCTGCGTGGGAATGCAGATCATGGCCTGAACACTATATATCTTGAGTAAATAAACCCAAGTACCAGGCTGGTGCCTGAAAAGGCGGCCAGGGTTATAACAGGTAAAGCACCCAAGGCATCAGCGCCCCATCCGAACAGAATGGACAGCGCTCCCATGAATGACACAAACAATAAATAACGCCTTAAACCGGCATTGGACTTGAACGTAAACTTGGCGTTGGCAAAAAAACTGAAGGTCACGGCAACGCAAAAAGCCACAAAATTGCCTGTAGCCTGGCTGGTACTGAAAACACGGTACACCAGGAAAAAAACACCCCAGTGAATCAGGGTATTCAGCACCCCGGTCATCAGGTATTTTGAAAACAAAACCCCTGTTTTACGGCAGTTCAAGGTTTCCATCCCGTTACAAAAACCGCGACCGGCTGTCGCTTGCCACCGGCCTTTTGCAGTTCAAGCAAACGCAATACGCCCTGCCCGGTGGCAATATCCACCCCGTCAGCGGTGGCACGTAATACCGTACCTGGTTCTGCGCTGGTGTTTTCATTTAACGCCACCGCCTGCCACACCTTGACCGGGTCTTTCAGGCCGGGCAGCTGCAGGGTTGCCCCTGGCACCGGGTTAAAGGCCCGAATACGGCGGGCAATGGTTGGGGCATCCTGCTTAATATCAATGGGCGCTTCGGATTTTTCCAGCTTGGCCGCGTAAGTCACCCCTTCTTTAGGCTGGGGCACAGCCTTGAGTTCACCCGTACCCAGCTTGCCCAATACCGCGGTAATGCATTCGGCACCCATTGCAGCCAACTGGTCATGCAGCACGGCAGCGGTCTGATCGGTAATATCGATACGCTTCTCAAGCAATACGTCGCCAGTATCCAGCCCGGCATCCATTTGCATAATCGCCACCCCGGTTTGCGCATCGCCGGCCTCGATAGCACGCTGAATAGGTGCGGCACCACGCCAGCGTGGCAACAGACTGGCATGAATATTCAGGCAACCATATTTGGGCAGATCAAGCACCCACTGGGGCAAAATAAGCCCATAGGCCGCCACCACCATCACATCAGGAGCCAGCGCCTGCAATACCTGCTGCGCTTGCCGGGCCTCATCAGGATACTTGCCGTCAAGCCGCAGGCTTTGGGGCTGCAGCACCTGCGCCCCTTGCGCCAGGGCCTCTTGCTTGACCGGGCTGGGCGTTAATTTCAGCCCCCTGCCAGAAGGACGATCGGGCTGGGTCAGCACCAACGGGACCTCGTGTCCAGCGTTGACAATCGCCTCATAGGCCAGACGGGCAAACTCGGGGGTACCGGCAAATATAACTCGCATAATTACTTATCTTCCTGCAAACAATCCTGAATGATAACGATTTTAACTCACTACATGCCGTAAATTCTGGCCATCAACGCTTATCTTCAGTGGATTCAGTTAAAGTAAGGGCAATCAGTATTTCTTTCGGCACAGTCCAATATTATGAGCCAATTTCCCCATTCCGACCCTAAACACAACGCTTCGGCTGGTCACCATCCCACGGCCAAAAAACCGAATGCCACCCTGACCCAAAACAATGAGCGTGTCAGGGTAGCCCGTATCAGCACCTGGGTCAGTGTTGCCGTTAACTTTAGCCTGTCAGTCTTGCAAATCATTATTGGCATTATCGCCCATTCACAAGCCTTGATTGCCGATGCCGTTCACACCCTGTCAGACCTGGCATCGGATTTTGCCGTGCTGTTTGCCAGCAAACATGCCAATAAGGCGCCCGATGACAACCACCAATACGGACACCAGCGTTTTGAAACCCTGGCCGCCCTGGGTATTGGGGTTTTATTGTTACTAGTGGGTGTTGAAATGATCTGGGCAGCGGCCGAAAGCGTACAAAGCGGCAAGCCTATTGCCCAGGTACACTACACGGCCCTTATCATTGCCTTCGCCACGCTGGTTGGCAAAGAGCTGCTATTCAGGTATTTGCTCACACAGGCCGAAAAAGTGCGCTCGTCCATGTTGGTGGCCAATGCCTGGCACTCGCGCTCCGACGCTGCCTCATCCCTGATTGTAGCCATCGGAATTCTGGCCAACATGCTTGGCTTTACCTGGGCCGACCCGGTTGCCGCCCTGATCGTGGGCCTGATGATTTCACGCATGGGTCTTAAATTCATCTGGTCTACCCTGAATGATCTGACAGACCGCTCGGTAGATGCCGAAACCTACCAGCGCATTCACGACAAACTGGTCGGTACCCCCGGCCTGCTGGGCATTCATGACCTTAAAACCCGCAAAATGGGCGATATGATCCTGGTGGAAGTACACCTTGAACTGCCCGCCAACATGACCATTGCCGAAGGACATGAAATTTCCGAAGAAGCCTGTCGACGGGCGATGGTGGATGAAGATATTTTAGATATCACCACCCACTTCGACCCGCACTAAAATGTCGGGCAGGCACAATCCAAAGCGGGCTTGCCTGCCAGACATTTGCCCCGCCCTTCAAGACAAGGCAAAAAAAATAAAAGATCAGGCGCACACCGCGGCCCGCTTATTCACCAGGGCCTTGCCGGCACGGCTGGCATTGGGACGTTTCAGGTAATCGGAAATCCACTGTCCGGTGGTAATAACGGCATCCAGGTCAATGCCGGTTTCAATGCCCATGCCCTGCAACATGTACAGGACATCTTCGGTTGCCACATTACCCGTTGCTCCCTTGGCATAAGGACAGCCGCCAAGACCAGCCACCGATGAATGGAAAATTGAAATCCCGGCCTGCAGGGACGCATAGATATTGGCCAGTGCCTGCCCGTAGGTATCATGAAAATGCCCGGAAACCTGGCGAGGGTCAACCTTTTCGGTCACTGCCGACATGACCCGGTAAACCTGGGAGGCTGTGGCAACGCCAATCGTATCTGCCACATCAATTTCATCACAGCCCAGGGCAATCAGGCGCTGGGCCACGTGCACCACCGATTCAACCGGCACCTCGCCCTGATAGGGGCAACCCAGCGCACAGCTGATGCTGCCACGCAGGCGAATGCCGGCCTCTTTGGCCGCCCGGGCCACCGGCTCGAACCGGTCAATCGATTCATCGATGGAACAGTTGATGTTTTTATGAGAGAAAGCCTCGCTGGCCGCACCAAAAATAACCACTTCATCAGCCCTGGCCGCCAAAGCACCTTCAAAACCGCGCATATTGGGCGTCAGCACTGAATAAACCGTGCCTTCCCGGCGTTTGATGGCTTCCATGACCTGGGCGCCATCCGCCATTTGCGGTACCCACTTCGGTGATACGAAAGAAGTGGCTTCTATATTCAGAAAACCGGCATCGCTCAGCTGGTTGACCAGCGCTACCTTGATATCGGTAGGGACGAACTCTTTCTCATTTTGCAAGCCATCGCGTGGGCCTACTTCTACAATTTTTACTTTATCCGGCAATGCCATGACTGTCTTCCTTCCTTTAGTTTGCTCATTTTAAAAATAATCACTCAGGGCCATAAATGGCTTTTTTCAACTTTTCATTATAATCTGAACCACCTAACGCACACGCTGATATCGACCATCATTCAAACGCACAATATAAGCGGCCAGTTCCAATGCCAGCAACTGGCTACTGACTTCAGATACGCCAATACGCAAATCGCTCACCAGCTCATCCAGACTTAAAGGCTCAAACCCCATCCGCTCCAGTAGACGACACTGTTCGGGGTCAGGAACAAAACCATCGGCATGGTCAGGCACCGCACCCGCCTTCATCGCGCCTCCCGTGCCTGCATTCACCTTACTTCCGGGGGCACCCGCCAGCTCTTCCTGTATATCCATGGCCGTTTCCACCAGTTTTGCCCCCTGGCGGATCAGGGCATGACATCCCCGTGACAGCGGGGAATGAATCGAACCAGGAATCGCAAACACCTCTCGCCCCATTTCTCCGGCCAGACGGGCGGTAATGAGTGAACCACTTTGTTTTGCCGCTTCCACCACCAGCACCCCTTTGGACAAACCCGCCACAATCCGGTTGCGGCGCGGAAACTGATGCACTACGGCCGGCGTGTCCAGTGGCAGTTCTGACACCAGTGCCCCCTGTTCGCGAATGCGCAGGGCCAGGTTCTTGTTGGCAGCCGGATACAGGCGATTAATACCCGTGCCCATCACGGCGATCGTGCTGCCCGACCCTGCCGGTGCCTGAAGGGCACCTTCGTGAGCAGCGGCATCTATGCCATGGGCAAGCCCACTGACTACACACCAGCCCTGCCCAGCCAGGTATTTGGCAAAGGCACGGGCATTGTCGCAGCCACCCATCGTGGCATTACGGGCGCCCACCATGGCAATGGTCGGCATGGCCAACACCTCGGGACGGCCATCCACGTATAACAAAACAGGCGGATCATGCGTATCGAACAGGGCTTTCGGGTACAAAGGGTCGGCCAGCGTTAGAATGTAATGCCCGGGCCGGGCCAGCCACTCGAAGGTTTTCTGGATTAATCCCTGAATGTCAGGCTCAGGCTCTGCTGCCAGCTGCAAAGCCAGTTTTTGTGGCAGATATTTCATGAGCTGTCCAACCGATGCGGCAAACACCTGGTCTGGCAAACCAAAAACCGCCAGCAGCTGGCGCGCCTTTACCGGCCCCACGCCCGGCTCAAGGGTCAGCCTTAACCAAGCCTGCAATTCTTCTTGGGAGCGCATCAAAGACATTTGAAAAACAAGAATGAAATAAACATTATCTTACCGTGCCAGCAGAACGGAAAGGGCCGTACCCGTACACCCACTTGAAATATGACATTGTGCCACCATTTACGATAAAGAAACGGAAAAACGGACAATTTGGTCTGCCTGGCACTCACAAAGCACATTTGACTGCGCCTGCCCTGCACGGAAAATCCCCCGTGTAAAGCAGGGTGGTTATTATTAGTGCACAAAAATTGCCTATAATATTGATATTGCTGATATGTCTTTTACTTGAACCCACATTTTATTCTATGGCATTACTACCTATTCTTCATTTTCCCGATCCACGTTTGCACAAAGTGGCCAAACCTGTTGAACAGGTGGACGACCGGATTCGCCAGCTCGTCAAGGACATGGCCGAAACCATGTATGACGCCCCCGGTGTTGGCCTGGCCGCCACCCAGGTTGACGTTCATGAACGCGTTGTGGTGATTGACATCTCTGAAGAAGGCAACGAACTTCGCGTCCTGATCAACCCGGAAATTATCTGGAAAAGCGATGACACCCAGGTTTATGAGGAAGGCTGCCTTTCTGTGCCCGGCATTTACGACAAGGTGGAGCGTTCAGCAGAAGTGAAGGTGAAAGCATTGAATGAAAAAGGCGAAGAATACACCTTTCACGCCGATGGCCTGCTGGCCGTCTGTGTGCAGCATGAACTGGACCATTTAATGGGCAAGGTTTTTGTTGAGCATCTTTCAAGCCTGAAACAAAACCGCATCAAGACCAAAATCAGGAAACAGGCCAAAGAAAAAGCCTGAAAAAATAAGGTTGGCCATCGCCAACCTTATTTTTTACTGCCAACAGGGCTTCCCGGAAACACATCCCCGGGAGCTGCGGTTTAATAGCATACGCCTGACGCACACGGAAAAAACCGCTTGCCCAATTATAAAAACATCAATTAAGCAACTTCTTTAAACTTCAAAGACATGAACCCCTCAAGGGAATCATCCTTGATTTCCAGCCAAGGTTTTGGGAGTTTGGCCCCCATTGTCCCGGTAATGGTTGAACGATAAACCTTATTGCGAAAACCCATGATGTCGGCTTTTCTTTTTTATCTTCCTGCCATTGTTTGAACAGATCGGCCTGCTGATGCACGGGAAACTCGGGATAGTCGGTAGCACCGACCAGATCATCAATATAACTGGCCTGGAAATCAATACATTCGCCATCACTGCCTAACTGCCCGTGACGATGCAGCCAGGCATCCATGTCTTTACGGCAATCTGCCTCATCAGGCAATTGGATTTTACCCATGATCACGTCACGCGCATGCGGGCACTAAACCAGGGCCTTTTCACATGCCCTATTCAATCCAGCTTTCACGTGCCGCAGTCATATTACCCATCATGAAAGCAAGGTTGGCTGCCGCCACCTGAGAGGCAGTTCTCGCATCCATGCGGGCTTGTTGTGCATCGAGCAGTGCCGTATCGGCAATGGTGACTGCCGTCAGGGTACCCAATCCCTCGCGATAGGCTTCAAGCGCACCATCGTAAGTTGTCTGCGCGGTTCTGACCAGCTCGGAAGCGGCCTGATGACTGGCCAATGCCGTACGCAGCATATTGGACGCCGCAATGATTTCCCGCATGGCGGCCTGCCGGGATTGCTGAAAAACATCAGAAGCCTTGTCGGCCTGAATGCGCGCATCATGTAAACGGGCCGAACGAAGGCCGCCATCAAATATCGGGATTGTCACGCCCAGGATGACATTGCTTGAACTGGTTTGCTGCTGCAGGCCAGGTAAACCGCGCACGTCAAAGTTGGTCCGGTTAGTGGCAGCCACTGCCCCCAGATACACCTTCGGCAAAAATTCGGCCTCGGCGGCGGTAATCCCCTGCTCACTGGCTTTCATGGCCGCATAACTGGCCAGCACATCAGGACGCCGGGAAATGGCCAGCCTTATGGCCTCATCCGTTAACATCGTATTGGTACCAGGCAGCGTATTTTTTTGCGGTGCACTGATTTTAATATGCATGTTTGCCGGCAGGCCTGCCGCTGCCAGGAGAGCCTGATATGCAATTTGCTGATTGCCTTGCGCTGTCACCTGTCGCAACTTTGCCTGGGCCACTTGCTGATTGGCCTGGGAAGTTTCCAGCACGGTGGCCAGGCCGGCCTTGCGACGCGCTTCAACAGCATTGGCAATTTGGCGTGCATTTTTCAGGGCCTGATCGGCCACCTGTATTTGCGCATTCGCCCCGCCATACTGATAATACGCATGTGTCACTTCATGAATAATTTTCTGATGCGTACCATTGAACAGGACATTGGCCGCAAAAGAAGCTTGCCGAGCGCCTTCAGCAAGCGCACTGCGTTGTCCGAAATCAAAAATCAGCCATTCAAGCGCCAACGCTGGCACGACACCGTTCAACTCGGTATTGATACTTCGATTACCCGGCAGCAAAGGAAGCGGTGTATGCGTCTTTTGCCAACCACTAATCACGTTGGCGGACAATCGCGGCAAGAAAGTTGCTTCAACCAGACCAACCGCCAGGGCAGCCTGCCTGGCCCGGTTCCAGGCCAGGCGCGTATCGGGATTTTCCCGCTGGGCAATATCTATCAGCTCGGGCAAACCATAAGCCCGTTTACTGTCAATGGTGGGGGCCGTCGGCAACACGGACACCTCGGGCAAGACAGGCACGCCAAAACCCGACGGCACCTCGGGACTGCCAGATGTCATAGCAGAAACAACAGGATCTTTCGGAGACGGCTTCCATGGTTTATCGGGTGAGGCCGGTGCCAGCGTCAGGGCATCGCTGGCACAACCGGACAAAACCATACACATTGCCAAAACAAGACCCGGCTGCCTTAAGGCTGGATTAAATCGGATAGGAAAAAGTGCCTGTTTAATCATCCTTAACTCTTGCTTAGTAATTGCTTCATTTGATCAATCTCATTCAGGGCACTGGCAGTGGCAGAATAAAGACCGGGCTGTTTGAACACCACAACGGGACACAATGCCTCTGCACGCACAATCAAGTCTTTCAGGCGGGCGATGGACGCATCATCCAGCCGTAAATTTCGTGGTTCGAACATTGACAAACCCAGGGCCTCCCGGGCCTGATGCAAGGTAGCCACCACTTTAGAGACATCATCCATGGTCACCGCTTGCATGTGGCTTGAATCCAAAATTTTCGTGAGTCCATCCAGGGCCTCATTGAGCTTGTCATTGACCGTAGAGGCAATGCCAAGCGGCCAAACCCGGGTGAAAATCAGATACATCACCAGATTGCCCAACAAAATACCCACCACCCGGTCAGATGCGGCAGACATCTGAATATCAGGACCAAAGCCCTGCAAAATGGTTAACAAAAATGCCAGGCCAATTTGAATACCTGCATACGCAATCCGCTCGCTGCCTGCTGAGACCCACCCGGCCACCAGAATACCGGCAAAAACCAACGCCATTAATGAACCGATACTGGTCATGTGGGGAATCAGGAACAGGATGGAGGCCACGCCCATGGCAGCCCCAATTAAGCAGCCAATGATACGCAGCGTTAATTTATGTACCGTTTCGGCGGTGGTTCCCAGCGCAGCGACATAACAGGTGATCATGGCAGTATGGATACCCTGCCAGTCGATCGCTGCATAGACCAGATAACTGATAATGGCGGCCGCTGTGGTTTTAAGGGCAAATCGCACATAATTGGGATTGGTAAGCGCGTCCTTGAAAAAAAATGGAACTTTAGCGGCTCGCACCACCGGCAAGGCACAACGTCCCAGAAGCGTATCAAGCGCCTGTCTGGCGGCTTCTGCAGGCTCCGCTCCATACGTGATACTGACCTCAGAAGCAGTATTGGGCGGATATCCTTCTGCCACAGCCCGGGCAGCCAAACGACATTGCGCCGCCAGTTCAACGCGTTGCTGCTCAGGCAGGTTGCCCGCCAGCATTGTAACGGCCAGCATCAGGCGATACGACTCATCAATCGCAACCTCCAAATAACGGTTTTGAGCGGTAGAGACCAAATGCAACAGTTTGATATTCCCCGCGCGTTTTTTCAGGGCTTCATTTCCCTCGTGCAATAGCGCATGCAAATCATCAACGGCCGTTGCCTGCTCAAGCACCTGCCCCGCCATTTCAAACCTTTGCACCAATTCTGATTTCAGCAAGCGTACCGCCGAACGACCCAGAAACAGATTGAAGCCCACAATAATGCCCATGGGAGCTACTGTCATCAACCAGGCATAAAGCAAGGCGCGCGTGGCCGCCTCGCCAAAAGGCACATAGCCAATCAAAGTCATGGCAAAACCCACCACCAGGGCAAGCACACTGCCAATTTCCCCCAACTGGCTCGCAACGCCCAGATACAGGAAGAAAAAAGAACCAACGGCAATCACCACCAGACGCCACATGGGGTAATCGATCGTCCAGCGAACCAGATAAAGCAGCATGACCACCACCAGTGCCACCAAAATCGTCAAACCAATCGCCATTAAGCTATTTTCGGCACTATCGGGTTTCATCAGGAACAGGATCAGGTAGCATCCGATGGCCGCCAACGGAATACCGTAAGTCATGAACACAAAGGCTGCCAGCGCACATTGGGCGGCAACCCGCCAGGCCATCGCCAGGCGCCCGTCAAAGGGTCGCAAATCATGTTTTGCGGTATTCAGGACGACCGGCCAGAAGCGATTAGCAGTCGTCGTCATGTTTTTTTACCACCACGACCGCCGATGCGCCAACACGCAACAGGTTTTCAGGTGCGTCCCCCAGACGCACCCGAACCGGGAAGCGTTGAGCCACCCGTACCCAGTTCAGGGATTTTTGCACAACAGGCAAAATACGAGGCAACTCAATCATATCGGTGGAATTCACGCCCCAGCCGATGCTGTCAACCTTTCCCTTGATGATCACGGAAGGATCGGCAAGCGCATAAACCAGCGCACAGGCATTGGGCTTGAGTTCCATCAGCTCGGTTTCACGGAAAAAAGCGGTGGCATACCATTGTTCGGTATTAATCAGGGTGAACAAGGATTGGTCGGGCGCGACATACTCACCGGATGATACCGACAAGCCCACCACCAGTCCGTCATGGGGAGCACGAACCTGCGTATCGGCCAGCGCACGCTGGGCAATAGCCAACGCGCTTTGGCTGACCTGGACCAGGGCATCGGCCGCTTCCAGGTTCCCAACCAGGCTTTCTGCCGCCCGCGCCTGGGCCTGGGCCTGCCTGAGACTGACTTGGGCATCGCGGTGCAGCGTTCTGGCGTCATCCACCTGCTGGGTGGTCACAAAACCCTTCTTGTTCAGGGGAATCAGTCTTTCCAGTGTTTTTTCGGTCAGGTTCAGGTTTGAAAGCGCACGCTCTACCTGTTCATTGGCAACGGTCAGGTTGGCACGCTCGGCTTCAATCTGCCGCCGTTTCGCATCCCGGGCTGCCATGGCTGACTTGAGTTCGGCTTCAGCCTGCTCCACGCGCAAACGGTAAACCGTTGGATCCAGGGTATACAGAAGATCGCCACGCTTTACCCTGCCGTTTTCAACCACATAAAACTTCTCAACCCGGCCCGGTACCGGCGTACTAATATTCACGACATCGGCCTGCAACATGGCATCTTCCGACAAGGGGCTGTTCTGCCAGTAATAATACAGGACCAGCGCAACGGCAGCCACGATAATGATGGCTGCTACCAATCGTGCCACAATTTTATGCTTGTTGGAGGAAATGGGATGACTCATGAATCAGGTAGAAAAGAATGACAGCGAGGTGACAATGGCAATAATGAGTGCTACACACAGGTAGACCAAAAGGCGAAGTGGCAAAACATCGTCGAGCTGCAGGTAAACAAAAACCACCCGGACCAGCACTGCTCCGATGATGCCAATAAAAGCGCAAAGCAGCCAGGAAGGAAAATACGAGCCGAAAGCATAAACAGACGGTGCATTTGAGCAACCCGAGAGCATCGCTGCAACCAGCCAGAGCATAACAATACGTGGCATCATTACAGACCTTGTGGCAGCAAACGGGAAAAACGAAGATTTGTTGAAGGCATCAGGCGAGCTAATCGTCAATGTAACATTTGATCACGATATAGTCCCACACCGCTCTCCAACTGTCAATCTGCTTATCGTTAATTGACAGTCGCCTGATGCCGGGGTGACAAAACCGGCATCGCACCTGCAATGCCGGCTCCCGGCCATATTAGCGATTACTCATATGACCTTACATCATCAATGACCTTGCCGTCATTGGGTAGCAATCCGGGCTTTTCAAACACGATTTCCGCCCGCAGCTTGGTGATATCGCGCACGGCATCCACCAAAGACTGCCTCAAGTCATCAGACACGGCATCGGGCGCCACTTCAACCCAAAGGCTCATCTGGTCATGTCCCACTGCGCCACTAACGACCAGCCGCGCCCGCTGGACCTGGGCAAACCGCCGGGCCACCATCGCCACCTGTTTCGGATGCACAAACATACCCCGCACCTTGGTGGTCTGGTCTGCCCTGCCCATCCATCCCTTGATACGCTTATTGGTTCGACCACAGGCAGACGGGCCGGCAATAATAGCCGACAGGTCACCGGTACCAAAACGCACCAACGGATAATCGGGATTAAGCGTAGTCACCACCACTTCACCCACCTCACCGTCTGGAACCGGCTCATTGGTGCCTGGACGCACGATTTCCAGAATGATATCTTCAGCCACGACCAAACCGTCACGCGCAGGGGTTTCGTAGGCAATCAACCCCAGATCGGCAGTCCCATAAGCCTGATAACCTTCTATGCCCCGGTCGGCAAACCATTTCTGCAAAGACGGTGGAAACGCCTCTCCGGAAAAAAGGGCCCGCTTCAGGGAAGGCAAGGCTACCCCCATGGCATCGGCTTTTTCCAGAATCAGGCGCAGGAAACTGGGCGTTCCCGTGTAGCCATCAGGTGCCAGATCGCGAATATTTTGCACTTGCATCTCAGTTTGCCCGATACCGCCGGGGAAAACCGTACATCCCAGCGCATGAGCACCGGTTTCAAACATGGAGCCAGCTGGCGTAAAGTGATAAGAAAAACAGTTGTAAACCAGCATGCCTTGACGAAAACCGGCCGCAAACAGGGCACGTCCAAAACGCCAGTAATCACTGCGCGCGCTTTCCGGCTCAAAAATCGGCCCGGGCGAGGCAAACACCCGCAACGCCTGCCCCCAGCCAATGGTGGAAAAACCACCAAAAACACGGTTTATTTCATCGCCCGGCTGCCTGGCCAGACCCAGCATAGCAGCGCGCGCATCCAGTTGCCGCTCGAGCAACTCGGATTTGCGAATCACCGGCAAACCGGCCAGGGCCATACGGTTATGCACCCCCTCCACCTCAATGCCCCGCAACTGATCGGCAATGGCTGGCGCCCGTTCCACCGCTGTTTTCAGAGCCTGAGGCAAAGCGGTAAACAAAGCCTGTTCACGTACATCGGCATCGCGATGCTCCAATACATCAAAAAACTCACTCATGATTGCTCCTAGGCCAACCAACGTTTGCGGCGACGATAAAACTTGGTATCCCTGAAACTTTTGCGATCACCACTTTCAATGCCCAAATAAAACTCTTTGACATCTTCATTGTTGGCCAGCTCATCGGCCCGACCATCCATCATGACCCGGCCGCTTTCCAGGATATAGCCATAGTCGGCATAACGAAGGGCAATATTGGTATTTTGCTCGGCCAGCAGGAAGCTGACGCCTTCACGGGTATTCAGGTCACGGACGATCTCAAAAATCTCTTCCACAATTTGTGGTGCCAGCCCCATGGAGGGTTCATCAAGCAGAATCATTTTGGGATCGGCCATCAGGGCACGGCCAATGGCCGCCATTTGCTGTTCACCCCCCGAGGTATAACCGGCCTGGCTGGCACGACGTTGCTTCAGGCGGGGAAAATACTGATACACCATATCCAGCGAAGCGGCAATTTCCCCCTTGCTATCGGTTCGGGTATAGGCACCGGTCAACAGGTTTTCCTCGATGCTCAGGTGCCCGAAACAATGCCGCCCTTCCATGACCTGGATCACGCCACGCCTGACCAGATCGGCAGGCGTCAGGCTGTCAATCCGCTCTCCTTTGTAATGGATATTTCCCTTGGTCACATCACCACGCTCGCTTTTGAGCAAGTTGGAAATGGCACGCAACGTAGTGGTCTTACCGGCACCGTTGGCACCCAGCAAGGCCACAATCTTGCCCTCGGGAACCACCAGCGATACCCCACGCAACACCAGAATAACGTGGTTATAAATAACCTCGATACCATTCACATCTAATAAGGCCTTTGGTGCCTCTTGTTTCGTTTCCATACAGATTTCCTGAATTCAGGTGGGAAGCTGCACTCACACACGCCGGTTACCCCATATGCACAATACGGCAACCGGGCATGCAGCCTCCCGAAGCACAACAATTTACTTACGACTCGGCAGCGCAATCACGCGGAGTGATTTTTTTCTCACTGGCATATTTCCCGGCTTCGGATTTGACCAGCGGATCCACATATTGCTTATCAGACTGATACCAGTCGGACACCACGTTGAACTTGTTGCCATCCCACTGTATGATGCGGGCCCAGTCATCTCCCATATGGTTCTCGCAAGAGGTTTTTACCGGACGCAACATTTCATCAAAGCCCAGTTCCCTGAGCCTGTCTTCGGTCAGGTTCAGGTTCTCAAAGCCCCAACGAACCTGTTCAGGCGTCATGTGCTGGCCTTTGCCGAATTTTTCCTGGGCTGCGCGAATGGCTTCCACCTGCAACATGGAAATGACCATGCCACGGTTATAGGCCAGTGAACCTTTGGTATCTTTACCAGACTCCAGGCCCTTATCGTACAAATGGGCTTTCAGATCATCGTAGATCTTGCCTTTGCTTTCACCCGTATTATGAATGGTGATGGCGTTATAACCTTTGGCAACCTGACCCAGATCTTTCACATCGCCTTCGGAACCGGCCCACCAAATGCCATAAATCTTGTCACGACCATAGCCCGTAGACTGTGCCTCACGAATAGCCGTCGGCGTCATGATACCGGCACTCCACAAAAGGACGTAATCAGGACGTTTCTGACGAATTTGCAGCCAGGTTGATTTTTGTTCCACGCCCGGTGCCGTGACCGGATACAGTTGCAACTCAAAACCATTAGCCTCGGCACGGGCCTTTAAAAGAGGGATGGGCTCCTTGCCATACGGAGAGTCATGATAAACCAGGGCAATTTTCTTGCCCTTGAGCTTGTCTTCCCCACCCAGCTTCTTGGCAATATCCTGAATCATCACATCGGCCGCAGTCCAGTAAGTACCCAAGAGCGGGAAATTCCACTTGAACACGGAGCCATTGGCCGATTGAGACAGACCATACCCGACGGTTTCAATCGCCACTTTGTCGACCGGTGCCTTGTCAGACACGGCAAAAGTAATACCGGTAGATTGCGGGTCAAAACCGGACGCGCCACCCTTGGCATTTTTCAGACGTTCATAACACTCAACGCCACGGTCGGTCGCGTAAGCGGTTTCACACTCCTCAAAAGCCAGCTTGACACCATTTACACCGCCATCGCGCTCATTAATCAGTTTCAAATAGTCAATCTTGCCATCGGCCCATGGAATACCCAATGGGGCAAATGAGCCTGTACGATAAGTAAACAGGGGCACAAACTGTTCTTCTGCCGCCTGAACCTGCAAGGGAACAGTCGCCAAAACGCCACTAACTGCCAGGGCTGCCGTAATGGATTTGAAGCTTAATTTCATATCGGTCTCCTCCGAAGAAATTGATACATGCTGTTTTTTATAAATGACAACGTCAGTTAAACGTAAGCTTTTAATGTGGGAAAGGCCATATCCGCAACTTCTCTTTGGCAATACTCCACAATCTTGCCAGGCCATGCGGTTCCGCAATCAGGAAAAAGACAATCAGGGCACCAAATACCATATGCTCGATGTGCGCTGCGGTATCCACGCCAATCGGGATACCCATCATGGCCGGAATCCGGTTAAGCAAAATCGGCACCAGTACAATAAAGGCGGCCCCATAGAAGCTGCCTACAATAGAGCCCAAACCACCAATAATAACCATGAACAACAGCTGGAAAGAGCGATTCAGGTCAAAGGCCAGGGGCTCCCATGAGCCCAGGTGCAAATAACCCCATAGCACGCCGGATACCCCGATAATGAACGAACTGACCGCAAAGGCGCTGAGCTTGGCATACATGGGGCGAATGCCAATGACCGAAGCCGCCACGTCCATATCACGGATCGCCATCCATTCACGGCCAATCGCACTGCGCACCAGGTTTTTGGCCAACAGGGCAATAATGACCACCAGCAAAAGAATGAACAGGTATTTTTGTACCGGTGTTTGCACATCCAGACCAAAGAATGTCAGTGGTGGTACCGACACACTGCCTGAGGAAGAGTAGTTCGTAAAGAACGGAATCCGCAGGAATGTCCAGTCGACAAAGAACTGGGCGGCCAGCGTGGCGACCGCCAGATACAGGCCCCGGATCCGCAGGCTGGGAATGCCAAACAGGATACCCACCAGGGTTGAACACAAGCCCCCCAGCAGAATCTGCAGCAGCAGGGGCATCTCGGGGAAACGCACCCCGAAATTCCAGGCTGCATAAGCACCCACGGCCATGAAGGCACCACTACCCAGTGAAATCTGCCCACAATAGCCCACCAGGATATTCAGGCCAATCGCTGCCAGGGACAGGATCAGAAAAGGAATAACAACGCCACTTAACAAATAATCACTGGCCAGGGCCGGCACCATCAGAAAGGCAACAGCCAGCAAAATCACCATCAGGACACGATCCTGGCGGATGGGAAAGATCTGCTGATCGGCCCGGTAACTGGTCTTGAACTGTCCATTTTCACGATATAACATGATGTACTTCCTTTACGCTTGCCCGCTATACGCGGTCGATAATCTTTTCACCAAACAAACCTTGCGGACGGAACAGCAGGAATGTCAGGGCCAATACATAGGCAAACCAGATTTCAATGCCCCCCCCCAGATAAGGACCCAGGTAGGCTTCCGATAATTTTTCGCCCACTCCGATAATGAGCCCGCCGATAATGGCCCCGGGAACCGAAGTCAACCCACCCAGGATAACCACCGGCAAAGCCCGCAGCGCAGCAGTGGAAAGCGTAAACTGCACACCAAACTTGGAGCCCCAGATAATGCCCGCCACCAGCGCCACAATACCTGCCACCACCCATACAATGACCCAGATCCGGTTAAGGGGGATACCAATGGATTGCGCCGCCTGATGGTCATCAGCCACCGCCCGCAAGGCACGCCCGGTAGAGGTGTACTGAAAGAAAAAGGCCAGGGCTGCCACCAGGGCTGCTGCAATCGCCGCCGCCGTCAGGTCTTCAAGATTGATTAAAATGCCGCCTTCGAACAGACTGTCCAGGATAAAAGCCGGATCTTTGGGCATGCCGACATCAATCGTGTAAACCGAACTGCCAAACAGGGTTTGACCGAATCCGTCCAGAAAATAACTGATGCCCAAAGTGGCCATTAACAAGGTGGTGGCCTCTTGATTGACCAGATGACGCAAAACCAGCCGTTCTACCAGCCAGGCAATAATCACCATTAACACCGCACTGACGATGAAGGCCAGAATATTGGCCAGCCACATGCTTTCAAAACCCAGCCACTGGGGCAGCCAGGTTGAGAACCGTGCCATTGACAAGGCCGCCACCAGTACCATGGCTCCCTGGGCAAAGTTGAACACCCCTGATGCCTTGAAAATCAGCACAAAACCCAGCCCGACCAAGGCATACAGCATGCCGCTCATCAGGCCACCAAACAAAGTTTCCAAGAAATATCCCATAATGCCCTCAATGCTCTACGCCCAGATAGGCACGAATCACTTCTTCATTTGAACGAACCTCGGCCGGTGTGCCATCGCCGATTTTCTTGCCGTAATCCAGTACCACGACACGATCCGAGATATCCATCACAACCCCCATATCGTGCTCAATCAACACAATCGTGGTCCCGTATTCATCGTTCACATCCAGAATGAAACGGCTCATATCCTGTTTTTCTTCAATATTCATGCCGGCCATGGGCTCATCAAGCAACAGCAGGCGGGGCTCCATGGCCAGCGCCCGTCCCAGGTCGACCCTTTTTTGCAGGCCATAAGGCAAACGCCCGACCGGGGTTTTGCGATAAGCCTGAATCTCCAGGAAATCAATAATGTTTTCCACAAACTCGCGATGCCTGATTTCTTCCTTTTCGGCACCAAAAATCCGGAATGCCTGTGACAGGATGCCGCTTTTCATGCGCAGGTTACGGCCTGTCATAATGTTGTCCAGCACGCTCATCCCCTTGAACAAAGCCAGGTTCTGGAAAGTGCGTGCAATACCCATTTCGGCAGCCCGGCGCGGTGTCATCCGGTTGAAATGATTCCCCCTGAACTGGATGCCACCTTCCTGTGGCACATACACCCCGTTAATCACGTTTAACATTGAACTTTTACCGGCACCGTTAGGGCCGATAATGGCACGGATCTCATGCTCTTTAACATTAAATGAAATATTGGTAAGTGCCTTGACACCCCCAAAGGACAGGGAAATACCCTGCATATCCAGGATCACATCACCAATCTGCTTTTCTCTTTCGTTCATCATTCTCAGGCAACCTTCTTCATCTTGACATCAACCACTTTGCCTTCGGCAATCTTCAGATCGGCAGAAATCTTGCCAGTACGCCCGTCCTCAAACTTGACTTCGGTCTCGATAAACTGGTGTTGCCGGCCTTCAAACAGGGCATCGATAAGAACCTTGTATTTTTCGGCAATAAATGCCCGTCGCACCTTGCGGGTACGTGTCAGCTCACCATCATCCGGGTCCAGTTCTTTATGTAAAATAAGGAAGCGGTGAATTTGCAGGCCAGCCAGCATTTCATCACTGGCCACATCCATATTGACCTGATTGATACAATCGGCAATCAGGTCATAAACCTCGGATTTGGAAGCCAGGTCGGTATAACCGGCATAGGCCAGGCCACGACGTTCGGCCCAGTTGGCCACCGCTTCAAGGTCTATATTCACAAAGGCGCACACAAAATCCATATTGGCGCCAAACGCCACCACTTCCTTGATGTACGGGAAAAACTTCAGCTTGTTTTCGACATATTTGGGTGCAAACATGCGGCCATCGCTTAACTTGCCCACATCCTTGGCACGGTCAATAATCTTGAGCTGCCCATTGGCATCAATCACCCCGGCATCACCCGTGTGATACCAGCCATCTTCGGTAAAAGACTCTTTGGTGGACTCGGGGTTTTTATAATATTCCTTGAACAGGCCCGGGCTTTTGATTTGCACCTCGCCATTGTCTGCAATCCGCAGTTCCACCCCTTCAACGGGCGGCCCCACGGTATCGGCCCGCACGTTGCCATCACTTTGCACGCACACAAACACCGAGGTTTCGGTAGATCCGTACAATTGCTTTAAATTGATACCGATAGATCGGTAAAAAGAAAACAGGTCGGGACCAATCGCCTCACCGGCCGTATAAGCCACCCGCACCCGACTCATGCCCAAGGCATTACGCAACGGCCCATACACCAGCACATCACCCAGCATATATTTGAAACGGTCCCATAAACCTACCGACTCTTTATCAAGGATACGCGTACCCACCCGCTTTGCCAGCGCCATACATGACTTGAACATGGTTTTTTTCAGGCGGCCAGCGTCTTCCATCCGGATCATGACCTGGGTCAGCAAATCCTCCAGAACCCGTGGTGGAGAAAAATAATAGGTGGGGCCGATATCGTGCATATCGATAGACACGGTAGCGGGTGACTCAGGGTGATTCACGGTAAAACCGGTCACCAGCAACTGGGTATAGGAAAACATGTTCTGGCCAATCCAGGCCGGTGGCAAATAAGCCAGCACCTCTTCCTTGTCGGTCAGGTTTTCAAGCCTCTGGATAACACGGGCCCGGTCGATCAGGGCATGATGGGTCAGCACCACTCCTTTGGGTTTACCGGTGGTACCCGAGGTATAAAACATGGCCGCCGGATCATCCGCCGACAGACTGTTTACGGTTTCCAGATAAAAACCGGGGTTGGCGCTCTCATACTCTTGCCCCTTTTCCTGCAGGCTTTCCCAGGACAGCAGCAATTCATCAGTGTAATGACGCAGGCCGCGCGGATCATCGTAAACCACATGGGCCAGATCAGGCACCTGTTCGTGGATCTCGATCATTTTATCCACCTGCTCCTGGTTTTCAACCACCACCACCCGCACTCCGGCATCTTGCAGCACATAAACCATTTCCTGTGCCACCGCATCCTGATACATAGGTACCGGGATGGCCCCCAGCGACTGGGCTGCCATCATGGCCATATACAGGCGGGGACGGTTCTCACCCACCACCGCTACATGATCATTTTTCCTGACACCCAATGCGGCCAGGCCGCAGGCTGTTTGCCGAACCTCTCGGGCCACCTGGGCCCAGCTTAAGGTTTGCCAAATTCCCAAATCCTTTTCACGCAATGCCGGTTTATCAGCGCGAACGTTCGCGTGATGCAACAGCAAGGCAGGAAATGTGTCCAGGCCCGTTTCCGAACCTGTACCAGACATAGCGTACGCCATGTTGCCTCCTTTTATATTGTGTCTCTAGCATGATTGCTTCCGGTTGGTTGAATTGCCCACAAAACTTTAAATTGGAAATAACAGAACCGGACACATCAATCTTATTTAATTATTCTTTGTAATGTATTGCAAAGTTAGCCTGTTGAATGTAATCTAACTGTCGTTATGGTGACATTCCAACCGCTTCTAGGGTAAGTCCTTATGACTGAATTTGCTCCACATTTCTCCAGCTGGTTCCTCCTTCTTACTCCCGAACATCAAGAACGGGTCAAACAGGACATCAAAGTCCACCACTATCCGTCTGGTGCCATGATTGTGCGCAAGGGCGAGTCTTCCGATCACTGGATTGGCGTTATTGAAGGATTGATCCGCATTTCGGTGGGCAATGCCGAAGGCAAGGTGGCGGCGCTCATTGGCATTCCTTCCGGGGGCTGGGTGGGTGAAGGCAGCCTGCTGAAAAAGGAACCACGCAAATATGACATTATTGCGCTGCGCAATTCCACCATTGCCAAAATGCCCGTGCATACATTTGAATGGCTGCTTGACAACAGCATCCCGTTCAACCGCTACCTGCTGCACCTGCTGAACGAACGGGTGGGACACTTTGTGGGCAAAGCCGAGCACGACCGTCTGCTTAATGCCGATGCCCGGATTGCCCGCTGTCTGGCCGAACTATGCAATTCACGCCTGTATCCGGGCATTAGCAACCGCATGGAAATTACCCAGGAAGAATTGGGCTACCTGGCCCGGGTTTCGCGCCAGCGGGCCAACCAGGCCCTTAAGAAACTGGAAGCAGACGGCCTGTTAAGCGTGGAATACGGGGCCATCTGTGTACAAGACCTGGAAGGCCTGCAAAACTACGGCAGCTAAGCAGGCTTAAGCGTAATTGCGGTGACCAAAAATGGCCGAGCCTATCCGTACCTCGGTTGAGCCCTCCTGGATGGCCCATTCAAAATCTCCGCTCATGCCCATGGAAAGCGTGGGTAGCGCCAAACCGGTCAGATCCTGACATTGCCGCCTTAGATGACGCAAGGCAGAAAAACACGCACGCACCGCTGCCTCTGAGTCGCTGTTTTCCGCAACCGTCATCAATCCCATGGGACGAAGGGTTGATATGGCTTTCAATTCCTGCAAAAAGGCCGGAACCGCTTCGGCAGGCATCCCTGTCTTGGTTTGCTCGGGGCTGGTTTTCACCTGAACCAGCACATCCAACGTGCGGTTTTCAAGCTGCAGACGCCTGTCCAGGGCCAATGCCAGGTCCAAACGGTCCATTGACTGGACTTCAGCCGCATAACGGGCAACCTCTTTGGCCTTGTTGGTTTGCAAATAACCAATAATGACCCAGTCAATGGGATACTCCGAAAACACTTCGGCCTTTTGCTTCATTTCCTGCACTTTATTTTCACCGAAACGGCGCAGGCCGGCATCAATGGCTTCCTGCAATACATCGGGGCCAAAGGTTTTACTGACCGGCAAGATCCGTACACTGTCAGGCTCACGACCGGCCCTTATACAGGCCTGCTCCACCCTGTCTTTAACTTCTTTGTAACGTTGTGCCAGCATTACCCCTGCTCCTGTAGAAAAAAAAACCAGGGTCAATTTTACCCCAGCACCGGTCACCTGCCATAATTTCAGTATAATTCAATTTTCAAATAAACCACCTCTGCAATATCGACATGAGCCACAACAAGCCACACCAACTTTCCATGACTATTCTGATGACCCCCGACATGGCCAATTTTGCCGGCAATGTACATGGCGGCACCATTTTGAAATATCTTGACCAAGTGGCCTTTGCCTGTGCCAGCCGATATGCCGGCTCTTATGTCGTTACCCTGTCGGTGGACCAGGTCGTGTTCCGTCAACCCATTCATGTGGGTGAGCTGGTTAATTTCTACGCATCGGTTAACTACACCGGCAAGACCTCCATGGAAATTGGCATAAAAGTAGTCACGGAAAATATTCGTGAGCAATTCGTGCGCCACACCAACAGCTGCTATTTCACCATGATTGCGGTTGACGACAATGGCAAACCCACCGCCGTCCCCCAGCTTGTTCCTTCAACGGAAGAAGAAAAACATCGTTTCATTGCCGCGCAGCAACGCCGCGAGCTGCGCCAGGAAATGGAAAAACGTCACGCTGAGATCAGGGCAAACAACTAAGCCGGCCGGTTTTAAAAATTTGATATGCCGTGCCAGCCACCCAACCTAACGGGGCGTAATTTTAGCCAGCATAATACGTTTGCGCCAGCGCTCGGTATCGTGCTGGATGAATTTTTCTATATTCAGACAAACATTATCAACAGGCTTCAGCCCTGTTTTTTGCATGGCCTGCTTGACACGGGCATCGGCCAGGGCACCGCGCAGCACGGAACGCATCCGGGAAACCACATCACCAGGCACATTTCTGGGGGCCGCCATACCAAGCCAACCCTCCAGGACAAAGTCCGGATGCAGTTTTGCGGTTAAATCAACCTCATTCATATCAATACCCGGGATATCTCCGGTTATGGCCAACACACGGATCTTTTTTTCTTTAAGCAAATCGTGCACAAAGGCACCATCCAGGAAGGCAAACTGTATGCCATTAATCGCCAGTTCATGCAAAAGCAGGCTCCGGTTTTTATAAGGCATCACGGTTATATTCACATCTGCATAATAATTGAACAAACCGGCCGCCACCTGCGAGGTACTGTTGTAATAACCAATACGGTAATCAGGCGGATTCAAACGAATGGCATCCAGCAATTGTGAAAACGTACGGAATGGACTGTCGACCGGCACCACCAGCGCAGCCCCAAATGTACCGATCATGCCAACATTGACCAGATCCTGTTCAGGAGAATAGGAAACTGTTTTTTGCAACATACTGTTAACACTTTGGGTTGAGTGTGTTGAAAACAAAAAAACACTGCCGTCATCCGCGGACTGGGAGACATAATCGGCACCAATCATGCCGCTTTCCCCGGCCATTTGCATGATTTGCACATTACTACCCGTTTTTTCATGTACAAAACGGGAAAAAACCGTAGCAAAATCGTGAAGGTTTTGGGAAAGTTGGGTACCCGCCACCACTGACACCTGCGGAAACTGAACCTTACCGGGATGAATATGATCTGCCCAGGCATGGCCTGCCAATGACAGCACACCCAGCACAGACAACAGCGACCAACGCATTAGTGCATAAACCCTTTATACATGATCATGTTACAAATAACGATGCCTATTAGTAATTAAGCAGAGAACACAACAATTTGCCCCATAGCAGCAAGGGGCAAACAGACCATACTTGCAATGCGCAAACTTCACTTGATTTATTGACTTATTAATTTGCAACAATTTTACTACAATTTACCAAAACTTACATTAAAAGTTACAAACCCCCTTTTATTTTCATTTTACAGCGGCAATACCTTAACGGCTGCCGACCCGGCAGACACACCCATCAACATTCTCCCCATTACCTGCTACACTTCCTGCATTTCCCATTTCATTAAACTCGGCAATGAATCAAGCACTTACATCCCTGACAGAACAACTCAAACTGACTTCACTGGATAAAGACACCTTTCTTGGTCAAAGTGTTGACCTTTTTGGCTCAGGACGCGTATTTGGCGGCCAGGTCCTGGGGCAATCACTCATGGCCGCTTCCCGAACTATCGCCAACCCTAAGCGGGAAGCACACTCCATGCATGCATATTTCCTGCTGCCCGGTGATACCAATGAGCCTATTCGCTATGAAGTGGAACGCATCCGCGATGGGGGCAGTTTCTCGGCGCGCCGGGTAGTGGCGATCCAGCGTGAACGACCCATTTTCTTCATGTCAGCCAGCTTTCAGGCCGCTGAACCAGGGTTTGAACACCAGGCCACCATGCCAACCGTGCCATCGCCCACCAGCCTGCAAAGCGAAGTGGAGCTATTCCGGGCCATTGCCAACGAATTACCACCCACAATGGCAGAGCGCGCCATGCAAGCCCCCCCTCTGGACATTCGTCCGGTTAACCCCATCAACCTTTTGAATCCAGGCGCGCATCTCCCCTATTCTCACGTCTGGTTCAAGGTCAATGGCTCGCTGCCCGAAGACCCGCTGCTGCATAAATCCATGCTGGCCTACACCTCTGACTTGCACTTGCTGGATACGGCTTTGTTACCACACGGGCAATCCTTCCTCAGCCCCTCCTTGCAAATGGCCAGTATCGACCATGCCATGTGGTTTCACCGGCCGATAAACATGAATGACTGGTTACTGTATGCCTTGGAATCACCCAGTGCCAGTAATGCCAGGGGCTTTTGCCGGGCCAATATCTTTGATCGCCATGGCCATCTGGTTGCCTCTTGTGCGCAAGAAGGCCTTATTAGAAAAGTGCCTGCAAAAACCTGAACGAAACACTTTATTCCGTGTCTGGGGCAAAGCCCCATTCACGCAGCAAGGCTGTCACCATCTCCTGGCTAACCAGCAAAGAGCCATCGCGTGACAGGTGTGTACCGTCCGAATACAGGAAGCGTCCCGCCTGCATGGTTTGGCACAGCTGTTCACCACACAAAATGTCATAAGGATCAATAAAAATCACATTAAAACGAGAGCGGGCGTATTCAGCCAGCATTTGGTTAATGTGCCAGGCATTGCCTTTTTCGCGGGGCAATGTCAGATATCTGGCACAAGTCAGTGGTAAATAGGCCGGCCTGTCCACACAGGAAGACAAGCCCGCCTGCGAACCCGCCCCGGGCGGGGTACCGATAATAATCAACTTGTTATCCAGGCCAATACGCTCATGGATGGCATCAAAATTGGCTTGCAAAAAGCGTAAGTACGCATCATCCGTCAGGCGAACCCGCTCACCATCGGTGGTACCCAAGGTATTTTGGTAATTACGGAAGCTAATTGCATAGATCAGGGGAATCCGGTTCGTGAAAGCGGTGTGCAAGGCATAATCAAGCCTGTCCTGGCAATCCTGGCGGGCAATACCGTCCAGAATGCGGGTGTAACCCGGACCAAAAAAACAGCCATCTTCAAAGGAAGTGTCTATTTTTACGCCCTGCCCGGCCAACACCCGGTCTAGCCCGTAGGCAAACTGCCGTGCATAACTGTCCCCCAGAAAAACCGCCTCATGAAACAGGGCCCGGGGGTCGCCAAGCGTTTGACTGCCCATCCCGTATCCGGCACCCCCATACTGCTCTTCGTGAAAACGCGGGGAATCAAAAGTATGCTGGGAAAACTGCGTATTCATTCTGAAAGGCATGCCATTTTGCGTCAGAATAAAAAATGCCGGCAGCAATACCACCGCCACAACCCCTGACCGCTGCAATATTTCCTTGAAATACCAGCTGGACAAATTCATGCGTCGGAAACGGTTTTCAACCAGTACATACATGGCATAACCCAAAAACAGCGGCACGATCACCAGAGCCCATTGTTCTACGGGCATCAAGGGACGATAAATATAATATTTATAAAAAACAATCAGTGGCCAGTGAATTAAATACACCGAATAGGAAATCAGCCCGATAAATACCACCCAACGGTTTCTGAGCAGCCAGCCGGTATAACGGGCACCACTGGCAAAAATACACAAAGCCGCCCCAAAGGCGGGCACCAGACCGTTAAACCCCGGAAAAGCAGTGGTTTTATCAAACACGAACACCCCCCATGCCAGCAGCGCAAGACCCGCCAGCATGATCAATTCCTGCCAGATATTGGCCAACACAAAACGGCGTACCGCAAACACCAGCAAACCGCCAATGGCAAACTCAAACACCCTGAAGGGTGTCAGAAAATAATTGGCGGAAGGATCCACCTGCGTATACCACTGTGAAGCCAGCAGGGAAAGCAGTCCGGTTAATGCCAGCACCCAGGGTAACCAGCGGGCATTCAGCCGGCAAGTACCATAAACAATAAACGGCCAAACCAGGTAAAACTGCTGCTCTACCCCCAATGACCAGGTGTGCAGCAAGGGGTTGGTTTCTGAAGACGTATCAAAATACCCCGCACCCAGCCAAAACTTGATATTGGAAATAGAAAAAAAGGCATAAATGGTTGACTCTGCCAATGCAATATAATCACCCGGAGAAAAAACAAGAAAGCCCAGAGCCAGGCACAATACCAGGGTCAATAAAAGGGCCGGATACAAACGCGCAATTCGCCGTGCCATAAACCGGGCAAAGCTGAAGGAACCAGCCTGGCAATTATCGATGAGGATGCGGGTAATTAAATACCCTGAAATCACAAAAAAAACATCAACGCCTGTAAAACCGCCTCCAAAGACAGTAAACCCGGCATGGAAAAACAAAACCGCCATCACGGCAACAGCGCGCAACCCGTCCACCTCGGGCTGGTAGCCGGCACGGGGAGCCTCATGAACCGGAACAAGCAAAGACATAGTGCCCAACACCCAAAAAACAGCAACAGTAAAGAAAGATATCTTAACCCATATTACAAAGGGCAAAATTTGGTTAGAACAATTTATCCTGCCTCAAACAAAGACAATTAAATATCAGAAAACTTCTTCAGCCCCCGAAATTTACCCGAAACCTGTAAAATAATTTTTTAAATTACAGGAGTTTAAAGCGGCACGCCGCCCACAAGTCATGGATATCCTTATCATTTTAGGACTCATTCTAGTCAATGGTCTTTTCGCAATGTCGGAAATCGCCATTGTTTCATCCAAACGCATTCGCCTGCAAAACAAAGCCGATAGCGGCAGCAAAAGCGCCGCGGCCGCCCTGAAGCTGTCAGACAGCCCAAGCCGTTTTCTTTCTACCGTGCAAATTGGCATCACCCTTATCGGGATTTTCAACGGTGCCTTCGGCGAAGCCTCTATCGTATCCAGACTTACTCCTTTTTTCCTTAACATTCAGCCACTTAGCAATTACGCCTATGAGCTTTCACTGGCAACCGTGGTGTTTGGCATTACCTATGCATCCCTAATTCTGGGCGAACTGGTGCCCAAGCGTATTGCCATGCAATACCCTGAAGCGGTGGCCATGTTTATCTCGGTGCCCATGACCTGGCTGTCACGTATCGTGTCACCCTTTGTTGCCGTTTTGTCGTTTTCCACCGATTTTCTCATGAAAATTTTGCGGCTGGACCAAAGCAAAAACAGCTCATTAACCGAAGAAGACATTAGCGGCATGTTAAAGGAAGGCGCCACCGCCGGCCTGTTTGAAAAAACCGAACACGACATTGTGGCACGCGCCCTGCAACTGGACGACAAACACATTAACACCATCATGACACCACGCTCGGACATTCACTACATAGACCTGAATGCGCCGCTGGAAGAAACCCTGCTACGCATTGCCAACAGTCCCTACTCCCGCTTTCCCGTCTGTCAGGGTGGGCTAGACAATATTATTGGCATTGTAGATGCCGGCAGTCTGTTCGAACAACAAATCAAGCAGCAACAAATCAACATCCAGGCCATTACCAAAACGGCCCTGTATGTACCCGAAACCATTAGCGCCATGGACTTGCTGGAGGCCCTGCAAAAAAACCGCTCTGAAATTGCCGTGGTGATTAATGAATATGGCGAGGTCGAAGGCGTGGTGACCCTGCGCGACATCCTGAAAGTACTGGTTGGCCACGCGATTCCTATCAATGAAAATCATGTTTCCGATGCCGTTCAACGCAAGGATGGCTCATGGCTGTTGGATGGCGGTGTTTCACTGGACCGCTTCCGTGAAATTTTTTCTTCCTCAGTCAGATTTCCCGAAGAGGAAGACGAGGACTACCACACCATCGCCGGCTTCATCATGCACCAATTGGGGCACATTCCCACTGAAACCGAAAGCGTGGAATGGGAAAACTACAAATTTGAAGTCGTGGACATGGACAAGCACCGGATTGACCGGGTACTGGTGTCTGAAATCGTTGTTGACAGCGATGACAGTACGTTTGATGGTGAGTAACCACCCCGGTGCTATGCGCCCCCCCCTGCGCAGAGGGGAATTTTCCTTCTTTGTGGAAACGCCTGCGTATGCATACGCGTTCCCACGCGACGCGTGGGAACAAATCGTGATCAAAAGTTAAAACAATGAAAATCCTGTTTACCAATTTCCACAAACGCAATGGCGGCGGGCATGCCACGTATATTCTCAACCTACTGGGCCAGCTGGCGCCTGAACATGAATGCTTCGTGGCCACCCCCGGCACCAGCCGCCTGTACCGCTTTGCCCAGGCAGTTCCCAATGTACGGGTCATCGACCAGAGCTTCAACTCTCGCATTGGCAAGCTCCTGCCCGAAATAAAGCAACTCAGAAAGCTGATCCAACAGGAACACTTTGACATTATTCATGTGAATGCCTCGGCCGACCACCGCCATGTCATGCTGGCCTGCCTGGGGCTGCGGCACCGCCCTAAAATCATCTTTACCAAACACAATGACCACCCCGTGGGCAGTTTTGGGCACAAACTAAGGGCCAAACTGGCCACCGACCGCATCATTGCAGTGAGCCGCTTTGTGGCGGACATGTTCAAAAACTCGCCCTATGCGGCCATCCCGCTGGACATGATTCACCATGGCATAGACACCCGGTATTTTGCACCTGCCAGTGCCCGGCATAAACAACAATGCCGCCAGGCCTTGCTGGGTAACGAAGCCGCAAATACCGGGCTAATATTACTGGGCAGCACCGGTGGCACCGATTATGAAAAAGGCTGGCTGGAAATGGTGCAGGCCGTATCACAACTGCCCGAACACCTTAAAAACCGCTGCCGCATTATCATGGCCGGTGACCCGCCCAACGAAGAAAAAATGAACCGGGTCAAAGCCCTGGGTATGGAACAGCAACTGGTTTTCCCGGGCCTGGTTGACGATGTGCGGGATATTCTGGCGGCCTGTGACCTGGGCTTTGTACTGTCACACAAAGAAGCGCTGTCTTTTGCCTGCCGTGAAAGCATGGCCCTGGGCCTGCCCACCATTGCCAGCAACGCCGGTGGCCTGCCCGAAAACATACAGCATGGCAAAGACGGCTGGATTGTACCGGCCAAAGACCCGCAGGCCTTGCAAACACTGCTACAGGAAATTCTGGATAACCCAGCGCTGCTTCATGAAGTTTCGATGGCCAGCCGCCAAACGGCCGAACAGCACTTTAATCTGGACACCTTTGCCCGCAAAACCCTTAACACTTACCGGCAGGCTTTGGGCCTGCCTTTAGCGCCATGATACCTATTCTGATGTACCACCAAATTACCGACATGCCCCCCAAAGGCACCCCTTACCGTGGCCTGTGCGTGCCAGCAAAAAAATTTGCGCAACAAATGCAATGGCTTAAACGGCTGGGTTACCGTGGCTTAAGCATGCAAGACCTGCTGCCCTACCTGGAAGGCACAAAAAGCGGCAAAGTATTTGGCATTACCTTTGATGACGGCTACACCAACGTGCACGACAACGCCCTGCCCGTTTTGCAGGCACTGGGCTTTACCGCCACCACCTACTTTGTGGCTGGACACCCGGGCGGGCACAACCACTGGGATATTGAAAAAGGCATTCCCCGGTCTGGATTAATGAACGAGCAGCAAATCCAAAACTGGGCCAGGGCCGGGCAGGAAATTGGCTCGCATACCCTGGACCATGTTCATTTAACCCAGCTGCCGGAAAATGAGGCACGACGGCAAATTGAAGCCTCAAAACACCGATTAGAGGCCGTTTTTGGCGTTCCGGTTACCGCCTTTTGCTACCCGTATGGGGATGAATCTGCCGCGATAAGGGAAATGACACGCCAGGCGGGCTATACCAATGCCACGTTAACGGTAAAAGGACTGGCACTGAAAGAAGATGATTTGTTCGGTTTGCCACGGGTAACCGTATCAGGCAATATTGGCCTGATCGCTTTTTTAATAAAATGCCTGACGCAAAAAGAGCATAAGCGGCGGGTGAAGAAAGAAAGAAAGAAAGAAAGAAAGACAACATTGAGCCTGACTGAATAATGGACACCTAGTTAAGCACACTAGACGTGCATAAGTATTTTAATACCCGCATATCTTGCCACATATCCTGAATACAGGGTACTGCTGACTTTCAGCCAAACTCAGGTTACAATAATGTAACACCATCTTTCCAGCCAAAACGGCTTTCCGTCATCAATAAACGCTTATGTCTACTCCATTTATCCCCTGCTACGTTGTCAATCTGGCCACAGACCAAACCAGGCGCCAAATTATGGAAGCTTCATTGCAAGAAAAAGGGATTACACCCATTTTTTTTGACGCGGTAGATGGCCGGATCATGCCGGAAGATCAATTAAACCAACAGGTGGACTGGCCTCGTCTGAAACATGAGTATGGCACCCTAACCAAGGGCGAAATAGGATGCGCCTTAAGCCACTTGGGTATTTACCGCGATATTGTCCAGAAGGGCTACCGCTATGCCTTGATCCTGGAAGATGATGTCTGTTTAGCCGACGACCTACAAAGTTTACTGGACCCTGATTCACCAGAATACCTAGGGCAAATCCTGTCTACTAATAAGCCCGAAATGATTCAGTTAACCAAGGTGCATCGAGGCTTTCGTTTTAACAAAAAATCGTTTGGCAAACGGAACCGGGTTGCCGTGCGTCCCTATAGCGATGTGTGGCGAACCAGCGGATACGCCATCAATCTGGCAGCTGCCCGTAACTTAGCCAAAAACCTGCATCCTTTATGGACGGTAGGCGATCACTGGTCACGCTTCCAGGAAAAAGGGCTTGTTACCTTATGGGCTTTAACGCCAGTCGCCGTGTGGGAATCTGAACAAGCCCAGGCGTCCAATCTGGGCACAGATCGTAAACCGCGTCACAAAAACAAAAAAACTTTGGGACAACGATTACGTCGCATTGGGCACGATATTGTGCGCCCCCTGATTACCTATAAGCTTTAACACTAAGCGCTACAACATATTTATTTTCGGTGCCAGCAGCTTAGGCTGGCTTGGTACTGCCTAACAGAAGTCACTCATCTTACATCTATTTTCAATCATTCAAATACTTCCGCTTCCCTGAAACCCACACCCTTTTCATCTTTCACCGACAAAACAGGTGCAGCCTTCAACGGCCATGGAATGGCCAGATCAGGATCATTCCATGCAATGCAACGTTCATATTCAGGCGCATAATAATCACTGCTTTTATATTCCACCTCGGCCACCCCGGACAGCACTAAAAACCCGTGCGCAAAGCCTTCGGGTATCCAAACCTGGCGTTTGTTTTCAGCGCTTAACTCTTCGGCCACCCATTGCCCAAACGTGGGCGAAGCGCGACGTAAATCCACCACCACATCAAAAATACGGCCAAGCACCACCCGCACCAGCTTGGCCTGCGGTTGTTGAATTTGATAATGCAGGCCGCGCAACACATTGGCATGGGAACGGGAATGGTTGTCTTGCACAAAACTTACCCGTCTGCCCACTGCCTGCTCAAACTTCCTGGCATTAAAGCTTTCCATAAAAAACCCGCGCTCATCGGCAAACACATCGGGTTCAACAAGCAAGACATCGGGAAGGCGGGTTTTAGTAATTTTCATGGTTAAACTATTTTCAAGCAAACGCAACAGGTATTGCCCATATTTAATTCACCGCTTATCACATGCTGTTATGCGTGAAAACCTTTCTCGCACAATATCAACTCTACCGCCTGGCCCTCTAATATTTCCTTCCAGAAAATGATCAAAATCAATGCCTTGCTGAATATCATAAAATTGGCTGGCGATATATTTCCTTATATCCTCATCAGCAGCATCAATTTCCCCAACCAACTCTTCTCTTCCATCAACAACAAGTAAGATATCCTCCATATCCCGGCTTAACATAAGATCATTATCACCACGTCCCTTATATGCCTCTAATTTTGTTGCTACAAAAAGTTCAGGGGGTAAAATCTTTATTACCAAATCGTCAGTTAGCTGATAAGGTTTTGACTGTTCTATTCCTCGTGCATACCATCTGTTTGTAAAGCCCAAAATTTTGGCATCATCCGGCATAAAATCCACCTTTAATGCACCCAGCCGCATGCGACAAACCACTTCATCTTCCGGTGATGCTGAAAACCCCCTGTTCCTTAATTGTTCTTCCAAAGTTGCCCACGCAGCGTAACCAGCAAGATCAACAATTAAATCAACATCATCTGTTGCCCTGACATCTTCCAAAGTAATGGGGTCAGTGATAAATAGTGCGGTTGTACACCCACCTACAAATACCAATCTTTGCCGGAGCTCACTGCCCAGTGCAACTGCCACTCTTTCCAGCATGCGTAGCAATTGTCCTTTAACTGTTGTCATTTTTTTAATAACCTTTCTTCAAGAAGTTTTGCTGCCAATCCGGCTTCTCGTGGCCTGCCCAGTCTGATTGCATCTATAAGTGCCAAGTATTCATATAGTTGTTCATCATTCTTTACCGCTTCAGGAACGGATTTAAACAGGGGTTCAACAAACTGCCCCATAATTTTACCTTCCGCGTCAGGCCAAATATAAATATATTCACCCGGGCTGATGAGAAGACTATTCAACATGGGGGCCGCAAATGCAGTGGGGATCCCCCTTGTTATGCCACCTGGCTTGACCGGGAAAACATATTTCAACCCATGCGTAATAAAGTTGCCAAGTGCTCGATGGTTTGGCCTTATACGCCCGGTTATACGATCTTTGATAGCCAAACCTGAAAATAAACTGCGATTTATAGAAGCATGGACTTCTGTTTTACTAATGCCAAGAGAAGCCGCAAGCCCCCGAATAGAATAAGGTTCATCTACACCGGTGCCCCTGGCTGGCTGGTTTAGATTACCCTCTTCCTCCTGTTTTTTCAGGCAAATGAGCTTGAGTAATATAACAATGTCCTGACCTTTCATAATTTACAGATCCAAATGTCCTTTGTCCCAGGATTAAGGACATTAAAACATAACCCAATTATTTCTGTCAATTAGCATTGATAAATTCGTAGGCTTACCGTCAAGCGCAGGGTAATCACTGGTTTTATACGCCCCCACAAATTTTCATGGTTCAACTATTTTCAAGTAAACGCAACAGATATTGCCCATACTCATTTTTTGCCAAAGGCCGGGCCAGTGCTTCAAGCTGGGCAGCACTAATAAACCCTTTGCGGTAGGCAATCTCTTCAGGGCAAGACACCTTCAGACCCTGCCGCTTTTCTATGGTTTGAATAAAATTACCCGCATCAAGCAGGCTTTCATGCGTACCCATATCCAGCCAGGCATATCCCCGGCCCATTAGCTCAACCGAAAGCTGCCCCTTATTCAAATAAGCGCAATTGCAGTCGGTAATTTCCAGTTCACCACGTGCCGAAGGCGTTAAGGCAGCGGCTATATCCAGAATCTGATTGTCATAAAAATACAGGCCGGTCACGGCGAAATTGGATTTGGGCTGCGCGGGCTTTTCTTCCAGGGAAACAACTTTGCCCTGCCCATTAAACCCAACCACCCCGTACCGTTGCGGGTCTTGCACATGATAGGCAAATACCGTGGCGCCCTCTTCCCGGGCACAGGCTTGCGCTAACTGGCGGGGCAAATCATGCCCGTAGAAAACGTTATCGCCCAATACCAGGGCAACCGAACCATTACCCACAAACTGGCGGCCAATAATAAAAGCCTGGGCCAGGCCATCGGGGCCAGGCTGTTCTGCATAGCTGATATTAAGCCCCCATTGGCTGCCATCACCCAACAAATGCTGAAACCGAGGCAAATCCCACGGCGTGGAAATAAGCAGAATATCGCGGATACCGGCCAACATTAAGGTACTTAGGGGGTAATAAATCATGGGTTTGTCGTAAACCGGCAGCAGCTGCTTGGACACCGCCAGCGTTACCGGATACAAGCGTGTACCCGAGCCACCGGCCAGAATAATACCCTTACGCTGCGTCATGCCTTACTCCCTTTACCATGCTGATGGCCATAATGCAAAGCCATCCAGTCGCGGTAAGAACCGTTTTGCACGCCCTGCACCCAGTCACTGTTATTGAGATACCACTGGACTGTTCTTTGCAAACCCGTTGTGAAAGTTTCCTGCGGGTGCCAACCCAGTTCCTGCACTATTTTAGTGCCATTAATGGCATAACGCCGGTCATGCCCGGGGCGGTCTGCCACAAAAGCAATTTGCCGGTGGTATGACTGCCCACTTGCACAAGGGTGGATTTCATCAAGCACATCACATATGGCTTGCACAACATCCAGATTAGTGCGTTCATTGCCACCACCAATGTTGTAAGTGTCCCCCGGTATGCCTTTGGCCAATACCGTCGAAATGGCCGCACAATGATCGCCTACATACAGCCAGTCACGTATTTGCAAGCCGTCCCCATAAATGGGCAAAGGCCTGCCTGCCAGCGCATTCATAATCACCAGTGGAATAAGCTTTTCAGGAAACTGACGCGGGCCATAATTATTACCGCAATTGGTGGTTAACACAGGCAAGCCATAAGTATGGTGCCACGCCCGCACCAAGTGATCAGAGGCCGCCTTACTGGCAGAATACGGGCTGTTAGGCTGGTAGCATGACAATTCTGTAAATGGCGGGTCTTCGGGCAATAAAGAGCCATAAACCTCGTCAGTAGACACATGCAGGAAACGAAAATTGTGCTTATCTGAACCCGCCAATGTATGCCAATAAGCACGAACGCATTCCAGCAAACTGAAGGTGCCCACAATATTGGTTTGTATGAAGCTGGCCGGCCCATGAATGGAACGGTCCACATGCGATTCGGCCGCAAAATTAATAATTGCCCTAGGCCGATATTGGGTTAACAGCTGGGAGATGGTATTTTGGTTGGCAATATCGGTTTGAACAAAATGGTAGCCGGGGTGATTTTCAATAGAAGACAGGCTTTGCAGATTGCCAGCATAAGTGAGCTTGTCTATATTTACAACGGGCTCACCAGATTGGCCAAGCCAATCCAGGATGAAATTACTGCCTATAAAACCGGCGCCACCGGTTACGAAAATTGTCATAGTAAACTTTAAATTTGCCCAGAATCACACAAAACAATTACCAATTATTATGCTTGTTCAAGATTGTCATCTCTTCAAGTGTTATTTACGGGTATATTACTAGTGTTTTTATAATCAGCATAAATCATATTATTTCAAAAATTGAAAGTTTATATGCATGCCATTGTAATCTTCCACAGTGCACTAAAATGAAAAATTTCGGTAAACTCTTAACATTATGCGCTTAACATCCCAGTCACGTTTTCATAAGCTGTATGAAAAAATCCTGCTTTCCCGCTTTGTCTCAATGCTGCTGGGTTTTATATTGTGCGTAGTATTACCTTTTTATATCCATTACGGTTTCAAGAATTACTACTACATTGATCAAGGCCAGTTTAATGCCTTAATAATTAGTTCAATTGCCTTCGTCCTTACCCACATCTGGTGCAACTACTTAACCAACTCTTACCCAGGCGGAAGATCGGCAGCCTTGCTGGCGCCACAGATTCTTACCGTTTACGGTTTTTGCATTCTGGCAACCTTCCTGTTTTATTTTCCCGTTTCAAGGCTGATTTTAGTAACCAGTGGTTTAACCACCCTGTTCTGGTTGCACATAGAATACATACTTACCTTTAGAATGCGCAAACCCAAACTGGCCGTAGTCAATCAAGCCAAAACGCAGGAATTGATCGCGCTGAATAAAAAAGGTCATGACATTCGTGTCCTGGAAACGCCCAACCTGAATAATGTCCGCTATGATGCCGTGGTTGCCGACTTTAAAAGCATCACCCCAGAGTGGGAACGTTTTCTAACCCAATGTGCCCTTAACCGCATTCCAGTTCTTAACTCGGAGCAGGTTTTTGAATCCCTGACGGGTCGAGTCAGGATTAGACACATGACAGAAAACAATATTGGATCTTTGCTGCCTTCACCCTTGTTTGAGTTTATTAAGACCTGTTTTGATTGGGTTGTTGTACTTCTGACACTTCCCATCACCTTGCCCTTGGTGCTTGTTACCGCCCTGCTGGTAAAACTGGAATCCTCAGGACCAGCTTTTTTCTGCCAAACCAGGGTTGGCTTGGGCAACAAGCCATTCAGGATGTATAAAATCAGAAGCATGCGTCATGATATTGAGGCAGAACATAACGAAGCGTTTGCCGAAGAAGATGACCCCAGAGTTACCCGCATTGGCAAAATCATCAGAAAATTGCGTATTGATGAATTACCACAGCTTTTGAATATACTGAAAGGTGAAATGAGCCTGATTGGCCCCAGACCTGAACAGCCCAGTTTTGTAGAAGAGTATGACCAAAAAATACCCTTTTACAGCTACCGGCATGTCGTGAAGCCAGGCATAACTGGCTGGGCACAGGTAAGATATGGGTATACCTCGGATGTTAATGAAGCCCAGATCAAGATTGAACATGATTTCTTTTATATCAAACATTGCTCAATCTCGCTGGATTTTTACATTACGTTATTGACTATAAAGACTATGCTTACTGGATTTGGGGCTAGATGACTGGAGTTTGACAGTTAAAAAATGAGAATCAAAGTGTCGAACTAGGGCAACCACAGGTACTGAATAAAGAGAAACATCCATGACGCATCAAAACCTAGTTAAATAAATGGACATCGATATTGCTAGAATTTAAAACTGATCACAAATCCGCCTGAAAATTAAGCACATTAACCATTCAAAATTTTTGATAAACCGCAATTGTTTCCAGCGCACACCGCTCCCATGAAAAACCTGCTGATCGCTGCAATCCTTGTGTAACAGCCTTCGTTCTCCAGGTATTATCTTCCAAACCCTTTAGAAGATGCATGGTTAACGTTTCGACATCCATGGAGGCACACATGAGCGCAGCAGAACCTACCACCTCCGGCAAAGAAGAACTGTCAGAACAAACAACAGGCACACCCGAACTCATTGCTTCCAGCACGGGCAGTCCAAACCCTTCATAAAGAGAAGGGAAAGCAAATAATCTTGCTCCCGCGTATAAACCTGGTAAATCTTCTGCTGGCAAAAAACCTAAGTATCGGGCCCATCCTTGTCTTTCAGCGTCTTTAATTCGTTCATGAATGGCATCACTTTGCCATCCTTTATAACCTGTCAGAATCAAAGGCCATTCACGCCTAACGCTTACAGGCAAACGCGCATAAGCATCCAGTAACGTGACAATATTCTTACGTGGTTCTATAGTGCCAACAAAAAGGCAGTATCCTTGGTATTGAAGCTGATAGTGCTTTAACACAGGTTGCAATTCAACCTTAGGATAAGGCTGAAACTCAGGTGCGCTGGCCAATGGAACCGCATGTATTTTTTCCAGTGAAAGACCTGAAAACTCGGCAAGTTCACGGCGAGTAAACTCTGAGTCGGTAATTAATTGATCAGCTCTATCAATTGTCGTACGAAGTTCTTTCTGCAAGTAACGAACTTTTACCTGATCATGACATTCAGACCAAGTGAATGGTGAAAGGTCATGAAAAGTTGCCACCTTCCTGCCGGGAAATACAGGAAGAAAGAAATTGGGGCTATGGTAAATATAATCACCATGCTTTCGCAAGGCTTTGGAACGAAGCCATGGCATCAATAAACGATATGCCTCCATGACCAGATAGCTCTTTTGAACCATCCGCTTCAGACCATGCGCATGAGTACCCTGCGAGTCAGGTTGAGGTAACCCCTGCAAGAAACGAGTTGTTGAAAACAATTTCAACTCATCAATGCAAACAGACATTTGCAACGCTTTGGCCAATTCATACGTATAGCGACCAATCCCTGTCAGAGGGAACCGTATAGGTTCGACATTTAATATAACTTTCACATTACAACATCCAGGCAAGCACTTATTTGACTATTTTCACAACTTTTACAAGTTTTATTATCTTATTTATAACGATCACAGTTGAGAAAATTCTGATTATCTATTTAATTTTTATATTCGAATAAGATATATATTATTGGCTAAACAATCAAAATTAAATATTTATAGCAAGTTACCGATAAACAATTCGGAATTATGAGCCACCAAAAAAATTGCTGCAACATTTCCCCATGAATTATCCAACGCATAATTCATTGATTTATTTGAAAGTGTATTATATTTTTCAGCATTTAATAAAGTCTCTATGATTGCACTCGCAATTTGGTCCGGCTCAGCTTTTACTGTAATTGCAACCTCCCTAATTTCATCAAATATTTCAGCGTCGGAAATAAGCAATGGTAAACCAACAGAAAGACAATCAGCTGCTGTAGCACTACCTCCTTCATTACTACTTTCATATGGCAATACCGCAATATCAGCTTTTGACAACTCATCTATAACCAGTTTTTTTTCTAAAAACTCAGTATCTAAAATTACATTATCTACTAAGTTAAGTTTAATAATTTCCTTTTCACATGCCTTTAACTCAAGTCTGGAGTCTTCGCTAGGATACAATGCACATTGTATTCGCAATTTACTCTCAGGAAATTTCTGCAGCACAGATGGCATAGCACGAATCAAAGAAATAACCCCCTTATGCTTACGTAAAAACCCAGTTGTTATAATGACAGGGGGTTGCTGGATCCAATTTCTATTAATAATATTTTTAGACTTAACAGACTCGTCTATATCTATCCCCAAAGGAACTTGATCCAAGACTACCCCATACTCCTTTGCCAAAAGAACCTCTGACATACGATGAGAAAAAATAGGGACCCCCATGCTATTCAATCTGCGCATCGCACCAGCTGACTCTTCAACAAAGTTATGTAATACAACGGTCACTAAAATTTCATGCTCTTTCGTTTGCAATACAAAGTCAACTAACTTATCTGGATCATAAAATCCTGGATGGTATTGAATAATTAAATGTGTAGCTCCCCAGTCCACCATACTCTCTATTGCACGCAAATCAATAACACTATTTTTCCATTCGATATTGTCATAGAACCAAACAATATCTTTTGAAATATCTAGTTTTTCTAAATCTGGCTCTTCATTTGCAGTTCTTCCTGCTAACAAAAGATTAGAAATGCCTTTTTTCTCATACATATTAATAATATTACGCGTATATTCACCAATACCGCACTTTAGCCCCATCGTACTCAAATGTGCCACCCGAACTTTGGATTTAACATCAGAAGATTCCATTAAGGCAGCACCTTTACGCCTGAAATGAACCTTCCTAACTAAACGTCCAAGTTCGGGCGAAATGGATTCCCAAGCATACCGAGCTTCAACAAGACTACGATTTTCTTGTCCACCAACTTTAGCCATTAAACGTTTTGAATACAAATGACGTACTGCATTGACCAAATCATCCCGATCAGCAAGAAATAACCCAGAGGAACTCTGTTGTGCAATACCTCTTGCTCCGATTGAAGTAGTGACTACTGGCAAACCAGCAGACATAAAATCAAACATTTTAATATTAGTTCCTGACCCTGCAAACATCGGATTGATGGCAAAGTCACAAGCGCGTAACCAACGAACTTTGTCCAATTCTTCTAAAAAACCGATCACACGAACATTCATTGGTAAATGTTCTGGTAATCGACTACAAACGCCACCTCCAATAACGAAGATAATTTCAGGCAACTCATAAGCGAGATGCTCAACGATGAATAAGGCTGCCTCAACATTCGGCGCATAGTCACTACCAATAAAAAAACCTACAAAAGCTTGCTCTGAAATATCTAACCCTTTACGCTCTTTCAGCTTTTCATCTACAGTTGCCGGTTGAATTGCACTACTAAATACTCCATTAGGGACAACATGAATTCGCTCTCTCTGCCACCCATAGCGAGCAACAAAACCGTTAATATCATCTTCAGAACAAGCGAGAATTAAATCCGCATGATCCCCAGCAATTTTTTCGTCATTGATTACATTCTCTAATATTAATTTCTCAAATGGATTATTAAGATTTAATAGTTTGCTTCGTAAGCTAGCCTCTACATTATGAGAATCATAAATCACGGTTTTACCTTCTAACAACTGACTATCAACTAATGGAGCTACCCACGGATGAGAAAATATAACCACATCAGCCCATTTGACCGCATCAAATGTTTCCTGTAAATAATCAGGTGAAAGATAAGCCTGCTGGGAAAACAGCATATCAATGACTGTTTTTCCGCCTGCTTTTCGCGCAGCATCCAAAGCTTCTTCATGATGAAGGGAACTTAACGGGACATCAATTTCTTCAAAATTTGGAGTAATGGCATGACGCCGGAATCTTTCTCCCGGCCAATCAAACGTCCCCACATATCTGGTCTGTATATCTACCCCAAGAGCATGATAAAGACCTAACAAACGTTGCCGACCCCCACCAACCGCCGGAATGATTGGCTGCATGTCTAAGACTGCCACCTTGAGTGGCACAGGTTTATTTAATCGTGCGACTTTAATATCAGGAAACCCAACCTCCAAAAGACGATCAGCAACATGCGACCATTTAACATGAGCGGTTTTTTCACGACCAGCCTTACCCATGCGAGCAGCAAGTTTTCTATCATTCCAAAGCTGTTCAAAAGCCAAACAAATACTTTCTGGATTAGGATCACAAACCAATCCTGTCACACCATCAATAACGAACTCAACCGGCTCTCCTGAGTCAGTACAAGTAACCACTGGTTTTCCACTAGCAAAGGCTTCCAAAGTAACGTATCCATAATCCTCTCTAAGAGGAAGGAAAGGGACAGCTAATGACTTTGCATAAAGCTCCCTTAATTTTTCATCCTCTACTCTTCCTACAAATTCGATTCTCTTATCACCTTCTGCTAATTGTCGAAGCGACTGCTCTGCTTCACCCGTTCCAGAAATAATCAATTTAAGCGGTAGCTTTGAAAGCCTTACTGCCCTTATCGCAAGATCAACTCTTTTCCATGCATGTAACCGACCTGGCATATAAAAATAATCACCAATGCCATGATCATACAATCCATCTACAACGACTCCTGGGTATAACACCTCAGCATCACTATCATTCCATAATCGAAGTCGACGAGAAACCTCTTTCGCAATAGAAAACCGATATTTTATTTGTTTAAAAGCCTTTGAGTCTTCTTTATGAATCCAATTACGCTGTTCAATGAGCGTATTATCTTTATTCGGAAACACAACATCAAACATGTCATAAAAAACACGAATAGTATGAATTAAATACATAATATGATTCCGATGCTTTACAACATAAGTTGGCGCCTTCGTCGAAATAACTAAGTCATATTCATCTAGGTCTAATTGGGAAAAAGCAGCATAACCCTGTTGAATAGTATCAAAACTTGATTCATTGAAAACAAGATGTATCAAATCAACATCACAGCCATTTTTCCGTAAAGCATTAGCTAACCCCTCATAAAAACGCTCAGCACCGCCAATTGTTCCATCTGCGGCTCCTGGGACCAGGATAGCAACTCTCCTGTCATTATATAAACCAATTTCCCCAACATCTGAGTCGACTAAGGTTAATGATCCGCGAGCATAAACAGTTGAATAATTTTGACTACCATACTTGGATTTTTGATATATTCCCCGTAATTTTCTATCCAGCGAAGGAAACATTGCACTTAATTGCTTCAGCCGATTTTTCAGGGTTGGTTTCTTTTTAACGTAGGATATTACTGAAACAATCATATTCCCTAATTTTTTCTTAATTTTTAATTTCATTGAAACAGCCGCTCGCCTCAAAATAGAAAAATCACCATCAATAATGCGCTTTACCACACGAAATGGTTTCGTCACAAACCAAGATGTACTAGCATAGACGGCTTCAAGTTGCATCAAATATTCCCTTGAAGCAACCTCTGCCTGCTCTGCTTTCACTTCTGCCTGTTCTGCTTTCACTTCTGCCTGCTCTGCTTTCACTTCTGCCTGCTCTGCTTTCACTTCTGCCTGCTGCAACTTAGCTTCAGACTGCAATTGAGTATATTTAATATAATCATCAAAAACATTAGGGGGATAACGAAATGCAGGCTTGAGATTTATACGCTCATTGGGTATATAAAACTGATTTAACCCATCGTTATAAACATTTAGAAAATTTGATTCGGTTAAAATAGACTCCCATTCTGTATAGGCTTCAACTGTTGAATTAGGAATAGTTGCCTCTACCACTACAACCCAAGGCCTATACTTGAAAAAATCCATTCCTTCCAATACCGATTTTTCAAGCCCTTCAACATCCACCTTAAGAAAATGTATGTCTTTTCTAGCATACTGCTCACAGATATCTGTAAGGGTTAACATTGGAACTGTTTGCTTACTACCGGTATGACCTTCTTCCTGGTGCTTCTTGATAACCTCTTCAGACGCCGTTGCCCAACCACGAACATCGGTCTCCCAAAGTTCAATTTCACCATTAGTATTACCAACGGCAACCCGTAAATTCACGTCTTCTGGCCGATCTTTTACTAAGTCTTGATAATGTGAATTTAATGGTTCTATATTAATTCCACGCCATCCGTTTTCATAAAACAGCTTGGTAACAGAGTCAATGACCGGGTCATTTGCGCCAACATCAATATAGAAGCCATTTTCAATATCTTTTAACACTCGCCAAAGCATTACATCTTCGAAGTTCTGGGCGTAAGAAATGATTGTCATTAATTTACCACCTCAATTTCAGGCTCTATCCACGAGGTTCCAACAAAAAACACCTTAGACATATTCACCACGTTAAAAATCAGCGCCAAATCACGCCACTCATAGTTTTTTTCAAGATGCGTATCGGTACTTGTCAAGGCAGTCTGCACAGAATAAGTACCCGGCCCCAGATTGGCTGGAAATTTGATATTAAAAACATACCGTTCACCCGTCTTAAGATTCTCAACAACCTGTTTTGTATGATAGGTATTCGTTCCATACATTACCTGGCCTAGCCTGTCTTTAATACCATACCCCATCACCAACTTGGAAACCGATTCATGAACCGTAACAGTTACCCGTAACGTCACATTCTGACCAACATCAATCACTTCAACCTGTTGATCCTCTTCATTAATCAACCTTATATCTGTAACAGTCACCTCTCCCGAGCCAGAGATAGTCTGGACTTTGCCGTCCTCTTGAACTTTTTGTTCGACTTTAACTTTATTATCCCCCTTGTCAGCAAGCAAGGCATTGTAATAATCCATCACCGCTTCCGGCTCACCTTCCATTACCATTCGCCCTGCATTCAAAAGTATTGCTCTATCACAGATACTTTGAATGGCCGTTTTATCATGGCTCACAATTAACAAGGTTGTACCCTGTCCATTAAATTCGCGTATGCGATCAAAACTCTTGTGCTGAAAGTAGGAATCCCCCACTGAAAGCGCTTCATCAATGATCAAGACATCCGGCCGTTTTGCGGTAGCCACACTGAATGCCAGGCGCATTTGCATACCACTGCTGTAAACGCGAACCGGCATGTCAATATAGTCACCAATTTCAGCAAAAGCCTCTATGGCAGGCATTAAGCTGGAAATTTCCTCTACTGAGTATCCTATTAATTGCCCGGCCATATATACGTTTTGCCGTCCGGTAAAATCAGGATGAAATCCAATACCAAGTTCTAGCAATGCTGCCACACGGCCGGCAATATTAATACTGCCTGTCGTGGGTTGAGTGGTGCCGGTAATCATTTTTAGCAAGGTACTTTTCCCTGCACCATTAATACCGATTATCCCAACCGCTTCACCAGCACCAACAGTGAAATTGATATCTTGCAACACCCATTTCAAATCATGATATTTACGTTTTCCCGGCAACACCCATTCTGCCAACCTGGACCAGCGTGTTTTATATTGTTTATATGCCTTGCCGACATTATTTACTGTGATTGTTCCCATTACAGTTCGTCCACCATGTCACCGGCGTGTTTGCGGAATAAACTCAACCCCACAAAACACAAAATCAATGCTTCAATCCCCACCAACCATAATGAGTTCCAGTTTGGCCATTGAGCATGAACCAATATTGTTTGAAGTGCTTGTACAATTGGTGTCATCGGGTTGAATTGCAAATAATTTTGAGCCCATTGCGGCAAGATACTGGATACATATACAATAGGTGTAAGCCAAAACCAGAACTGAAGCACAATTCCAAAGAGCTGTCCTACATCACGAAAGAACACATTCAATACGCCAATAGTAATACCCAAACCAATGGCAAATAGCACTAATAATATCAAGACAGGGAATACACCCAAGAAATAAATTCCTGGAAATTGCCCTGTTATCAGTAAAAAAATGGTAAAAATACTAAACACTATAGTGAAATTAAGCAATGCGTTCACAATCACAATCACTGGCAAGCATAGCCGCGGAAAACTAAGCTTTTTCAATAAACCTGCATTATCCAAAAACACATTTTGTGAACGGCTTACTATTTCAGAAAACAATCCCCAGGTTAAAACACCTGCGCATAAATAAATACTATATGCATATGGGAAATCCACACCAGGCAAACGGGCACGCATAATCTGGGAGAAGATAACGGTATAGACAATAATCATTGCCAACGGATTCAATACCATCCATGCCGCACCTAAAAGTGAATTCCTGTACTTGGACTGGAATTCCCGTTTCACGCTCCCCTTGATGAAACCCCTATAGTTCCATACGGCGTGTATCATTTGTGTAAAGACCACAATTAAATCCTTGGTTATTCTCTATTCTGAATCACACAACGCGGCAGACTCCACGTTAAGGCATTTGTTATATAGTTCTGCATAACGTTGCATCATTCGCTCTGCCGTATAATAACGTTCATAACGCTGTTGCGCATTATGGCCATATTGCTTTGCCAACTCTGGCGCATTCCACAGTTGTTCCATAGCACTTGCAAATGCATCAGGATTTTGTGGCGGTACAACTACGCCAGTCTCTTTATCCTGATTAATATATGTGGTACCTGTACCAATTTCACAGGTAATCATGGGCTTGCCATACATAGAGGCCTCAACCAGGACGATGCCGTAGGCTTCGGTACGGGTAAAAGATGGGAAAACAAAACAGTAACTCAAGTATAACAAGGCATATTTGTCATTTTCAGAAACCGGCCCAACAAACATCACATTTGACAGCCCTTTCTTTTGCACAGCCTCTTTTAAGCGCGCTTCTTCTGAACCTGCCCCCGCAATAACTATCGGATAAGGAACCCTGGCAGCCGCCTCTACTAAGGTATCTAGCCCCTTGTAGTAACGCAAGGCACCAATAAACAGGAAAAATGGTCCAGAAAGAACATTTTCCCAGTGCCTTATTCGTTCCCAAATTTCGTCAGTGAGTGGTACCGGTGCAATACCGATAGGAATAGTAGATAGCTTACTGGGAAATTCCCTTAGCACAGCGCTACTTTGCGCATAATTGGGAGAGGTCGCGACAATGGCTTGTACACTTTTCAAAAACTGCCGCTGAACGGGTTTATATAGTTGCAACAGAAATTTCTGTTTAATAATGTCGGAATGATATGTCACTACAGACGGTTTTCCATGGCCCGCAGAAAAGTGCAGTAAATCCATGACAGGCCAAGGAAAATGATAGTGAATAAGATCAAAATCCCTGGCGATTTTACGGAAGTGCCTAAAGGCGGACATAGAGAACGTGGTTGATGCCAGTTCAAAATCCTGCTTGACCCGATAGACGCAATGACCATCGTAAATATCATCGCTGGACGCAGACACATTTTTACTTAATGTAAATACTTCGGCATGTATCCCATACTGTGCACTATGTGTAGCCAGTTGATAAATAACTTCCTCGATACCACCGTAAGTATCGGGATAATATGTTTTAAAAACATGAAGAACTTTCAATACAGGCTCACTATTCTTGTGATAATGCTGCATCACCCGCCAGCATCCAGGTCAGGGTGTGTTTTATATCTATTGGTTGCCAATCTGGAATTAAAGAATGTAATAGGCTGGAATTTCCGGTTAGCGTTTTGACTTCATTTTCCCGCACAAAGGCAGGATTAACTTTTACCGTTAAAGTGTGGCCTGTAATTGCCTCACAAATCCTAATAATATCGCCCAGCGAGATTGCTTTCCCTGTGCTGACATTTATTATTTTACCAATAGCAGACGGTACCTCAAGCAATTGCCTATATGCCCTTGCTACTGCCCGGACATCGCCAAAATCACGCCAGACTTCAGTATTTCCCAATTCAAGCTCAGCTTTGCGTTCACGAAAATGCGAAACAATTTTGGGAATCACAAAGTGTTGTTCCTGCCCTACTCCCGTATAGTTAAATGGGCGAGTTATGATAATTGGCAACTTGTTACGGTAAGTTCTGGACATGAACTCCATGGCCAGCTTGCTAACTGCATAATCATTAACCGGATCAGGAGTAGTCTGTTCAGACAGGCTACCTGAAGACGAATTCCCGTAAACATTTGCGCTACTGGCCAGCAACACGGATTTTAAATTTTGCCCCGGGGCACTAAGCGCCTGGAGCAAATACCGGGTTCCCACCAGATTTACATCATAAAAAGCCTTGACATCACCATGCCCCACAAAGGCAACGGCAGCCAAGTGTATGACATGATCGGGCTTAATATCATTAATTGTCTTGCTTAACTGGTCATAATCAAGCAAATCAACCTGATAATAATTTTCTCGGGTAGCGGGTCTGGAACCCAGTTCGATGACCTGATATCCCGCTGACTTCAGTTCACGAACAACGTATTGCCCGGTAAACCCTGAAGCTCCTGTTACTAAAACCTTATTCGGCTGAGATGATTTCATGATGTTATCAGAATGAAAAGCCCTGCTCGTTACGGCGCAGATCTTCTTTAACCATCATTTCACACAATGACTCAAGTGAAGTTTTTGGCTCCCATCCCAATACAGCCTTGGCTTTGGAAGGATCGCCAATTAACAGATCCACTTCTGCTAGACGATAGAATTTCGGATTGACTCTCATCACTACTTTGCCATCTGCAACATTAACGGCTGTTTCGTTTTCGTCTTTACCAGAGAATTCAAGTTCAATACCCACTGCCTTGAACGCCAGACGAACAAAATCACGAACAGTTTCGGTTCGATTGGTGGCTAACACAAATGTATCTGGCTGAGCGGCTTGCAAAATACGCCACATGCCTTCAACATATTCCTTGGCATAACCCCAATCACGCTTAGCATCCAGGTTACCCAATTCCAATACATCCAACTTGCCCAGCTTGATTTTGGCAACGCTGTCGGTAATTTTTCGGGTCACGAATTCACGTCCGCGCAAGGGGCTTTCATGATTGAAAAGAATTCCGCTACTGCCAAAAATATCGTAACTTTCGCGGTAGTTAACCGTCATCCAATGAGCAAACAGCTTGGATACACCATAAGGGCTACGCGGATAGAATGGGGTATCTTCATTCTGAGGAATCGTTTGTACTTTACCAAACATTTCAGAGGTACTTGCCTGATAATACCGAATTTTTGTATTAATCAAACGAATGGCTTCGAGTAAATTCAAGGCTCCCAAGCCTGATATTTGAGCAGTGGTTGTGGGTTGATCAAAACTAACCCCTACAAAGCTTTGTGCTGCAAGATTATAGATTTCGTCTGGCTCACACTTTTGAACCAGGGAAATACTGGCACCCAAATCTGTAAGATCGTATTCAACAAGATGAAGATTTGGATGATTCTGGATTCCGAGCTCTTCTATGCGCCAGAAATTAACAGAACTGGTTCTACGATAAGTACCATATACGGTGTAACCTTTTTCAAGCAGAATTTGACTTAAATAGGCGCCATCCTGACCTGTAACACCCGTAATAATAGCCTTTTTCATTGTATTAATATTCCTTGTAAATTGGATTTCACAACTACCAAATAATTGTAAAAGAATTATTGCTCAACGCGACCATATACATCCTGGAATCGGACGATGTCGTCTTCACCAAGGTATTCTCCGCTTTGCACTTCAATTAAAACCAGATTTATCACTCCAGGGTTTTCCAGACGATGCCTGTGTCCAGCAGGAATATAGGTAGACTCATTAGTGTTAACCAACATTTCCTGCTCACCGTTTACTACCTTTGCCATTCCGCTAACAACAATCCAATGTTCACTGCGATGATGATGCATTTGCAAGCTCAGGCGTCCACCCGGTTTAACTTCCAGACGCTTGATTTTAAAACGGTCACTGTTTTCCAGAACAGTATAACTACCCCATGGGCGGTAAACGGTACGGTGCCATTTATAAAGTTCATTGCCGTTCTGCTTTAATGTTGTATATATTTTTTTAACATCCTGGCTATAGTCCTTGTTGGCAACTAACAGTGCATCGGGCGTATCCACAATCACCAGATTTTCCAGACCAATGGCCCCCACAAAGCGCTCTTCACTTTTGATATAGCAGTTTTTTACATTTTCCAGCAAAGCTTCGGCTTCAACCCGGTTGCCATTTTCATCAGACTCTCCAACTGCACTTAAGGCCGCCCAGGAACCAATATCGCTCCAGCCAATATCACAGGGCACAACAGATACTACATTTGATTTTTCCATAACGGCATAGTCAATGGAAATATCCGGTACAAGACGGAATGTATCAGCATCAAGGCTAAGCTGCTTTTGCTTTTCTCCTGAGAGTTCCTTGGAGGCGGACAAGCACATTTTGACTGACGCTACAACATCCGGGCAATAGGCTTCAAGCTCTTGCAAGATAGTATCAACACGGAAACAGAACATTCCGGAGTTCCAATAAAAACGCCCGGAATCCATGTATTCCTGAGCGACTTTAATCTCTGGTTTTTCAACGAAACGGACAACATCCGAACCATTGGCCTCTATGTAACCATACCCAGTTTCAGGATGAGTTGGCTTAATTCCAAACGTCACTAAACGACCACTTTCTGCCAGTTTAACCGCTTTGTCTACTGCTGCCCGAAATGCTTCTTTATTGGAAATAAGATGATCTGCAGCCAAAACCAGCAATATGGCATCATCCCCAAATTCCTTTCTAACGTACATGGCAGCACTTACGATAGCTGCGGCCGTATTACGTCCAAAGGGCTCCAGAATATAGTTACTGCGGATATTTTTCAGCTTTAACTCTGCTAATTCATCTTCTGTCTGAAAAAACAACTCTCGGTTTGTAACGGTAATAATGTCGTTGACGCCATCTATTGAAAACCCACGAAGAAAAGATTTTTGCAACAAACTTTGATTATCAGTCAAGCGAATAAAGGGCTTGGGATGCCCTTCCCGGGAAACAGGCCAAAGACGGGAGCCGGCACCACCACACAAAATCGTAGGTATTAATTTAGAGGTCATTACACTATTTCCATAATTTCAAGAGACCGAAACACGAAACTTTACCATACTGTAACTGACACATTCCAGTTACATGGTTTTTATATGTTTCTGAGGTATTTTTTATACATTCAAACAGCATTTAATGCGGAAATATATACTAAATAGATTGCATAAACACCACTTAACAACGCTCAATAAGATTGATTAACATAAATTCACAATGAATCTACTATCAAATTTTAAGCAATATTACTTAAGTAAACCGTATGATTTTATATCATGGCCTCTTCATTTAAATGCTCTGAAAGGCAAAAAAACTGCTTGCGTTTTTAAAAACAGTTGTGCATGAAGCCTTTTATCAAAAAAGTCATACATATAGTTTGCAATGAACTGAGCAACTAGGGTTGCCACTGCCGCCCCTACCAAACCGTACTTTGGAATCAAAATCAAATTAAGGCCTACATTGGCAACAGCACCTGCGAGAGTACGTTGAAAATCAATTTTTATAAGATTTTCAGCCATCAGGTATTTATAAAATGCCACACCAATAAAAACAAAAACCGATGCCCATACATGAATCACAAGCACCTTCCCGGCAGGTAAGTATTCCTTGCCATACAATAATGTAACCAGCCAGTCACTTAGCAAAGTCATGATCAGTGCAATAATGATTGCCATCCATACCAAAAAAGTATAAAGACGCTGAATTCTTTTTTGATATAACTTTTTGCTTTCTTTCTTGGCATTTAAAATGGCCGGAAAAAGCGAAGACGTCAAAAGCACAGGTATAAAGTAAAAGGCCTCACTTAATCTTACGGCTGCTGCATAAATACCCACTTCATACTCTCCCAGCATTTCTTTAATCATAATCTGGTCTATACGCATATAAATTGTCACAACCAGTGAAGATAAAATAAGTGGCCATGAGTTTTTAAGCAGTTTTTTTGCCACTTCAACATTAAAGCATTTAAAAAAACTCGCATTGCCTCTGGTTAGATAGGCAACATAGTAACTGACTGCCAGGCTAAACATGTCAAAGCTACTTACACACACAAACCAGAATAATTCAGCCTTAGTCACCACAAGATAAACTTTAATAATTGAAGATAATAAAAGTTGAATAACCTTGCAAAGAGAGACCACCTTGGCCAAAACCTGAGACTGGAAATAAAATCCTACAACCTCGAAGCTTTGAAAAACAAGGCCGGATATAATAATGAAAATGTAAAGATTGGTAGTGGCATCATTGGAAGTAAACGGCACAATACATGCCACTAATATCATTACCAGGAATGCCCCCATGACTTTCAACCAAAAAGCAGTCCCAAGAAATACATCCCGCTGCTCTGGCTTACTCACCAACTCTCGCACCAAAATATCGTCCAACCCCAGCTTGGCAAAGCCTACAAAGATAGCCGTGAAGGCGAGAACATAATTAAATACCCCATACTGCTCAGGACCAAGGTAACGTGCTACCCATATTCCAACCAATAAGCTTGCAATAATACGTAGCACCTGTTCAGCTAACAGCCACGAGGTATTGGCCATATAACGCCATAAGCCCTGATGGTTTTTAAGGGCAATAATTTTACCTAGTAACGTTGCCAAGACTTTTCCTCTGTAAATAAGCATGTTGGTTAGAGAAAGTGTTCCAGTCAACAAAAATGCCCTGCTTTTTTAGCAGAGCATTTTATATTTTTAAATCACCAAAACTGTTCACACACCAGCCGCATGCGCCTGCTGATCCGCATGATAAGAAGACCTTACCATCGCCCCCACCGCTGCATGGGTAAAGCCCATTTTGTAGGCCTCTTCCTCAAACATTTTGAAGGTATCAGGGTGCACATAACGCGTCACGGGCAAGTGATGCTCGGAAGGCTGCAAGTACTGGCCGATGGTCAGCATTTCAATATCATGCTCACGCATGTCACGCATGACCTGCAGGATTTCTTCATCGGTTTCACCCAGGCCAACCATTAAGCCAGATTTGGTGGGAACATTTGGGTGACGGGCCTTGAAGTCTTTCAGCAGTTTTAACGAGTGCATGTAATCGGCCCCCGGGCGAGATTGCTTGTATAAACGGGGTACGGTTTCCAGGTTATGGTTCATGACATCGGGCACACCTTGGGCAAAAATATCCAGGGCCTTTTCCAGGCGGCCACGAAAATCGGGCACCAGTACTTCAATGGTAGTTAGGGGCGAACGTTCACGCACTTCATTAATACATTCAACAAAGTGACCAGCGCCACCGTCCAGCAGGTCATCGCGGTCTACCGATGTAATCACCACGTATTTCAGGCGCATTTGCGCAATGGATTTGGCCAGGTTGGCCGGTTCGTTAACATCCAGCGGATCTGGGCGGCCATGACCCACATCACAAAAGGGGCAGCGGCGGGTACATTTATCACCCATAATCATGAAGGTGGCCGTGCCCTTGCCAAAGCATTCACCTATGTTCGGGCAGGAGGCTTCTTCACACACGGTAAACATATCGTTTTCGCGCAGAATACGCTTGATGTCGTTAAATTGCGAGTTGGGTGCGGCGGCCTTTACACGAATCCAGTCGGGTTTTTTTAAACGCTCGGCAGGAATGATCTTGATAGGAATACGCGACGTTTTTTCAAATGATTTTTGTTTTTTGGTGGCGTCGTAATTGGCGTTTTTTGAAGCGGGTGTTACGGCTGAATCGGTACTCATGATATGTCTTACCTTGCAGTTTATCTGGCGCATGCCCGGTTTTACCGGGCAGAATTGTTCATTTTAACGTTATTCAATCCGCAATACTTGAAAACCCTTGAGTCCTTACGCGTTTAACTTGTCAGCTTTAAGCCTGTTTGCCGGACACTTGACTGTCTTTCCGGGCGGCAGAAAGCAGCAAGAATACCGCCACCATGAAAGTATAAAAAGAAAGCGTTCGCATGCCACGGAACATGAGCTCCGTCATGCCGTACATGGCAAAGCCCAAACAAACAGCGGCCCCCATGGCGGCAAAACTGCGAATGGCCAGCTGGTTGGATTGAACCAGCCGCTTTACAAATATCCAGGCTGGGGCAAAATATAAAAATAGTAAACCCAGCTCACCTAAAAGCCCAAAGCTGCTTAAGACTTGCAAGTAATCATTGTGCGGTTCACCAAAATCGTTCGCCGTATATTCTGATACCAGCCCTTTCGCAAGCGCATGCGTTTTTAATTCTTCTTGATATTGTCCATTGCTACCCGTTCCGGTTAAGGGATTCCGTTTCCATATATCGATGGCTGAGTTCCACAGTTGCAAGCGGATGCAGATAGAGGTGGTTGCAATAGGATCGACCTGGACACAGTGCAAAAATTCATTTTTAGCCTCTTCCACCCGGTTTTGTACCATTGGCATGGAAAACAGCAAGGCAAACACAACAGCCAAACTTACCAAATAGCCAGCCACGATTTTGACCCGTGATTTGTCTTTCCAGGCAAGCAAGATGCCCAGCAGTAAAAACAGGGGAAATGCAACCAGACCAGTGCGGGTTTGTGTAAGCATAAAACCAGCCATGCCCAGCAGGCCAATGATGATTTTGGCGGTTTTTTCTAAACGGGGTTTACTGGTTAATGGCACCCCCATGGAATATAAGGTAATGCAGCTTAACAACAAAGTAATAACGCCGTAACTTACTGCATTGTAGACATCCGTGGTTTCCGGCCTTAGAAAGGTAGGCCATGACAAATAAAAAATATAAGCGAAAGCATAAAGCACCGCTGCATAAACACCCCACAAGCAGTGTTTCAGTTTATCTACCGGAATGTATTTCATGCCCAGCACCAGCAAGGGCAGCCCCACTGAAAACCGTAGGGCTTTTTCTATTTCAGAACCGGAAAGATGCTGGTGCGCGATTTTGGATACCAGCACGGCCAGCAGGTTGACAGAACACAGGATGAACAGGGTTTTGTATTGGCTTGAACAGGCAGCAGGTTCGTTTTGAATGTTTTTACGGTTGGCACCCCATACCACTAAAGATAAAACGCACAGCACATAAAACACGCCACTGGGCAAGTTCTGGTTACTCACCACAAACAAAAACATCAATGCGCTTATGAGTACAACCGTACTGTCCAAATGGGTTTGATATTTTGTTTTCATGGGGTGAGATGGGTCCTGTTTGGGATTGCAATTGAATTTGTATGCAATTGTAGTATGTTTTTGTAGAATGTACGCGTTCCCACGCGGGAGCATGGGAACGAGGAATTCTGGTTGTCCTGTTCCTGGTTCCCATGCTCCGCGTGGGAGCCAATGCCTATTAACGCTGAAGTTCCAGGAAAAGTTTACTTTCCACCAGCCGGCCGCGATGGGTGATACCTATTAACGACGTGCTGGTCAACCAGCAAATCCTCTTGAAAAGCTCGTGCTACCGCTTCAACAATCTCGTCCCATATACCCGGTGCCTGCAATATTGGCATCTGTTTGGCCAATACGTTGCTTAATGCACCTTGGTTTTGCTCAATGGAACGCAGCACGCGGTCGGCCTGCTGGTCGGGCATTTCAATTATTTCTTTAAGTGCCTGGCGTGCCCGTGCATGATTGCGTAAATAACGGGATTGCTCACGCATCTGTTCAGTTAACGTCCGCCTGATAATATTGGACAAATACATCACATGCGGCCCAAGGTCAAGGTAACGCCATACATGACGGGCTTTTTCGACACCGCTGAATTCAAAATTGGATGTTACGCCATCCGGGTAAGTGATGTCGGTGGCGCTAAACGAAACATCATCACTTAGCGTTCGCATCAAGGGTTTGGAAACCTCATCCAATATCATGTCATAAGCCCGACGTTCTGCGGCATTGTCTGTAATAACCGCTGACACAGGCAAAATAACAGGGTCTGGCACAGCCCCGTCACGACGCAGCAGGTCATTAACCAGAAAGCGGTGTATGCGGCCATTGCCATCCGCCAATGGGTGAATATATACAAAACCAAAAGCGGTTACCGCACAACGCATGACCGGTGACTGCCCTTGGGTACGCTCCAGAAAAACGCGCAGGCCTTCCAGCATGGGCGGCACCTCTGCCGCTGGCGGCGCCACATAATGAACCACATCCTGGTACTGGAAGGTTTCCCCCACAAATACCGGAGACTGACGCACACCAAAATGCGTAACCGTGGTGCGATCGCCCAGGATTTCACCCTGTAATTGTGCAAGTGCCTCGTTGCTTAAAGGTAAATCACCCTGCCCGGTCCGGCGCGCCATGACATCGGCAAACCGTTCAATGCGATTGGTGCGGTCCGCCTCCCTTTCTATGGCAAAACTGGCTTTGCTTTCCCGCAATGTCATCCAGATGGCGGCACGTCTTAACAGGTCTTCACCAAATTCAGCAGCCAGGTTCTGGAATAAATGCGGCACATCCAGCTTCATGGCCAGCATGACAGCATCGGTTTTGACAATCATCGGACAGAAGTAGCGCGTTCCCGGCAAGTTATCATTAACACGCCAACGCGATGATTTTATGACTTGGTCTGTTGAAGAGGCCACCAGTTTGCTGCTATCGATGGCATCAACATAGTTGCCACCCAAGCGTTCTGGTAGCTGTAACGTAGCATTGCTGATCCATTCATATAAAAAAGCCGCCCGGCGCGCATATTGTCCTGTGGGTTCGGCATTAACCCAGGTCTGGATAAAATCACCCCCAGTTTTGGCAAACAAACGGGATAAAAATTCCAGATGAGGAATTTCGTGACGCAAATGAAATTGCAAATGGGCTGCAGGCTCTGAAGTAGGCCGCATGGTTTCCGGATAGGTTTCCAGCCGGTCACCATCTATAATTTGCGTAACCCGTCGGCCACCGATCTGGCTTTGTACTGGCAAACGCCCTACCGGAATGATTTGATACGTTTTGGCCAACCATGCCGCGCCGATGGGGTCATCGGGAAGCGTCTTCATCAATTACTCCTGTTGGGTTCAGCGGTTGTGCGCACAAAGAATATGCATCCCCACGCATCGTATCGGTTCCCACGCAGGAGCATGGGAACCAGGTTTCCTATCGCTCGTTGCTCGTTCCCATGCTCCCGTAGGGAATGCGGGTAACCGACTGCTCGTTCCCATGCTCCCGTGGGGAATGCGGGTAACCGACTGCTCGTTCCCATGCTCCCGTGGGGAATGCGGGTAACCGACTGCTCGTTCCCACGCTCCTGCGTGGGAATGCGGGCATGCACAAAACCGATTATATTGTTTTGAAAATGCATTTTTTCAATTATACATACATAAAATCAATTAAAAAACAGGATTTTTGCTCAAATTTGATTATGTAGACGTTCACGATACTCGATCAGCTCTCATTTCCACGCTCTGCGTGGGCATGCAAACCAGCCCCACGCATCGTATCGGATCCCACGCAGGAGCATGGGAACCAGAAACACGCCATCCTCGTTCCCATGCTCCGCGTGGGAATGCATCGCTAAACTTACTTACGCAAACACTTCCATCAGATACCCGCTTACCTTGTCTGCCACTTCCTGCCAGCTGGCTTTCGCGCCAACGGTTTTCATATCAATGGTTTTTAATTCGGCGTAACCGCAAGGGTTGATGCCGTCAAACGGGCTTAAATCCATGTCAACATTAATGGCCAGGCCATGGTAGGTGCAGCCACGGCTGACTTTCACACCCAGGGCGGCAATTTTGGCCAATTCACCGTTTTCCATGGGTACATACACCCCGGGTGCACCGTCTTTGCGGCAGGCCTGGGTAATGCCATAGTCATTCAGGGTATGAATAATGGCGTCTTCCAGCGCGGTAACGTATTCTTTAACGAACATGTTGGCGCGATGCAGGTTGATTAAGGGGTAAATCACCACCTGCCCGGGGCCATGGTAGGTCACCTGGCCGCCCCGGTTGCATCGCACAACCGGTATCTTGCCCGGGTTAAGAACGTGTTCCGGTTTGCCAGCCTGCCCAAGGGTGTACACTGGCGGGTGCTCTACCTGCCAGATCTGGTTTTCCGTGTCTGGCTGGCGGTTTTCCGTGAAGGTTTTCATGGCCTGCCAGGTACTTTCGTAGTCGGCCAGGCCTTCAAGCCGTTTCAGCTGCGCCATAAGCTTACAGCACAACCTTCACCAGCTCGTGACCATGCAGGGAACGATAGATGTTGTCCAGCTGTTCGCGGGAAATGGCGCGCACGGTAAAGGTCAAACCGATGTAATTGCCGCCTTTGCTGGCACGCATTTCAACGGTAGCGGCATCAAAGCCGGGGTCATGCTGCAATACCAGTTCAACCAGCATTTGTGCCAGTTCAGGGTGGTTAACGCCCATGACCTTAATGGGAAAATCACAGGGGTATTCAATTAAGGATTCTTCGGGGGGAATTTCTTTCATCATAATTGTTCAATTTCCAAATCGTAAGCGGCACGCAGTTTTTGGTAGATGGGGCCGGCAACACCCTGGCCCACCGGCTGGCCATTGTATTCAAGAATCGGCAGCACTTCTTTGGTGGCCGAGGTAAACAGCAATTCGTCGGCCTGGGCGACCTGTTCTTCGCTAATGTTTTGTGCCACAAACGGGATGCCACATTGGGCCGCCAGTTTTTCCATTAGGCCGTAGCGAATGCCTTCCAGAATCAGGTTGTTCTTAAGCGGCGCCAGCAGCGTACCGTCTTTAACCACCCAGATGTTGGCCGAAGAGGCCTCGGTCATGAAGCCGTCACGAAACTGGATGACGTCGTCCACCCCTTTGGCATGCGCATATTCTTTGGCCAGAATATTACCCAACAGGGAAACGCTTTTGACGTCGCAATGATACCAGCGTTCGTCGGGCATGCTTACCACCCTGAAACCCTTGGTGCGCAACTCTTCGGAAGGCCGCACAAACGGAGAACTCATCAAGAAAATGGTGGGTGCTACCGGCGGGTTTGGGTAAGCATGATCGCGCTTGGCCACGCCACGGGTGACTTGCAGGTAAACAAAGGTATTATCAGTTTCGGCTTTGTTAACCATGTCGGTCATGAGCTGAATCCAGTCCTGGGTGGTTTTGCCGGTTTCCAGCTTGATGGCCTTAAGACTGCGCTCCAGACGGGCCACGTGTTCGTTCAGGCGGAATGGTTTGCGGTTGTAGGCCGGTACCACTTCATAAATGCCATCACCAAAAATAAAACCCCTGTCCAGAACCGAAATTTTTGCCTGGCTGAGTGGCAGGTATTCGCCATTCAGATAAACCAGGCTGTCACTGCTAATGCCTTGTATCACCGTAAACCTCTATGCCTAGAAAATAAGGCCGGACTGAAGTTTTTCAAGGCGGCCTGAAAATAAAAAATGTGTTGAAAACTCTCGTTCCCACGCAGGAGCATGGGAACCAAAAGTATCGTGCCCGTTCCCACGCGGGAGCTTGGGAACCGGACAGAACCACCCCGGCGCTATGCGCCACCCCTCCGCAGGCGGGGAATTATCCGTCTCGTTCCCACGCTCCTGCGTGGGAATGCAGACCCGTCCCCCGCATCGCACTGGTTCCCACGCGGGAGCGTGGGAACCAGAAACGCTCCTGCGGGGGAATGCATACCTGCAATCCTAGAACATGCCCAGCAGCTTGTCCCACATGCGACCCACGAAACCGGCTTGGGCAACCGCTTCGGTAACCACCAGGGGTTCCTGTTTAAGGATTTTGCCATCGAGCACAAACTGTACCGTACCCACGGTTTGACCTTTGGCCAGCGGAGCCACCAGTTTGCCGTTGTATTGGGTAACGACCTGGACGGCATTTTCCTGGCCACGGGGTACCGTAACGATAACCGGATTCAGCGAACCCAGGTTAACCTGCTTGGTTTCACCTTCCCAGACCCGTGGCTGCACCAGAGGTTTGCCGGCTTCGGCAACGGTTTTGTCGCTGAAGTTCTGGAACCCCCAGTCAAGCAGGGTTTGACTGATCTGTTCGCGGGCACGCACCGAATCAGCCCCCACTACAATCGTGATAATACGGCGACCATCGCGCAGAGCCGTGGAAATCAGGCAGTAACCCGCGTCATCGGTGTGACCGGTTTTCAGACCATCCACCCCGATATTGCGATACAGCAAACCATTACGGTTAGGTTGCCTGATTTTATTGAAGGTAAATTCAGGTTGACTGAAATAATGATAATAGCTGGGGTGATCTTTAATAATATGTTGAGCCAGCACCGACAGATCACGCACGGTGGTGTAGGTGTCTGGCGAAGGCAGGCCGGTAGGATCACCAAAACTGGTGTTGTTCATGCCAAAGGCTTTGGCTTCCTGGTTCATTTGCCCCACAAAAACACTTTCGCTGCCAGCCACCACTTCGGCCAGCTGAATGGTGGCATCATTGCCAGACTGCACAATCATGCCTTGCAGCAAATCACCCACCGATACCTGTTTATTCACCTCAATAAACATGCGCGAACCACCGGTTTTCCAGGCCTTTTCAGAAACGGTCACCATTTGGTCAAGGCTGATGCGTTTGTCGTCCAAGGCGGAAAACACCAGGCTGGCCGTCATGAGTTTGGTCAGTGAGGCCGGTGCAATTCGCAGGTCGGGTTCGACATTACCAATAATCTGGTTGCTGTTTACATCAAAAACCATCCAGGCCTTAATAGGCGGGTTAGGTGGAGCAACACTGGCAAAGTCACTGACAACCGGCGTTTGGGCGTTGGTAACAGTAATGCTTGAGCGGGCTTCAGGGGCCTGGGTAGCAGCAGGTGCGGGATTATTAAGTACCGAGGTAACAACTGAACCGTTTACCGTGGTTTCTGCCTGGGCAGGTGTTTTATTTTTATCATAAAAATAATAGGCACCCCCAGCGAGTGCCACAACGATCAGACCAAGTAATAAACGACGGGAAGACATAAAAAAACAGTATCCGGTTAGAGTTGTAAGATAAGGCAATGGCATGAAAAACCATGCCATTGCGGTTTATTATAAGCCCTGTTGCCGGTAAACCCACGCCAGCACTGACTTATTTCAGGATTTGGTCCAGCTTAATTTGTATCAATCTTTTCAATTGAATCAGGAACCCATGAAAAAAATGGGTCGCCTCGGGAATCACCGTTACCGGGATCTGATAAGGCCTGATCCAGTCGAAAACTTCCTGCAAAGGCACAACCTCATCTTTTTCACCATGTACGACCAGCAAATCGGCAGGTAGTTCAATATCACGATATTGAAACCGCCATACGGCTGGCCCCAGCAGCATCATGGCATCGGGCAATTGATGCTGAGCCTCTTTTTGTTCGGCATACAGCTGGGCTGCCACCGCCGTACCAAATGAAAAACCGGCCAGCACCCATTTTTTATGGCCCACTTCGGGATAAAGCCGTTCAATTTGTTCAATGAGCATTTGCATGTCACGGGTTTCACCATGAGCCTTATCGAACTCACCTTCAGACAGACCCACGCCCCTGAAGTTGGGACGCACGGCAACCAGACCGTTCTGGGCACATGTCCGGGCCACCGTCGTGACAATTTTATTATCCCGCGTACCTTCATGCAGCGGATGCGGATGCAACACCAGGGCCCAGCCCCTGATGGGGGTATCGGGCCAGTCGATGGCGCAATCCATATTGCCGGCCATCCCGTTCAAGATGATTTTTTCTGTTTTGATTGCCATTGCTATTACTGGCCCAAAGGCCCTGTTTTAAGTGCATGCGACTTGAATTCCACGGGTGGCTTGACGGCCCCGCCCGGATTTATTTCACTGGGCGGTTTACCCACCCAGCCCTGCCCGTGTGCATACACCAGGCCATTGGCCAGCCAAATAACAAAAAACAAGGTTCGCATAATTAATGATTCCATTCGGCCCGTGCATAGATACGCAAGCCATCCAGCACGGGAGATTCAATTTCCTGCAAAGTGATTGTATCAAATCCCTTTACCTGCGCGATGTCGTTAAGCAAACGGTGCAGCTCTGGCAATACCCCATGCCGGGCACCACCGGTCACGAAAATGGTGGGAGGCTGAGCGGTTTTATCCAGTACGGCTTTCCATTGCCGCACAATGGCTCCAGCCTGGGCGGCAATAATGCCACTTAAGATCGCCTGTTCGGTATTATGCGGAAAAGCCGGGGGTACCTCACTTTTACGCAGGTCGATGGCAGGCAGATTGGCGGTCCCTTTATGCAAACTGGCACGCATGAGCATAACACCAGGAAAGATCAGCCCCCCCATGAAGAGGTTGTCGGCATCAATGCTGTCAACGGTGGTGGCCGTACCAAAGCTCACCAGCATGGCAGGCAATTCGGGATGTTGCCGATGTTCGGAAAGCCCCAAGAGCCCCATCCAGCGGTCGGCGCCCAGCTGTTCGGGATGTTGGTAACTGTTTTTCAGGTGCAGGGTTTGCGCCTGCGCGGCCAGCCATTGAAGCGGACAGGAAGCAGGCAGGGCCTGCTGGATTTTGTGTGCAATGACTTCACCGGCCACGTTAACGCCAATGGCCCTTACAGGAACTTCGGGCAAGGTATTGCACCAGTCGTGCAGTTTGTCTATATGGTCGTGCTCCAGCACCAGAAGGTCTTCGGTTTGCCGGAATTGGTTGATAAGGTAAGTGACTTTTACCCGGGTATTGCCCGAGTCGATCAGTAGCATGAGCATGGCGCGCTCCTAGGTATGGGTACGGGCACGAATGCTGATATCACCGTTGGTGACAAGATGCAGGCCCTGCCCGTTTTCAACCACCAGGCATGCCTGGTCATTTAAACCCCTGGCAGTGCCTGTGAGTACAATTTTATCACCAGACAGCACATTAACCTCACATGTTTTAAGGGCATCCAGGCTTTCATGGCGTTGCCGGAACGGCGCGAAACCTTCCTGTTCGTAAAGGGAAAAAGCCTCGGACCAGGCACGGGCAATACGGGCAACCAGCAGGGCAATGTGCTCAGCCTGTTCATCCTGCCGGTTCAGGCTCATCAAAACCGAAGTCCAGTCGGCCACTTTGCGACCCAGGTCCTGGCTAAGCGCTTCAGCCTGGGAAAGGTTCATTCCCATACCCACCACCACCACATGATGACGGTCATTCACCCGGCCATTTCCCGGCTTGACCGATTCAACCAGCAGACCCGAGAGTTTGCCCTCATCAAACTGGATATCGTTGGGCCACTTCATGCTTAAACGGTCCTGTGCGGCAGAGCCCACCATCTTGCGCAACTGTTCACAGGCCACAATACCGGCTACCGGTGCCAGCATGGGCAGTTGCGCCGGCGGCAGGAAAACATCATACGCACAGGAAAACATCAGGGTGGCGCCCGCATTATCCACCCATTTGCGCCCGCTACGTCCCTTGCCTTTTTGCTGGTGATGGGCTCCAATCAGGGCCGGGCGCCCCCACTGGCTCTGCAGGTTGCGCGCTTCCTGCATCAGAAAAGTGTTGGTTGAATCAATTTGTTCAACCCAGGCAATAGAAGAAAAGTCAGGCAAGGCGGAAAACAGGGTTTTCTGCAGCATGCCTGCACTGGGCAATAGGGTCATTATGGATAACTCTGGTAATACACTAACGAAGATAAGGTTTCAGGGCACTCATGATACGATCGGTGGCCCCCTCATGCAATGATAACCACTGCTTGGCCGCTTTGCTCATGCCAAGCCGCTGTTCTTCATTACCCAGGATTTTAAGAGCCAGTTTAATGGCCCCTTCTTCGTTCTGGGTACGCCGGGCAGCCCCTTCCGACAAGGCGTCTTCCACCGATTGCTGGAAATTTTCCGTATGCGGGCCAACAATGACCGGTACTCCCACGGCACAGGGCTCAATATGGTTCTGACCACCATACTCGCCAAAACTGCCTGCCACAATCGCCAGATCGGACATGGCGTAATAAAAGAACATGTCCCCAACACTGTCACACAAGAGAATATCGATGGTTTTCAGATCATCATTGATGGGGTTTTGCGAGCGGCAACGGTACGTAAGGCCACTTTGCTGAATCAGTGTTTCCACTTCCCGGAACCGTTGTGGATGACGGGGAATAATCATGAACAGGGGCAAGGATGACGCTGCTTCCTGCCGGGACTGTTGCTCTTGATTTTTAACCAATGCCTTGATGACCTTGAGAAAACCCTCTTCTTCACCGTCCCGGGTACTGGCAATGGCCACCACCTGACGGTTGATAACCTGGCGTACCACTTGACCTGCATGTACCTGGCTATAAGAAATATTAAGGTCAAATTTCAGATTGCCAACCACTTGCAGGCGCTTGACGCCCAGATCATCAAGCCGGGCAGAGTCGACACGGCTTTGGGTAAGCACCAAATCCAGTCCAGCCAGGGCATTACGCATGACGCTGCCCAGCCAATGGGCCTGTTTGTAGGCCGATTCGGAAAACCGGGCACTGGCCACAATCAGCGGCATTTTCTGGCGATTGGCCTCGGCCACCATATTGGGCCAGATTTCACGTTCAATCAAAATGCCGCAACGGGGCTTCCAGTGCTCCAGAAACCCCCTGACTGCCTCGGGGAAATCATAGGGCACCCAAGCCTGGCACAACATACCCTGACCAATCGCATCGGCAAACATACGGGCACCTTGCGCCCTGCCAGTGGCTGTCATATGGGTTAACAAAACCGGAAAGCCCTGGTCCAACAAAGCCTGAATCAGGGGATGCGCAGCCCGGGTTTCACCAAGACTGACGGCATGCACCCACACCGGGCGCCTGAACGTGAAAATGGTTTCGGCATAGCCTTCATCATCACCATGGGCAATGCTGGAACCGGCAGGTGCCGAATGAGGGTAACGGCCAAAACGCTCATCACCGCGAATGTCCCATTTCCCGCCCGCCTTGCGGGCACGACGCTCTAGCAGCCATAATGCAATGGGTGCAATCAGACGCAGCGTATTAGTATAAAAGAATCGGTTCATGGTTAGCTTGCCAGTGCCTGTTTCAGTTTGGATAACACCATTTCCCGTGTGGGTGGAATGCCCCGGTCACCCAGACTGGCCGTAAAGGCAGCGCCTACCAGCGGTGTTCTGACCGGGGTGGAAGCGCTGTAAATGCCAATTGTAGGACGACCCAGCGCGGCGGACAAATGCGTCAGACCGCTATCAAGCCCAATCATCATGCGGGCAGGTGCAATGACACGGGCCACATCGGTCAGGGACATACGGGGCAAAATCCCGGCATCGGGAAAGTCACGTACCAGCGCCCGGGCGCGTTCGGTTTCTTTTTCATTGCCGGCCAGCAGCTTCAGGCTTAGCCCGGCAGCATTCAATTCACGGAATACGGCATGCCAGTCAGCCTCGGGCCACAGCTTGTCTTCACGACTGGCCGAGGGCATGATGACGACGTAATCCTGGATGGCAACGCCATCGGTAAATTTTTGCAGGCCAAAATCGGGCTCGCCGTCGTACTGGTAATTGAAAGTCGCCGCTGCCAGCATACGTTGACGGGTAACCGCAGGCTGCCAGAAAGCCACGGTATGCCTGACATCATAAAACAGGGAAGCCATGGACTCCCGGGCAGATTTCCAGTCCAGCCCATGCTTGACCCCCTTGGCCTGACGGACAATCCAGGCGGATTTCATGAGGGCCTGCATATCCAGCACAACATCGTATCGGGTACTTTTAAGTTTACGCTTGAGCTCGGCCCTTTCCTTCCGGGTAGGCGCCGACCACCAGGTTTTACGCCAGCGACGGTGAGCCACCTTGATAACCTCATGCACAGCAGGATGCCAGGCGGGAATTTCAGCAAAAGCCTCTTCAGCAACCCAGTCTATTTGCGCATCAGGAACATGTTTGGCAATATCCGAAATGGCCGGCAGCATGTGCACCAGATCGCCCAGCGAGGAAGAGCGAACAATAAGAATTTTTGTTGTCATATTATTTTTGGTCAAAGTAAACGGAACACCTTTGCCGATTATGGCCATACATGATGCCTGCATTTTACTTTAATATTTGGAGTTTTGAAATTTTCACTTAAGGTATAGAATAGTCGAACATCTATACCGCGTTACACCGAACCGGCAAATTCAGGCCATACCGCCCGTATTTGCTTATTTTTATCTTCCCTGTCACCTATATACAGGGATTTACCCGGAGCCCGGAAAAATGACCCATGTTTTCCACCGTAACCCCAAAGTGTCCCTGAAAACAGCCGTGGGCGGTAAAGGTATCCGTCTTTTTGATTCGGACGGAAAGAGTTATATCGATGCCTGTGGCGGCGCAGCGGTTTCATGCCTGGGGCACGGACATCCGGCCGTGATTGAGGCCATCAAGCAGCAGCTTGACACCATTGCCTATGCACATACTTCATTCTTTACCACGCAAGTGGCCGAGGATCTGGCCGATTTTCTGCAAAACAAGGCCCCAGGCAATCTTAACCATGTGTATTTTGTATCAGGTGGCTCAGAAGCGGTGGAAGCAGCCCTGAAGCTGGCACGCCAGTATTTTGTGGAAATTGACCAAACCGAACGCAGACATTTTATTGCCCGCCGCCAAAGCTATCACGGCAATACACTGGGCGCCCTGGCAATTGGTGGCAACGCCTGGCGACGCCAGCCTTTTTTACCCCTGCTCATAGAGGCGCATCACGTGTCTCCCTGCTATGCCTACCGTGACCAGCTTCCCAACGAGTCCGAAGAACAATATGCCTCCCGCCTGGCCCATGAGCTGGAAGACAAAATTCTTGAGCTCGGGCCGTCCACCGTGGCCGCCTTTGTGGCCGAAACCGTGGTGGGCGCGACAGCCGGTGCCGTGCCACCGGTAAAAACCTACCTTCAGAAAATCCGCGCGGTTTGCGATAAATACGGTGTTTTGCTCATTCTTGATGAGGTCATGTCGGGTATGGGCCGCACCGGCCACCTGTTTGCCTGCGAAGAAGACGGTGTGGTACCCGACATTATTACCATTGCCAAAGGCCTGGGGGCCGGTTACCAACCGATTGGCGCAACCCTGTGCTCGGATAAAATTTACGATGTGATTGTCAATGGCAGCGGTTTTTTCCAGCATGGCCATACTTATATTGGTCACGCCACCGCCTGTGCCGCTTCGCTGGCGGTTCAAAAAACCATACAGGATCAAAACCTGCTGGCCAATGTGCTGCAGCGTGGCGAACAACTGCGCAATGAACTACGCCAGGCATTTTCCGGTAACGGGCATATTGGCGACATTCGTGGACGCGGACTGTTTGTGGGAATCGAACTGGTGCAAGACCGGGAAAGCAAAAAGCCCCTGGATCCGGCGCTTAAAACCCATGCCCGAATCAAGGCACAGGCCAAGGAAAACGGCCTGCTGGTCTACCCCATGGGCGGCACCATCGACGGACGCCTGGGCGATCACATTTTGCTGGCCCCCCCCTTTATTTGCACCGAAGCAGACATTAGCGATATTGTGAGTCGGCTCAACGATACGGTATCGCAGGTTTTATAAGATGAATTAACCGCAGCTCCCGTTTTTACCACGGGAGCAACCACATATATTAAATGCACAAAACAACAGGAGAGACCATTTAATGGCACGTTTACCTTATGCCGATTTAACCACCCCACAAACCAAGCCCCTGGTCGACCAGATTGTGGCCGAACGTGGCAGCGTTATTCATTTATACCAAATGCTGTTGCACAGCCCCGCCATTGCCCAGGGCTGGTTGGATTACCTGACCGCGGTACGTCAAAAAAGCACTCTGCCCGGTGATATCCGTGAATTGATTATTATGCGGGTGGCGGTCTTGAATGGCGCTCCCTACGAAGCCGACCAACATGCTCCCATTGCCCTGAAAGAAGGCGTCACCCAAGCCCAGCTTGATGCCCTGGACGACTGGGAAAACAGCGATTTATTTGATGAGCAAACCCGCGCCGTGCTGGCCTACACCGATTCAATGACCCGGCAGATTCAGGTTCCCAAAGAAATTTTTGAGGCCGTCCGCAAGCATTATGACAATCAGAAGCTGGTGGAACTGACCGCCACCATCGGTGCCTACAATATGGTGTCACGTTTTCTGGAAGCGCTGGATATCCACCAGGACGACCAACGGTAAGCGGGTGATTACGCATCCTGGGGTTTCGCCAATGCCAGCTCCACGCAGATCGGGGCATGGTCGGATATTTTGCTCCAGGGCCTGCCTTTTAATACCTGGGCAGAACGGATTTCAAAACCGCGCTGGTACATCCTGTCCAGCCTTAGCCACGGGAAAGCCGCCGGAAAAGTGCGCGCTGGCGGCAATTCCTCGGGGTCTTGCAGGTGCTTAAGCACCTTGGGCAAGGTTTTCAGGGAAATCTCAGGTAATTTCATCCGCTGGGAACGCAGTTTTTTCTCAGTCTCCATGAGCTTTCTGAAGCTGAAGGTATCCCAAAGACGCTTGAATGAAACTTTCATGCGGGGCAGTTCATCATCAAGCCGCAGCGGTGTCTGGGCAAATACCTCATGCACACCCAACTCTTCGGCAAAAAAAGGAGCCAGTTTTTCATTCCAGTCATTGAAATCACCGGCAATAATCAAGGGTTCATCTTCGGGCACCAAACGCTTGATACGTTCGATAATAGCCGCAACCTGACGGATCCGGCTACCGTGAAACAACCCCAAATGCACCACAAAACAATGTATGCAATGCTCACCGATCTTTACCCGGGCATGCAAAACACCACGCTGCTCCAGCTTATGGTCGGAAATATCCTCATTTTCATGGTCAATAATTTCATACTTGGACAACAGTGCATTGCCATGATCGGTTTTTTTCCTGATGGCATTGCACCCATAGGCCACTTCCATATGCAAATGTCCGGCCAATAAGGCAGGCTGGGCATGCTGGTGCCGCTCTTTTTCGTTTCGCCCCTGGATTTCCTGTAAAAAAACCAGATCCGCTTTCAGGCCCGAAAGCCCTGCACTTAGATCAAGCAGTGAACTGCGACGCCCCAAGGCGGTTTTCCCTTTGTGAATGTTATAACTGACAATTCTAAGTACTGTCATGTTTTTTCGTGTTCCTTAAAGAATGAACAGGGTAACCAGCCATTGAACAACCATTTGGATAATTGGAAAAATAATAGGGCTGAGCAATCCGGTTACTATTAATCCTATGAGTATGAACATGCCGTAAGGTTCAATTTTATTGTATTCCCAGGCCAGCTTGGGTGGCAACAAACCCGACAGCACCCGTCCGCCATCCAGGGGCAGCAAGGGAAACAGGTTGAAAACCATTAGAATGACGTTGACCTGAATGCCTGCAATGGCCATGAGCCACCAGAAGCTGCCAAAACCGCCCAGTTCAAGGGCCACTCTGGCCATGATAGCCCAGAAAACAGCCATGAGCAGATTGGCACCAGGTCCGGCAGCGGCAACCCAGATCATGTCTTTTTTGGGATTGCGCAAATTATTGAAATTGACCGGAACCGGCTTGGCCCAGCCAAAAATAAACCCGGTATTCAGCAGGGCCATGGCCAACGGCACAATAATCGTTCCCACCGGATCAATATGTTTGACCGGGTTCATGCTGATTCGTCCCAGCATAAAAGCGGTCTGGTCGCCAAATTTCCGGGCGGCATAACCATGGGCAGCCTCGTGCAAGGTAATTGCAAACAGCAAAGGCAGCGCGTAAACGGTAATTGATTGAACTATTTGGCCAAAATCCACAAAAACAACTCCAGAAATTCCATAAGACCCAAAACGGGCAAGCAAAACACGCCATTACAGAAATTGCGCCCATGAATGAGAATAATTAACGCAACATCCTGCTTTGATCCCCATTTTACCAGCAAGTTGTTGGCAGACTTGTTAAGTGAAAAAAAGACTTCGTTGCAAGAACGCAAAACTTGCAATCGTTTACACCCGGAATAAGGGACTTGCCCTGATTATGTTTAAAATGAGGCAAAAACTTTTGTACAGCGGTGCAATATCGCACCCATGGTTTCAAGGAAAATACAATGCGCTTGGATGGGTCAGACGAAAGCAAAAACATAGAAGATCGTCGGGGCAGCCATACCGGGATGGGTGGTGGCATGTTTGGCCGTGGTGGCGGCATGTTCGGGGGAGGAAGAGGTGGTGGTGGTGGCGGTGGTGGCAAGAAATTTGGCCTGGGAACCATCGTGCTTATCCTGGTTGCCATGTATTTTGGGGTGGATCCCAACCTGCTGCTGCAAATGACCGGTTCCGACGCCCCCTCACAATATGAAGCAACCACGTATTCACAAGGACCAACGCCAGGCCTCAGCGATGCTGAAAGCAGGTTTGTGGCCAAGGTGCTTAAAACCACCGAAGACGCCTGGGGCAGAATATTCCAGCAACAGCAATGGGGGGCCTACCCCGAACCCAAGCTGGTGTTATACAGCGGATCCACACGCAGTGCCTGTGGCCTGGGCCAGGCGGCGATGGGCCCTTTTTATTGTCCGGCCGATGAAAAGGTTTACCTGGATTTAAGCTTTTTCAGGGAAATGGGCCAGCGCCTGGGTGCGCATGGCGACTTTGCCCAAGGCTATGTAATTGCCCACGAAATCGGCCATCATGTGCAAAACCGCCTGGGCATCCTGGATCAGGTCAACGAGGCACGCAGCCGTGGCAACCAGCGTCAGGCCAACGCACTTTCCGTCCTGTCCGAGCTGCAGGCAGATTGCCTGGCCGGCATTTGGGCCAACCAGTTGCGACGCCAGGGGGACATTATTGAACCCGGCGATATTGAAGAGGCCATCAATGCGGCAGCCGCCGTGGGCGATGACCGCCTGCAAAAACAGCAGCAGGGTTATGTCGTTCCTGACGCGTTTACCCATGGCACGTCACAGCAACGCATGACCTGGTTCAAGCGGGGCCTGGAAAGCGGTAATATCGCGCAGTGTGATACCTTTGCCAGCACCCGGTAAGCGCCAGGAAACAAGCGCTACGGCTTTGTCATAATATAAAAGTTATGACAAAGCCGTAAATATCATTTTATTTTCAAGACCACATCAGGTTACATTGGCCGCATACGTGAAAATGCATTGTTTTCATGATACTGCCGGGAAACCTCCATCACATTGCACAGACCCGGCATTGTCTTTCCGGAGTCTTTGAAATGTCCAATACGTCCCAATCATTAAGTGTGCAAAAAGCCCTTGATGATGCCCCCATTTCCCGCTACCAGTGGAAAACCATCCTGCTGTGCTTTTTGATTGTTGCCACCGATGGCCTTGATACGGCCGCCATCGGTTTTATCGCCCCGGCCATTATTGCCGATTGGGGCTTAAGCAGGCCCCAGCTAACCCCCCTGTTCATTTCGGGCCTTATTGGCCTGACCCTTGGCGCCATTATCTTTGGCCCGCTGGCTGACCGTCTGGGCCGCAAGAAAATTCTCATCTTCAGCGTTTTCTTTTTTGGCCTCATGAGTCTGCTGTCGGCCTTTTCCCCCAATATGGAAACCCTGGCCTTTCTGCGTTTTTTAACCGGCATCGGTCTGGGAGGGGCCATGCCCACCGCCATTACCCTGACGTCCGAATTCCTGCCTGCCCGTCGTCGCTCAGCCCTGGTGACCCTAATGTTTTGTGGATTCACGCTGGGTTCGGCCCTGGGAGGCGTGCTTACCGCACAATTGCTGCACTTGGTTAATTGGCACGGCATTCTGGTACTGGGTGGTGTACTGCCGCTGGCACTGGTGATTATGTTGTCCATCTTCCTGGATGAGTCTCCCCGTTATCGTGTCAGCAAAAACGAGCCCGCTCAAAACATTGCCGCTTTCATGGGAAAAATTACCGGTAAAACCTACCCCAATACCGTCTTCCATCTGGATGAAGTCAAAACCGGCAAAAGTGCGGTTACCGCCCTGTTCCAGCCCGGCCTGTTCATGGTGACTGCAGTGTTATGGCTGGCATTTTTCATGAGTTTCCTGATTATTTACCTGTTCTCCAGCTGGGTACCCACCCTGCTTGGCAGTATTGGTGTCGAACTGTCCAAAGCATCCTGGATTACCGCTGCCTTCCAGATTGGTGGCACCCTGGGCGCCATTTACCTGGGCAACCTCATGGACAAGCGCAACCCTTATAAAGTGTTAATTACCAGCTATATCCTGGGTGCCGGTTTCATTGCCCTTATTGGTTTTTCAACCAGTAATATTCCTTTATTGGTGCTGGGCATTTTTGGTGCCGGTGTGGGCATTAGTGGCGCACAGGTAGGATTCAACTCTTTATCTGCCATTTTGTATCCCACCGAATGCCGGGCAACCGGTGTTAGCTGGGCCAATGCCGCCGGACGCTGCGGTGCCATTTTTGGTGCGTTTGCGGGTGGCACCATGATTTCCTGGGGCTATGAGTTCACGACCATCTTCAAGGCACTGGCCTTCCCCGCCTTGATTACCGCTTCATGCATCCTGGTGCTGTATATGTTCTCGCTAGCCAAACAAAAGCGGGCACGCCAAGGCACCACCATGAATGCAACACCCGCCAATGCATCGTAAAACCATTTATTTGCAGCAGTCACACTCAATTATAAAACGGGAAGACGCCCCTGCTGTCGGGGGTCTTCCGCACCAGCCAAATGGCCTTAACCATCAAAAAAAGACAAACAATGACTAAACTTTACAGCTTTTTCAACAGTTCCGCCTCTTACCGTGTACGTATTGCTTTAGCGCTAAAAGGCATCCAGTACGAAACCGCAGGCATTAATATCCGTTCAGGTGAGCAGAACGATCCCGGGTTTTGCAAGCTGAACCCCATGGCCCTGGTACCTGCCCTGGCGGATATTCCTGAAGGATCCATTGGTCAGTCGCTGGCCATCATTGATTACCTGGACCGGAAATACCCCAACGTTGCCCCGCTTATCCCTGAAGATACCGCGCAGCGTGCCCTGGTTCTGGAAATCGCCTATGGCATTGCCTGCGATATTCACCCCGTTAACAATATGCGTATCCTGAAATACTTAAGCAAAGACCTTCAGATCAGTGAGGAACAAAAACAGGCCTGGTATGAACACTGGATCGCAACGGGCTTGAAAAGTATTGAAGCTTTGCTTGAAAAAGCCGGCTCTGATCATTTCTGCGTTGGCGATACGCCCACTCTGGCCGACTGCTGCCTGATTCCGCAGCTGGCCAACGCCATTCGCATGAAATGTGATGTGAGCGCCTATCCCCGTTGCCTGAAAGTGTACGGGCATTGCACAAGCATGCCCGCCTTCAAGGCCGCGGCACCTGAGAACCAGCCCGATTACATCGCACCGGCTACTGCCTGATGGGTCTTGTGCCCACGCGGGAGCGTGGGCACACAAACAGGCGTGGGAAAAAGCCCGCTTCTTCTTATTACCGCGATGCCTCTACCAGGTGCCCAAGGAAGGCCTCGAGCGTATCTGACGGCGGTTCGTTCTGACGCCAGAAAATACCCACACTGCCCTTTTGTTCGATTTTGGGCAAGTCCAGAATCACCAGCTGCCGCTCTTTGGCAAAACTGTCAGCCAGTCGCTGTGACAGAATCCCCACCATATCGCTACCCTGCAACATGCGAACCGTGGCGCTCATGGAGCCAGATTCGACATGATTGGCGGGCATCATCATCCCCAGGTCAACCAGGGCATGGTCAATACTGCTGCGGATTGGCGTGCCGGTAGGCCAGACAATCCAGTCATAATCACCAAGCTGTGCCCAATCAATATTGGACTGGCCCGCCAGGGGATGCCACGGTCTTGCCACAAAACAGATGGGTTCGGTATACAGGACCTTGTAATTCAACGGCAATTGCAGGGCGCTTCCCCCCACCCGGCCAATGACCGCATCAATATGGCCGGACACCAATTGTTCCAGCAAAGGCATCATGACGCTTTCAATGATGCGTACATGAACATTGGGGTAATCCTTGAGCAGATCCAGCACGGCTTTTGATACGACATCGGTGGCCACCGGTGAACTGCCAATCATAAGCGAACCCTGGATACCTTCCTTGAACAATTCTATGTCCCGGGTAGAACGCTCCAGGTCATTAACCAGTCGTCGTGCATGCTTAACCACCAGCAAGCCCCCCGGCGTAGGCCGGATGCCCTTGCTATGCCTTTCAAACAGGGGCATGCCGATTTCTTCTTCCAAGCCAGACAGCCATTTTGACAGGGCCGGCTGGGTAATATTCATAAGCTCGGACACCCGAGTCAGGTTTTGCTGCTCGGCCAGCGCCACCAAAGTTTTCAGGTGATGAAATTTGAGTTTAGCAATCCAGCTCATGATTAAAACCAACCGTCATATTAAAAATAAACAACCGGCATAACAACACCCGCTTTACGCCTTATTTTTGTATCAATACCCTCAGAGGCATTATTTTCTAATCACCACTTCCTGCGGGATTTTTTCCAGCAGGCTGTCAAGATCGCTATAAACCCGGTCCATCAGTTCTTTGCCAATTCTTTCCTCCAGCGCGTTATGCCGGTTTTCAATCAGTGGCTTGATTCGGGCCAGCAAGGCCAGCCCTTTTTCGGTCAGGTACACTTCCTGCCTGCGCTGGTCCTGCTGTGAACGGCTGCGACTGATCAGGCCTGACTGTTCCATGCCCGTCAGCATCCGAGTCAGGCTGGGGCCCAGCAGCATGCAAACGCTGGAAAGCTGGTTGGGCTCCAGGGGTTCTTGCTCTCCCAGGGCACGCAGCACCCGCCATTGCTGGTCTGTCAGTCCTTCGGCATGTAAAAGAGGACGAAAATGCACCATTAGCGCTTCACGCACGTTCAGCAGCAAAGAGGGCAAACTGCGGTAAGACGACGAACTCATTTTGATTTCACCCCCTTGGGAACATAAACTTCATCCCGGTGAACGTCATGTGACACAAAACCAATATCATTGTCAGGCATGGCCAGAAACTCGGGTTTGTCCAGGGTTTGGCGGATATCCATCAGGCCCGATTGCCAATGGTCTTTCATGCTGGCAAGACCGAACTGATAATCCTTGTTATGACTTTCATAAGGACGGTCACGATAAATCAGCTGGATGACATTATATTTACGCCTGTCAGCCAGCTCTTTGATCTTGGCCAGCGAAGCGTCATCAGGCATTTTTTCAGGGGACACCAGTTCAAGCAACTTGCCAATGGCATGACGCATTTCCTGAACCTGCTTCCAGTAATCAGTCAGCATACGGGTCCGGCTGGAATATTGAATTTCCTTTTGCCGATCATTCACCTGTTCCATGTTGTGTGGAACATGCCCGCGGGCACTCCAGAGATCCACCTGGAACACCAGGGTATCGCGACTGGGTTTTGCGCCCAGCACATAGGTCAGTGGCGTATTCGAAACAATGCCACCGTCCCAATAGTAATCACCATCAATTTCCACCGGCGCAAAGGCCGGTGGCAAGGCCCCCGAAGCCATGAAATGCTCGGCCCGCAACTCGTGACATTCATTATCAAAATAGACAAAGTTGCCGGTACGCACATTGACGGCACCCACCGACACATGAATGTCACATTTATTGCTGTTGATACGGTCAAAGTCGCAGAATTTTTCCAGCGTATGTTTAAGCGCCGATGTATCGTAATAACTGGCCTTTTCGGGCGTGCCATGCCCCACCATGGCCGGTGGCGGAATGCGCAGCTTGTAAAAACCGTTCTGGCCATCGAAAATGGCACTTAAGCCGTACATATTGCCAAGACCAATCTTGAACCAGTCGTGCATATTGAACAGACCCTGCTCAAAAAACGGTAACATGGACATGCCCAAATTGGGCTGACAAATGGTTTCCCAGAACTGACGCAGTTTTTCAACACGATCTTCAGGCGCATTCCCGGCAATAACGGCGGTATTCAGGGCACCAATAGAAATCCCGGAAATATGATTGGGCATAATACCCGCTTCATACAATCCCTGGAAAACCCCGGCCTGATAAGCACCCAGCGCCCCACCCCCCTGTAAAACCAGGGCGATGCGTTCATAATGAGGCAAATTCAATGACTTCTCCGAACAATAACAAAAAACGATTTAGTGCATGTACCAACCGTGGCTGACCGTAATTGACTGACCGGTAAGGGCTTTATTGGGGAACGCCGCCAAAAACAAAGCGGTTTGGGCAATATCTTCGGTCGTGGTGAACTCCCCGTCTACCGTGCCGCCCAGCATGACATTTTTAACCACTTCCTCTTCGGAAATACCCAGCTCTTTGGCCTGTTCGGGAATTTGTTTTTCTACAATCGGAGTCCGCACAAATCCGGGGCAAATCACATGCGAGCGAACATTATGCTCGGCCCCTTCCTTGGCCAGCACACGAGCCAGGCCCAGCAAGCCGTGCTTGGCGGTTACATAAGGCGCTTTCAATTTGGAGGCCAGGTGAGAATGCACCGAACCCATATAAATAACCACCCCGCCACGGCCGGCAGGATACATGTGATTAAGCACAGCCTTGGTGGTCAGGAAGGCACCATCCAGATGAATCGCCAGCATCTGTTTCCATTTGGTGTAATCGAACTTGTCGATGGACTCAATGGTTTGAATCCCCGCATTGGACACCAGAATATCAATTGAACCGAACTCGGCCACCAGGGCATCAACACCCTGGTTGACCTGATCTTCACTGGTCACGTCCATGGCAACCCCAATGGCTTTGCCACCCGCATTGATGATTTCATCTGCCACTTTATTGGCCCCGTCAATATTCAGGTCGGCAACGCCAACCGCGGCACCCGCCCTGGCATAGGTCAGGGCAATTTCACGCCCCAAACCACTGGCAGCACCGGTTACCAACGCCACTTTTCCATTTAACGAGGTTTGTACTTCTGTTGTCATACTTAACTCCATTCCTGTCTGGTTTTAATAAAATGCGCTTAATGCCATTTGATGTAATTATTTTGAATTCGTCATGAATCCGGTGTGCATTTACAAAATCAATGCACAAAAAAGCATAGCATAGGTTCAGGCTTCAAACCTGTTTGCCCGCGACACTGGCTGCTGATATTACTCATCAGAAATCGTGATGCAACCTTAAAACAATGGGGTCAAGGCGATACGCCCCAAATCTCACACACAGCCTGGCGAATAAGCTGACTGTTTTTATCCGTCTCATATTCTGCCGGATAAATATAGCTCAGACGCGAACGGATGTCATACCCTGGTACCAGGGCAATATTTTTGCCAGCCTTGATGGCCCGATAGGCTTCACGCGAAGGGATAAGCGTGATGGCCAGATTGCTGGCAACCAGCTCGATGCATAAATCAATATCATCACAAACCAGTGCGGTTTGCGGTGAAATCTTGTGTTGATGCCAGAAGCGGTTGCTGATCTTGTCACCGGCCGAGAAAGCCGGGCGCTCTATCCAGGTGGCCGTACTGAAAAATGTCTTGGGGTCTTCAATGGCTTCCGCCAACCGCTGCACGGCCACAATCAGCACATAATGCACCTCGTCCAGCTCGATGGAGTACACCGTACGATAAGGGTTGTCACCCAGAAAAAAGCCGGCATCAATCTCTTTCTTGCGCACCTTGTTCAGGACCTCGCCGCTAAGGCTGTTTTCCACATGCAAATACAGGGAACTGTCCAGTTCCAGAATATGGTTAAGCAAACGGCTTAACATTTGCCGGTCGACCGATTGAATAATGCCCAGTTTTGCCTGCTCTACATATGTGGATGAAAGACTCAGGGCAAAAACATCAAGCTCGCGCATTTGCTGCAAGATGGATTCAGCCTTGGGCAAAAAGGCCTCACCGGCTGGCGTCAGCCTCATGCCCTGAGTATTACGTTCAAACAAATTAACATCAAGATTGCGCTCGATCGCCTTGATTTGTGCGGTTACGGCAGGTTGTGACAGGTGCAGGGATTCTGCTGCCTGCGTCAAATGCCCGTAATGGGCCACTGCCACAAAACTTTTCAGTTGGGTCAGATCCATTTATCCTCCTGGGTACTTCATTTAAATATAAACTTTTTTAATAATTGTTTTTAGTAGTTTTTAATCATTGAATGACGCTGTTTGATGGCGTTAATTTTTTTACCGCATTTTTTTATTGTACGCCCGTGTCACAAAAACTTTTTCGAAGAAACGCATTTATTTTTTGATTTAAATCAAATAGTCGATGCCGCCGACTTTTTACATATTAACCTCCCCATCCAAAAAAATATATAAGCAATTGATTTTATTGTTATTTTTTAGCCATCATAATTTGAACAAATAATAATAATCAAAAAAGAAAATTAGAAAATCCTGCCCCACCTCCTTTACATTACGCAAAGTCCAATAACAACAAAGCAGTCCCTTCTTTTTAAAAAACAGTTTTACTTTACCGGAGACATAAAGTGGATAAACTGACACAAAGGGTATTGGATAACCCTGAGTTCCAAAAAATGGCACACCAGAAAAGTGTGCTGGGATGGAGTTTTTCCATCCTCATGTTCAGCATCTATGTGGTTTACATCCTGTATATCGGGCTTAGCCCCGAATCTTTCGGGGTACCCGTAGGAACCAACAGTATCACCACCTGGGGCATCTATATTGGCCTTTTCGTGATTTTGTTTGCCATTGCGATTACCGGCATTTATGTGCATAAAGCCAATGGCGTTTTCGAAGAAACCACCCAACGTGTGATTCTTGCTGTCCAGGAGCAAACCCATGAATAAGCATTTACTGGCCCTACTTGCTGGCCTGTTCAGCACCTCGGCCTGGGCCGACGCCCTGACCGGTGAGGTTGAAAAACAACCCATGAACATTCCGGCCATTATCATGTTCTTCCTGTTTGTGGCCGCCACTTTGTACATTACGTACTGGGCCGCCCGCAAAAACACCACTGCCAGCGATTTCTACACGGCCGGCGGCGGTATTTCCGGCTTTAAAAACGGCCTGGCGATTGCGGGCGACTACATGTCCGCAGCTTCCTTCCTGGGCATTTCCGCCATGGTGTACACCACCGGCTACGATGGTCTTATTTATTCCACCGGTTTTCTGGTGGGCTGGCCTATTGTGCTCTTCCTGATTGCCGAGCGTTTACGCAATCTGGGCAAGTTCACCTTTGCCGATGTAGCCGCCTATCGCCTGAAGCAGACCCCGGTCCGTCTTTTTGCAGCCTCGGGTACCTTGCTGGTAGTCATGATTTACCTGATTGCACAGGTGGTGGGTGCCGGCAAGCTGATCCAACTGCTGTTTGGCATGAACTATATCTGGGCCGTGCTGATCGTGGGTGTGTTAATGGTCATGTACGTGCTGTTTGGCGGCATGCTGGCCACCACCTGGGTACAAATCATCAAGGCGGTCCTGCTGCTGTCGGGTGCTACTTTCATGGCATTCATGGTCTTGAAAATTGCCGACTTCAGCCCTGAAATCATGTTTAGAAAAGCCACCGAAGTCCATGAAAAAGGAACATCCATCATGAGCCCGGGCGGATTGGTGAAAAACCCGATTGATGCGCTTTCCCTGGGTGTGGCCTTAATGTTTGGTACTGCCGGCCTGCCTCATATCCTGATGCGTTTTTTCACGGTGAAAGATGCCAAGCAGGCACGTAAATCCGTGTTTGTGGCCACCGGCTTTATTGGTTACTTCTACATCCTGACCTTCATTATCGGTTTTGGCGCCATCATGCTGCTTACCAAAGATCCGCAGTTTTTTGAAACCGTGGTCAAGGACGGGGTTGAAGTGACCCAAATTATCGGGGGCACCAATATGGCAGCCGTGCATTTGTCCAATGCCGTGGGTGGCAACATTTTCCTGGGCTTTATTTCTGCGGTTGCTTTTGCCACCATTCTGGCGGTGGTTGCGGGCTTAACCCTGTCCGGGGCCTCTGCGGTCAGTCATGATCTGTACGCTTCAGTGATTATGAAAGGCAAGGCCCGTCCACACGATGAAATGCGCATTTCACGCTTAACCACATTGGTACTGGGTGTGCTGGCCATTATTTTGGGTATCGCTTTCGAGAACCAGAACGTGGCCTTTATGGTGGGCCTGGCCTTTGCGCTGGCTGCTTCGGCCAACTTCCCCATCCTGTTCCTGTCCATGTTCTGGAAAAACCTGACCACACGCGGTGCCGTGGTCGGTGGCTTCAGTGGCCTGATTGCCGCCACTGTCCTGATTGTGCTGGGACCAACGGTATGGGTGAGTGTGCTGCACAATGCTACGCCCATCTTCCCATATGGCAACCCTGCCCTGTTTACCATTCCCCTGACATTTATCGTGGCATGGCTGGTTTCCATTACCGACACATCTGAACGTGCCAAACTGGATAAGGCAGGCTTCCAGGCACAATATGTACGATCCATGACCGGAATTGGTGCATCGGGTGCCGCGCAACATTAAAATAAAATGACGACCGGATAGCTGACTGTCATCTATCCGGTCATTATTAAATTTTAACTAAAATACAAGGGACAAATCATGTCAGCAATTGAATCAGTATTGAAAGAAAGCCGGGTTTTTCAACCCAGTGATGATTTTGTAAATAACGCCAATATCAGCAGCGATGCCTACAATGCGCTGTGCAACAAGGCCAATGAAGATTACGAGGGCTTTTGGGCAGATGCCGCCATGGAAAACCTGACATGGAAAAAACCTTTCACCCAGGTACTCGATGAAAGCAATGCCCCCTTCTATAAATGGTTTGCCGATGGTGAACTGAATGCCTCCTATAACTGCATAGACCGCCATCTTATCGACAAAGCCAACAAAACCGCCATTATTTATGAAAAAGATGATGGCGACAGCGAACACATTACCTACCAGCAACTGCATGACCGCGTCTGTCAGTTTGCCAATGGCCTGAAAAGCCTGGGTGTGCGCAAAGGTGATCGCGTGGTCATTTACATGCCCATGACCGCTGAAGCCGTAATCGCCATGCAGGCCTGCGCCCGTATCGGTGCAATCCACTCAGTGGTTTTTGGTGGTTTTTCTTCGGGTGCCGTGCGGGATCGCATCAAAGACGCCGAAGCCAAGATCATTATTACCGCCAATGAAAGCGTGCGTGGTGGCAAGTTCACCCCGCTGAAATCAACCGTGGACGAAGCGCTATCGCATGGCGACTGCGACAGTGTTGAAAAAGTGATTGTGCTCAAACGTACCGATAGCGACACGCCCTGGAACGAATCACATGACATCTGGTGGCACGATGTCATCCAGGGCCAGGCCAGTCAGTGCGAACCCGAATGGATGAACGCTGAAGACCCCCTGTTCATTCTTTATACCTCGGGCAGTACCGGCAAACCCAAAGGGGTTCAGCACAGTACCGGTGGTTATCTGCTGGGGGGGATTTTATCCATGCGCTGGGTGTTTGATTACAAATCCAGTGACGTGTTCTGGTGCACGGCCGATGTAGGCTGGATTACCGGACACACATTCATCTGCTACGCACCGCTGGCCGTGGGCGCCACCCAGATCGTATTTGAAGGCGTACCCACTTACCCCGATGCGTCCCGCTTCTGGCAAATGATAGAAAAACACAAGGTCACCACTTTCTATACCGCACCTACCGCCATTCGCTCCCTGATCAAGCTGGGCCCCGATCTGCCCGGCAAATTCGACCTTTCTTCACTGCGCCTGCTCGGTTCCGTCGGTGAGCCTATCAACCCTGAAGCCTGGATGTGGTATTACGAAACCGTTGGCCAAGGCCGCTGCCCCATTGTGGATACCTGGTGGCAAACCGAAACCGGGGCGCATATGATTGCCCCCATTCCCGGTGCATTCCCCATCAAGCCCGGCTCATGCACGCTGCCATTGCCCGGCATTATGGCCGATATTGTTGATGAATCGGGTGCCTCGGTAGAACAGGGTAAAGGCGGCTCGCTGGTCATTAAACGACCTTTCCCGTCACTGCTGCGCACCATTTGGCGCGATGATGCCCGTTTCGCCTCAACCTATTTCCCCGATGAGTTGGGTGGCAAGATGTATCTGGCTGGCGACTCTGCCTATCGCGATGAACAGGGTTATATCTGGATCATGGGCCGTATTGACGACGTCCTGAACGTATCGGGACACCGCTTGGGTACCATGGAAATTGAGTCCGCCCTGGTGGCCAACCCCCTGGTGGCCGAGGCCGCTGTGGTCGGCAAGCCGCACGATGTCAAGGGTGAAGCTGTGGTGGCTTTTGTGGTACTGAAAGGCAATCGCCCTGAAGGTGATGAGGCACAAAAAGTGGCAGCCGAACTGAAAAGCTGGGTGGCTCATGAAATCGGCAAAATTGCCCAACCCGATGACATCCGCTTTGGTGAAAACCTGCCCAAAACCCGTTCAGGCAAAATCATGCGCCGTCTGCTAAGGACCCTGGCCAAGGGTGAAACCGTTACGCAGGATATTTCAACCCTGGAAAATCCACATGTAATGGAACAGCTAAGCGAAAGCGTTTAGGATAATCAATACCCGTTCCCGCGGCTCCGCGTGGTAACGGGTAAGATAAAGTCCGCTAAAACAACAACCCCCCACATAAGCCGGAAACATCCGGCCTATGTGGGGGGTTTATCAGCTCCCGTACCACGACATGAACGGTATCACGAAACGGCGGGTTGGCATGCATCCCCACGCAGGAGCGCGGGAACGAGTAGCATCTCGATATTATTTCACTTCAATGTTACGCAGGCGGATATGCAGCTCACGCAATTGCTTCTCATCTACGGCAGAAGGAGCCTGGGTTAGCAGACATTGTGCACGCTGGGTTTTCGGGAAAGCAATCACGTCGCGGATAGAATCGGCACCGGCCATTAAAGTCACCAGGCGATCCAGACCGAAGGCCAGGCCACCATGCGGAGGGGCACCGTACTGCAACGCATCCAGCAGGAAGCCAAATTTTGCACGGGCTTCTTCAGCATTGATTTTCAGGGCACGGAATACCTTGCTCTGGATTTCTTCGCGGTGAATACGGACAGAGCCACCACCCACTTCCCAACCGTTCAGCACCAGGTCATAGGCTTTGGCATACGCCTTGGAGGGATCGGTCTCGAGGTAATCTTCATGACCATCTTTGGGGCTGGTAAAGGGGTGATGCGCTGCCACGTAACGGTCTTCTTCCTCATCGTATTCAAACATCGGGAAGTCAACAATCCACAAGGGTTTCCAGGTTTGTTCAAACAGACCGTGTTCTTTGGCAAAATCGCTGTGGCCCAGTTTGACACGCAGGGCACCAATCGCATCGTTAACCACTTTGGCCTTGTCGGCACCAAAGAACAGGATATCGCCATCCTGGGCACCGGTACGTTTGATAATTTCAGCCAGGGCCGCATCGTGAATGTTTTTCACGATGGGTGATTGCAGACCATCACGACCCTTGGCCACTTCATTGACCTTGATCCAGGCCAGGCCTTTGGCACCATAAATAGCCACGAATTGGGTGTAGTCGTCGATTTCCTTGCGTGACAGCGCAGCACCGTTGGGTACGCGCAGGGCAACCACCCGGCCACCGGCCAGGTTGGCTGCACCCGAGAACACTTTGAAATCAACGTCTTTCATGACATCGGTCAATTCAGTGAACTCAAGTTTCACGCGCATGTCGGGCTTGTCTGAACCAAAACGGCTCATGGCTTCGTCCCAGGACATGATCGGGAAGGTGGCATCAAGATCGACACCTTGTACAACCTTGAAGATATGACGCAGCATGCCTTCAAAAATTTCACGGATCTGCTCTTCGTTCAGGAACGAGGTTTCGCAGTCGATCTGGGTGAACTCTGGCTGACGGTCGGCGCGCAAGTCTTCGTCACGGAAGCATTTGGTAATTTGGTAATAACGGTCGAAGCCGGATACCATTAACATTTGCTTGAACAGCTGTGGAGACTGTGGCAGGGCAAAGAACTGACCATCATGAACACGGGAAGGCACCAGGTAATCACGTGCACCTTCAGGCGTGCTCTTGGTGAGCATGGGGGTTTCAATATCGATGAAACCCAGGTTGTCCAGGTATTTGCGCACTTCAATCGAAACGCGGTAACGCAACATGAGGTTGCGCTGCATTTGCGGACGACGCAGGTCAAGCACACGATGGGTAAGGCGGGTGGTTTCAGACAGATTGTCGTCATCCAGCTGAAACGGCGGAGTGACCGAGGCGTTCAGGACTTCAACTTCACGACACAGGATCTCAACCTCGCCAGACTTCAGGTCGGGATTGATCGTACCTTCGGGACGGTGACGCACCAGACCGGTAACACGGATACAGTATTCATTACGAATGCTCTCGGCAATTTCAAATGCAGCGGCATTGTCGGGATCAAAAACGATTTGGGCAAGACCCTCACGATCACGCAGGTCGATAAAAATAACGCCACCATGATCGCGACGACGATGCACCCAACCAAATAATGTAACGGTTTGATCGAGGTGATCAAGACAAACCTGACCGGTATAGCAGGTACGCATAATTGAAATGCTCCGAAAAATCTGTAAACAATCGGCATCGCATTTGCGATGCCAGTGATATTCTGGTTAAAAATCAAGCCGGGGTGCTGCTTCCTGATGAAGAAGAGGTACTGCCTGCTGACGTGGACGATGAGCCGGAACCGGCTGAGGCACCGCCAGAAGCGTTACCACCACGGAAATCGGTCACATACCACCCCGTTCCTTTTAATTGAAAACCTGCTGCGGTAACCTGTTTGGCATAGGTTTCCTGATGGCACTCGGGACAAACGGTAAGGGGTTCATCAGACATTTTTTGCAGCACATCCTGCTCATGACCACAAGCGCTGCATTTATATGCATAAATTGGCACAGCTTAACTCACAAAAAAGAAACATGGCCAGGCTAAATACACCTTGCCCAATGTAAAATCCAATAAAACCGTTTATTTTAACGCGTTTTTACAAGCCTGTACTTCCTAGAATCTGTACCGGCAATAAAAACATGATGGCCGCCATCAGTGTTGGCAACAATGCCGAGACCAGCAGCCATTTGGGTGAAATCGCACCGTGCGGGAAGCAGCCGCGCAAAATGGAAAAACCGGCCGGGTTGGGCGCATTGGCAATCACGGTCAGGCCGCCCCCGGTTACCGCACCCGCCACCAGCATATAACGCCAGATTTCACTGGTGCCTTCCACCAGGGAACCCAGATAGGTCAGTGCTGCATTATCGGTGATAGCCGTTAAGGCCGTGGCCCCCCAATACAGCACGGTGGGTGACATGCCACCCAACAGGTCTTGCAGCCACCATTGCTGCAGCCCGCCCAGAATAACCAGACCGGCCAGGAAGAAGCCCACCATTAAACCTTCGCGAATCATGAGACGGTCTTGATGATGTTTATAAGCTTCGCAGTAACCAATGAAGAGCATCAGCAGACCCAGGAAAATGGCCACATGATGGGCAAACAAAACAATACCCACCAAAAACAGCAAATGCACCAGAATCACACCAAAGGGGACGGGAGGACGTGCTATTTCAGCGCCAGGCTCTTTGGGGGCATTAATACCGCGCCCCGTACCGACCGCACGGGACTTGATGTCCTTGCGACAAATCATGGTAATGATAACCGCATTGGCAATCACGGCCACCGCTGCCTTCCAGCCAAAATGGGTAGCCATATACAGGCTATCCCAGCCAAAGGTTTGCGCCACCATTAACACCGGTGGTGCGGCATAAGCGGTTAGCACACCACCAATCGAAACGTTCACGAACAGGACACCCAGCGCCAGGTACTTGAAGCGCACATTACCGCTGCGGGTAAAAAAGCCTTCTTTTAACATAAGGGCAGCCAGGGTCATGGCAGCGGGCTCGGTAATGAAAGAACCTGCCAATGGCACCAGCGACAAAGTAATGAAAAACGTGGCCACTTCGGTTTGCACTGGTGCCACCCTGGCGATGAACCGAACCGTATCACTCACCAATTGAAGGATCGGACGGCTGGCTGCCACCACCATAATGGCAAACACAAACAGGGGCTCGGTAAAGTTCCTGGTTTCCATATAGTCAACCGCCGGATCCAGGCCCGCGGCCAGTGCCATCACCACAATCAGTACGGCAGCCCAGACGCCAAACACGCCCTCCACTTCGGACAACAAATGCCACATGCCCGCATGAGGGCCATTACGATGAGCCAATTTTGCAAAGTAAGAAACCGAAAAAGTATGAATAATGGCGATTGCAAACAAAACGGTTGCAAGTATTTCTATATAGCCGGGCATATGAAATAAACCTGAAAACAAGGTGACCAATCAAACAGAAAAAAGGCGGCCAAAAAAGCTGCAATTGGGTGCCTGCTCTGTTACCAAAGGAAATGATTGTATATGAAACAAACGTGCCCAAACCACCATATCACGGTTGCGCAACACACTTTTGCAATTTATCAGTCCACTGACTGCAAAGCCCCAGGTTTTGCCGCGAATCTTATAAACACGTTAAAATGCGGCTATTTTCTCCTGAACCAATGCGCAAAATTAATGACTGTTAACACCCAACAACCCGATTTAAGCGATATTCACCATAACGACTGGGTCGAGCGGTACCTGCCCGCCTCCTGGGGGCCCTATGCCCGCATCTGCCGACTGGATCGCCCCATCGGCACCTGGCTTACCCTGCTGCCCTGCATCGCCGCCCTTATCCAGGCAGCCAACGGCCTGCCCGATGTCTGGCGCCTGTTTATTTTTTGCCTGGGTGCCCTGCTCATGCGCAGTGCGGGCTGCACCATTAATGATATTTGCGATCGCGATTTTGACAAACACGTGGCCCGCACCCGTTACCGTCCCTTAACCAGTGGCCAGATTACCCTTAAACAGGCTTATGTTTTCCTGTTCGCCCAACTGGCCCTGGCAGCCACCCTGCTGTTTTTTATTAACAGTTACAGTCGCTGGCTGGCCGTCTTGCTGGTACCCATTGTGTTTATTTATCCGCTTTGCAAAAGGTTTACCTATTGGCCCCAGGCCGTGTTGGGTGTTGCCTTCAACTGGGGCATGCTCATGGCCTGGTCAGACACACAAAATACCGTTCCCGCCGCAGCGATTGCCATGTGGCTGGGTGCCGTGATGTGGCAAATCGGCTATGACACGATTTATGCCTATGCCGACATGCAAGACGATATCAAACTCGGACTGCGCTCAACCGCCCTGAAATTTGGTGAAAAAGGCCTGATCTGGCTAAGCGGATTTTATGCGGCAACGGCCATCCTTTGGATCTGGGCCGGTCTTGCCATGGGTATGGGCTGGGGTTATGGCATCTTCATGGCCATTATTGTGCTGCACTTTTTCTGGCAGCTGTACACCTTTGACATTAACCGCCGGGACAAAAGTTTTGCCCTGTTTCGTGCCAATATCTGGACCGGTATTTTCCTGATTGCCGGTGCCCTGCTGGGTAGCGTTACACCCCTATAAATATTTTACTTTCATTGGGTTAACCTTTTTTCATTAATGGTTAACCCTAATGTTGCGCGGCCGTAAAAATCTATAACCTATGCTGTCATGAACAACCCATGACGGCAGAACAAAATGGCCAACAATAACACCACCCTGGGAATCAAGGTCGATTCCACCCTGAAAGAACGTTTGCAGCACAATGCCAGCAAACTCAACTGTACCCCTCACTGGCTCCACAAACAGGCCCTGCTGGCCTATCTGGACCAGATCGAACGGGGACACACACCCGAAGAGCTGGCCCATCTGGTGATCCAGTCCGGTGACAGCGACATTGGCATCCCTGACAATGACGCAGCTATTCCGCCATTTTACGAGTTTGGCCAGGATATCCAGCCCCAATCCGTCTTGCGCGCGGCCATTACCTCGGCCTATCGTCGCCCCGAAACCGAATGCCTGCCCCTGTTGCTGGAGCAGGCCCATATTGCCCAGCCCGAACAAACCCGGGAACTGGCCCTGTCTCTGGTGAAAGCCCTGAAAAACAAGCGTCCTTCAGGCGGTGTTGAGGGTCTGATCCAGGAGTTTGCCCTGTCCAGCCAGGAAGGTGTGGCCCTGATGTGCCTGGCCGAAGCCCTGTTACGCATCCCGGACAAGGCTACCCGAGACGCCCTGATTCGAGACAAATTAAGCCGTGGCGACTGGAAATCCCATATGGGCGGCTCTTCTTCGGTATTTGTCAATGCCGCCACCTGGGGCCTGATGCTGACGGGCAAGCTGGTGGCTGTCAATAGCGAACAACACCTTTCCTCGGCCCTTACCCGCTTGATCGGCAAGGGGGGTGAGCCCCTGATCCGCCAGGGCGTGAATATGGCCATGCGCATGATGGGCGAACAGTTTGTTTCAGGGCAAACCATTTCCGCCGCCCTGGCCAACAGCCGCAAATTCGAGGCTCGCGGTTTCCGTTACAGCTATGACATGCTGGGCGAAGCGGCTACCACCATGGCCGATGCCCAAAGCTATTATGACGCGTATGAACAGGCTATTCACGCCATCGGCAAGGCCTCACAGGGCAGGGGTATTTACGAAGGACCCGGCATTTCCATCAAACTGTCCGCCCTGCATCCGCGTTATTCCCGTGCCCAGCGCGAACGGGTCATGAATGAACTGCTGCCACGCCTTGAATCACTGACTAAACTGGCCAAGTCCTATGACATTGGCCTGAATATTGATGCCGAGGAAGCCGACCGCCTGGAGCTTTCGCTGGACCTGCTGGAAGCCCTTTGCCACAACAGCGAATTTGACGGCTGGAACGGTATCGGCTTTGTGATCCAGGCTTACCAGAAGCGGGCACCCTATGTGATTGATTATGTGATTGACCTGGGTCGGCGCACCCATCACCGTCTGATGATCCGCCTGGTCAAAGGCGCTTACTGGGACAGCGAAATCAAACGCGCCCAGGTCGATGGCCTGGAAGGCTACCCGGTGTATACCCGCAAGTCTTATACCGATGTGGCCTATCTGGCCTGCGCCCGTAAACTGCTGGACGCCCCCGACGCCGTCTTCCCGCAATTTGCCACCCATAATGCCCAAACCCTGTCCGCCATTTATCACCTGGCCGGCCAAAACTATTACCCCGGCCAGTACGAATTCCAATGCCTGCACGGCATGGGAGAACCGCTTTATGAAGAAGTGGTTGGGCCCAAAAAGCTGAACCGTCCCTGCCGCGTCTATGCCCCCGTTGGCACCCACGAAACCCTGCTGGCCTATCTGGTACGTCGCTTGCTGGAAAACGGTGCCAACACGTCTTTTGTGAACCAGATTGCCGACGACAGCATTGACATCAATGCACTGGTGGAAAACCCGCTGGAAACCGTTGCCCGCATCACACCACTGGGTGCCCCGCATGAAAAAATCCCCCTGCCTCTGGAGATTTATCACTCCAGCAAACCCGGCCTTGACAGCAAACGCCAGAATTCAGCAGGCATTGATTTAAGCAACGAACACCGCCTTGGCTCCCTGTCTGCCGCCTTGCTGAACAGCGCCACCCAGGCCTGGCGGGCAGCCCCCACCCTTCTGCCTGAAGCAGCCTGGAACGACGAGCGCGCCATTGCCTGCCTGAATCCTGCCGATCATCGCGATGAAGTGGGCAAGGTGATCGAGGCCAGCGAGGATGAGGTCCGACAGGCTGTCGAGGCATCGGTGAATATGGCGCCCATCTGGCAGGCCACTCCCATCAAGGAACGTGCCCACTGCCTGCGCACTGCTGCCCAGCTCATGGAAAACAATATGCAGGTGCTGTTAGGCCTGATTATCCGGGAAGCGGGCAAATCCCTGCCCAACGCGATTGCCGAAGTACGCGAAGCGGTGGACTTCCTGCGTTATTACGCCGAGCAAATTGAGCATCACTTCAAGGAAGACGTCCATCTTCCGTTGGGGCCGGTGGTTTGCATCAGCCCCTGGAACTTCCCGCTGGCCATTTTCACCGGCCAGGTCAGTGCCGCCCTGGCCGCCGGCAATACGGTCCTGGCCAAACCCGCCGAGCAAACTCCCCTGATTGCCGCCCAGGCAGTGGCCATTTTACATGCTGCCGGTATTCCACGCGAAGCCGTGCAACTTGTACCCGGTCAGGGTGAAACCGTGGGCGACCAGCTGGTCTCTCATGAAGCCATCCGTGGCGTGATGTTTACCGGTTCTACCGAAGTGGCCCACATTCTGGCTGGCAAACTCTCGGGCCGACTTGATCCACACGGCCACGCGATTCCCCTGATTGCCGAAACCGGTGGCCAGAACGCCCTTATTGTTGACTCTTCAGCCCTGTCCGAACAGGTAGTCTTTGATGTGCTGAATTCGGCCTTTGATTCGGCCGGACAACGTTGTTCGGCCCTGCGGATCCTGTGCCTGCAGGAAGATGCCGCCGACCATATCCTGACTATGCTCAAGGGAGCCATGAAAGAACTCTCGGTCAGCCGGCCCGACCTGCTGTCTGCCGATGTGGGGCCCGTGATTGACCAGGAGGCCAAAGCGGTTATTGAGCGCCATATTGAAAAAATGCGTCAGGCCGGCCACCGGGTTGAGCAAATTTCCATGGACAAAAACACCGAGTTTGGCACTTTCGTGGCGCCTGCCCTGATTGAAATCGATGATATTGCCGAGCTGGAACGTGAGGTGTTTGGACCTGTCCTGCACGTGGTTCGTTACCAGCGGCAGAGTCTGGATACCCTGGTCAATGCGATCAACCAGACCGGTTATGGCCTGACCTTTGGCATTCATTCCCGGATTGATGAAACCATTACCTACCTGTCCAACCGCATTCATGCCGGCAACATTTACGTCAACCGCAATATTGTCGGTGCGGTGGTGGGCGTACAGCCCTTTGGTGGCCAGGGTCTGTCGGGCACCGGCCCCAAAGCGGGCGGCCCCCTGTATTTGTTCCGCCTGCTGTCCCAGGGCAACGACCAGCTGCCCGCTCCCTTCAATCCGGGCCAACCCGAAAGCCTGACGCTATCACTGCCTGGCCCCACCGGAGAAACAAATGTGTACCGCCTGGTACCCCGTGGTACGGTGCTGGCATTTGCACAAAGTGAGCAGGGCTTCACTACCCAGCTGCACCAGATTGGCACCACTGGCAACCAGGCCCTGTTTATTGACTCCCCCGATACCCGTCAATGGCTGGACAAAACAGAGGCAAGCCTGCGTGAACAGGTCAGCCTGATTAATGATAAGCAGCTGGACGAGGTCGCCTTTGATGCCGTTTTGTTTGAAGGAGACAGCGACGACTTGCGCAGCCTGAACCTGCGTCTGAGCCAACGCAAGGGGCCAATCATGATTGCCTATGGATTAAGCCCGGAAGAAATCATGCAAGGTAAACAATATCCCTGGCTGGGCCTGTTCCATGAACAAAGCATCAGTACCAATACCGCTGCCGCAGGCGGCAATGCCAGTCTGATGACCATTGGATAATACGCAAACAAAAAGGCCCGGCTGAAATTGGATGAGTTTCCGTTTCAGCCGGGCCTTTTACTGCTGGCGGTTTTCAATATCCTGCAGGGCCTGCTCAACCAGCTCTGTGCCAATGCGTTCTTTCCATTTGTCAAAAACGGGTCGGGTTGCCTTGACGAAGGCCTGATGCTGTTCGGATGTCAGACGGGTGATTTCCACCCCATGAGCGGCAATTTCCTTTAACAAGGAATCATCGTCCGGAGTCATTCCTTTACGGGCAAGTGCCACCTCCTGCCGGGCAGCCTCTTGCGCGCCCTGCCGGACAATTTCCCTGTCCTGTTCAGTCCAGCTGTTCCAGACATTTTTATTCACTGCAAACACCAGGGGATCATTCACATAATTCCACAATGTCAGGTATTTCTGGCCCACATCATAGAGTTTGGAGCCCAGGTAAATGGACAGGGGATTTTCCTGGCCATCGACCTCGCCACTGGCCAGCGCAGGTTGCGTCTGGGCCCAGCTCATAGGCATCGGACTGGCACCCAAGGCAGTAAATATATCCATATACAACGGTGAGCCCACCACACGCAGCTTCAAGCCTTGCATGTCTTCAGGCGATTGAATGGCTTGCCTGGCATTACTGATTTGACGAAAACCGTTTTCACCCCAGGCCAACGGCACCACGCCCGCCTTGTCAATCAGTGCGAACAGCTGCTTTCCCACCTCACCCTGCACCAGCGCATCCAGCGCCGCATCATCGGGCATCAGAAATGGCAGGGAAAAAATATTCAGCTGACGGACTTGCGATGACCAGTTAATGGTTGAACCCACAGCCATATCAATCACCCCCTGGCGAATGGCGGTGAACTCACGGGTTTGCTCACCCTGAACCAGCGAAGCCCCTTTATGGATTTTGATATTGATCCGGCCTTCGGTTCTTTCCCGGACCAGATCGGACCAGGTTTGCGCTCCCTGTTCCCATGGAGATTTCGCACTCACGACAATAGACAGTTTGTATTCCGGTTTATAATTGTTGGCTTGGACACTCGTAGCAAACAAACCGGTCGTGGCCGCAAAAAACAATGAACATACCTTTATCAGGGCACTGAGTTTCATTCTGGATTCCTTGAATTGATATTTAAATTTAAAACCCGAGAGTCTGGATATCTTGACAAACACATGACCGAATCCAAAAAAGCACCCCGACACTGCGCGACCCCTTCAAGAAGAATAAAACAAATCAGGGCATTCTATCCGAGCGGGCACCGTATGTAACTACGTATTTTCACTACACAAATAAACAACGGCACCGATAGCCCGATCAAACCGTCATCCGGAAAATTAAAGCAATACATTCAAAGGGTTAACCCGTACCAACAACACCACAAAACAATTATTTCATTTCTAGACTAAATTATTGATTTTTATCGGGTTAACTACCCCTAACAATGGTTAACCCCAATATATTTACAAAATAAAAATCGGTAATCTAGCAGGCATTTTCAAAAACAGGACAAGGAAAAACATGGGCAATTTAAACCCTATGATTATTACTTTCGCCATTTACCTTATCGTCGTTATTGCAATAGGGTTCATCGCGTATTTTTCCACACGGAATTTTGACGATTACATTCTGGGTGGCCGCAGTCTGGGCAGTTTCGTAACCGCCCTGTCAGCCGGTGCCTCGGACATGTCAGGCTGGCTGTTAATGGGTCTGCCTGGCGCCATTTACTTAAGTGGTTTAACCGAATCCTGGATTGCCATCGGACTGACTGTGGGTGCCTACCTGAACTGGCTACTCATTGCCGGGCGTTTGCGTGTTCATACCGAATACAATAACAACGCCCTGACCCTGCCCGACTATTTCCACAACCGCTTTGGTGCCGAAAGCCGCCTTATCAAACTTGTGGCCGCCGCCATCATTCTTTTCTTTTTCACCATTTACTGTGCGTCCGGTATTGTGGCGGGTGCCCGCCTGTTTGAAAGCCTGTTCCATGTCGAATACAGCACGGCCCTTTGGCTGGGTGCGGGCGCCACTATTATCTATACCTTTATTGGCGGTTTCCTGGCGGTTAGCTGGACGGATACCATCCAGGCCAGTTTAATGATTTTTGCGCTTATCCTTACCCCCATCATGATCTTGATTGGCCTGGGCGACTGGCAACAAACCATGGCATCCATCCAGGCTGCCGCCACCACTGCAGGCATGGAATACTCCAGCCTGTTTGCCGGCACCACGTTCCTGGGTATTGTCAGTACCGCAGCATGGGGCCTGGGTTATTTTGGCCAACCTCATATTCTGGCCCGCTTCATGGCAGCTGAAAGCGTTGGCGCCATGAAAAACGCCCGTCGCATTGGCATGACCTGGATGATCCTGTGTCTGGCCGGTGCCGTGGCGGTTGGCTATTTCGGTATTGCCTACTTCCAGGAACATCCGGAACTGGCTGGCCCCGTCACTCAAAACCATGAGCGTATTTTCATTGAACTGGCCACCATCCTGTTCAACCCCTGGATTGCCGGCATCATCCTGTCCGCCATTCTGGCCGCCGTAATGAGCACCTTAAGCTGCCAGTTGCTGGTTTGCTCCAGCGCCATTACCGAAGACTTCTACAAAGGCTTCCTGCGTCCGTACGCCTCACAAAAAGAACTGGTCTGGATTGGCCGTTTCATGGTTCTGCTCATTGCCTTGATTGCCATCTGGCTGGCCAGCAACCCCAACAGTCTGGTGCTGGGTCTGGTGGCGTATGCCTGGGCCGGTTTTGGTGCCGCTTTTGGTCCTGTTATCATCCTGTCGGTGTTCTGGAAACGCATGACCGGCAAAGGCGCCCTGGCTGGCATGATTGTAGGGGCCATTGTCGTGGTGCTCTGGAAAAACTCGGGCATTAACCTGTACGAAATCGTACCCGGCTTTATTGCCTGCTTTGTGACTATCATTCTGGTTTCCCTGTTTGGTGGTGAGCCACCCAAAGAAGTAGTCAAGAAGTTTGAAGAGGCCGATAAAGCTTACAGGACTGAAGTTTAAACCACTCCGTCAGTATTTATTTCAATGCCCGTTGCACCCGCTGCCTCAGTTCTGGCAACACTTCTTCTTCAAACCAGGGGTTGCGCTGCTGCCAGATGCGGTTGCGGGGTGAGGGGTGCGGCAGGGGCAAATACTGCGGCAGGTATTCTTTGTAATGCTGCACGGTTTCAGTCAGGGTTTTATACGCCCTGTCTTTCAGATAATAGCCCTGGGCGTAGCGGCCAATTAAAACCGTCAAGATAATATGGGGCATTTTTTCCAGCAGTTTTGCGTGCCATAACGGTGCGCATTCGGGGCGCGGCGGCAGGTCGCCCGATTTGCCCGCACCCGGATAACAAAACCCCATGGGCACAATGGCCACCAGGTCCGGATTGTAAAACTGTTCTTTATCAAGACCCAGCCAGTTGCTCAGGTTATCGCCACTGGGATCATTCCAGGCAATCCCGGTTTCATGCACTTTGCGACCCGGCGCCTGCCCGATTAACAGAATACGGCTTTGGGAAGAAGCCGCCAGAACCGGTTTTGCGCCAAGCGGCAAATGGGGCTCACAAACCTTGCAGGCCCGCACCTTTTCCAGCAACCGCACCATTGATGTTGAAACCATAAGTGCTCCTTATGTGTACCGGATTGCACGAAAAGCCTCGCCGTTCAGGGCGGGGATGTATAGCGCGGACGGCAGTACCGTCCTTTGAATACTTAATGATTTATACGCCCAGATAGCGTGCCCAAAGGCTGCGATCGTTGGCCAGGCTGGCAGACGAGCCCTCCCATACCACACGGCCACGCTCAAGAATAATATGCCGGTCGGCCAGGCCCAGCAGTTTTTCCAAGTATTTGTCAACTATAAGCGTAGTTTGACCTTCTTGGCGCAATTTGGCAAGACAGGCCCAGATTTCATCCCGGATAACCGGTGCCAGCCCTTCAGTGGCCTCATCCAGGATCAGCAGGCGCGGATTGGTGGACAGGGCCCGGCCAATGGCCAGCATTTGCTGCTCGCCGCCCGAAAGCTGGTTGCCCATATGCGAAGCACGCTCTTTAAGCCGGGGGAAAAGCGCATAGATACGATCAATGTCCCAGCCATCGGCCCGCCCGTTACGCCGGTCGGCAAAAGCCAGCAAATGCTCGCGCACGGTCAGGTTGGGAAAACACAACCGCCCTTCGGGCACAATGGCCATCCCCAAACGGGCAATGGCATCCGCCTTCAGGGACTGCACCGGCCGGCCATTGAAATGGATGTCACCCGACTTGCTGCGCAAATCACCCATAATGGATTTAATGGTGGTGCTTTTGCCCATGCCATTGCGTCCCAGCAACGTAACGGTTTCACCGGCATGAATCGTAAAGCCCACATCAAACAGGACCTGGCTGGCACCATAACCGGCATTCAGGTTTTGACAGCTTAGCAAAGGGGTAACGTTCATGCCTGCTCTCCGGTGCCCAGATAAACCGCCTGTACTTGCGGGTGCCCCTGGATATGCGTGGCATCGCCCGAGGTCAGGACACGACCGTATACCAGAACGGATATCCGGTCTGCCAGCTGAAAAACCGCATCCATATCGTGTTCAATAAGCAAAATGGCACATTCCTGCCGCAAGCGGCGAATCAATTCAATCATTTGCAAAGAATCTTCGGGCCCCATACCGGCCATGGGCTCATCCAGCAACAACAGTTTGGGCCGTGAAGCCAGCGCCAGCGCGACGTCCAGTTTACGTTGCACACCATGCGGCAGGGTACCGGCCAGATGGCTCAGGCAATCGCCCAAGCCGATTTTTTCCGCCAGGCCCAAGGCTCGCTGTTGCAACACCGCTTCATGATTGCGCTGACCAAAAAAACGGAAACTGGAGCCTTCATGCGCCTGGGCCGCCAGCATTAAATTGGCCCAAACGGTTTGATCGGGAAATATACTGGTTACCTGAAAGCAGCGCGACAAACCATAACGCACCCGCTGGTTCATTGACTTACCCACCAGCTCAACCCCATCCAGGGTGATCGTGCCTTCATCGGGCGCAAACAATCCGGATACCAGGTTTACCAAGGTGGATTTACCGGCCCCGTTCGGACCGATCAAGGCATGGATCTCACCCGCTTTCACGTCCAGATCAACATGATCGGTTGCCAACAGGCCACCAAAGCGCTTGACCAGGCCTTGCACGTTCAGCAGACTCATTTGATGACCCTTTTACGACTGCCACCCGCAAGCCCTGCCGGCAACAGAAAAACCGACAACAGCAAGATCAGGCCCATGGGCCAGTGCCAGTAATCGGTATACAACTTGAGTACTTCAGCCAGGGTCAGCCATACCGCCACCCCAAGAGCCGGACCCCAGCGATGTCCCATGCCACCTAAAATCACCATCACCAGCAAGCCGGCCGATTCGCCAAACGACATCATGGACGGACTGACAAAATTATTATTGACGGCCAGCATGGCACCGGCAAGTCCGGCAAAAGCACCCGCCACCACAAAGGCCAGCAAACGAATGGCATACACCGGATAGCCCATGGCACCCATGCGCACTTCATTATCGCGAATACCCTGCAAGGCAAGACCAAAGCGTGAACCCGCCACCCGACTACCCATGGCAAACACCAATGCAGCCACGCACAAAACAACCCAATACAGGGCATGGGGAATGTCATCAAGCCAGCTGCCCAGAGAAAGCGGGACATAAATGCCATAACCGTCCTCCCCACCGTAACGGTTGAACGAGACCGCCAGGTAATACAGCATTTGTGCAAACGCCAGCGTGATCATGATGAAATACATGCCACGGGTACGAATACTGATGCTGCCAATCAGCAGGGCAAATAACCCCGACACGCCCATGGCCAGCACCCAGGCCAGCCATATGGAGTCTTGCCCGCTATCGAGCAAAGCCACCAGTGTATAGGCACCAATACCCAGAAAGCCGGCATGCCCCAGCGCGACCATACCCCCATAGCCAACCAGAAAGTTCAAGCTGCTGACGGCAATACTGTAAATCATGAGCCTTTGCACAAAACCCACGTAGTATTCCAGCCCCAGCAAGGGTGCCACCAGCGGAAAAGCGGCCAGCAACAACAGTACCAGCCAGGGCGCCAATAAAGACAGCCCGCCTTCCTGCCGTGCGCGCAATGGAAGCGGTACCACAGGTAAGGTGGCGGAATGGTTGTTTTGCATGACTCAGCCTCTTGCCGGAAAAAGACCGGACGGCTTGAGCGCCAGTACGGTAGCCATCAGGATATACATGGCAATGCTGGCCAGCCCCGAAGCCAGGTCGGCTGCCAGGTCGGGGGAGAGCATGACATGCAGTAACAGTGGCAGGAAGGCCCTCCCGGCGGTATCGATAAGACCCACCAACAAAGCTGCCACAAAGGCGCCCCTGACAGAACCGATGCCGCCAATCACAATCACCACCAGCGCCGGAATCAGGATGGCATCACCCATGCCGATTTGCACTGAACTAATGGGCCCCATCAAGGCACCGGCCAGCGCGGCCAGCCCGGCCCCCAGTATGAAAACAAAAGAAAACACGCGGTCCACGCGAACCCCCATGAACTCGGCCATACGCCGATTGGAAGCCCCTGCCCGCACAATCATGCCAAGACGGGTATGATTCACCAGCAAATACAAGCCCAGCGCCACCAGCAAACCGGCCACAATAAGCATGAGCCGGTAAGACGGATAAGGCAGCACACCAAACAGCGTGACCGGCCCCGACAACCCGGCTGGCGTGGGTGCCATAATGGGCGACGGTCCCCAAATGGCCCGTACCGCGTCATCAGCCATCATGATCAGGCCAATCGTGGCCAGCACCTGGGAAAGATGGTCGCGCCGGTAAAGCTGCCGCATGACCAGCACTTCCAGCAACAAAGCCAGGATTTTTGTGGCCGCAACCGCCACCACAATGGCCAACAGGAAACTGCCGCTGGCCTCGTGCACCCGCGCGGCCAGATAGGCACCCGCCATGTACAGCGAGCCATGCGCCAGATTCAGCGTGTCCATGATGCCAAACACCAGGGTCAGGCCGGCAGCCAGCAAAAACAGCATCAGGCCGTAGCCGATCCCGTTAAGCAATTGCTCAAATACAAAAATCACATCCATCAATACTTCCGCTTGATCGCTGAATGCCGCTTACATCTTGCATTCAGCCACATAGGCATCCTGATGGTCTGGCAAAATGGTTTTCACCAGAATATTGGTTAATTCACCGTTGGCATCTTTACCAATTTTGCGAACATAGTAATTCTGGATCGGGTAATTGTTAACCCCGTATTTGAAATCACCGCGCACGGAGTTGAAATTGGCATTTTTAAGGGCCGCCACCAGTGCATCACGGTCCTGGACATTACCGTTGACATCACGTACCGCCGCATCCATGGCCATCACGACATCATAAGACTGGGCCGCATACACGGTGGGATAGCGCTTGTACTTGTCGCGGAAAGCCTGTACAAATGCCTTGTTGGCCGGATTATCCAGGTCATGCGCCCAGTGTGCCGTGTTTTGCAGGTTTTCCACTGCATCACCCACCGCGGCAATCACGTCCTGGTCAGCCGAAAAGCCCGGTGCCAGCAGCGGAATGTCTTTCAAACCCGCCCCCACAAACTGCTTGACGAAATTGATGCCCATGGCCCCCGGCAGGAACAGGTAGACCGCGTCCGGCTTTTCTGAACGGATACGGGCAATTTCGGCCGCGTAATCAATTTGGCCCACCTTGGTATAGATTTCTTCTTTTATTTCACCCTTATAAGTGCGCTTGAAACCACCCAGGTGATCTTTGCCGGCCGGATAATTGGGCGCAATGATAACCGCGTTTTTATAGCCGGCCTCGTTGGCCAGCACCCCTGCCGCTTCATCATAGGTGTCGTTTTGGTAAACACCAAAAAAATACGGGTTGCATTGCTTGCCGGCAAACTGGCTGGGGCCGGGGTTGCTGGAAAGAAAAGGTACTTTGGCGGCAAACAGGGCTGGGCCAACGGCCAGTGCCGCATTGGAAGCAACCGGACCGGTGAAGAAATCAATCTTGTCTTTCTGGATGAAACGGTTAACCAGCTGGTTGGCCTGCTGGGGGTTGCCGGCAAAGTCGGTTTGCAGGAACTCGGCCTCTACGCCACCCAGCTTGCCACCCAGCTTTTCAATCGCCAGCTCAATGCCATCACGGGTTTCCACACCAATCGCCGCAAAAGGGCCGGAAATATCCAGCGCAACGCCCACCTTGATCGGCTCGGCTGCCTGTGATGCTGACAAAACACCCAAGGACAGTGCCATGCAAAGCGTGGTTTTTTTCAGTTGAAACATATCGTCTCCTCTTTTTCTATGTTTGCAAAATTCCAAATATCCTGCCAAACCGTCTATTCACAGGCCAATTCACCAGGGCAAACAGAATGTTACCCCATTTAACACCACCCTCCATGGCCTGATTCACCGGATAGGGCAAATCTGGCCCGGGCTGTTTCCTGCATACAACGACAAATCCGTTAAAATCAATACTTCCTGCCCAATACCTTGTGGCCAAACACCCAAACGGAAATGAGAAATGTGGACCAACCTGATCGATGAACCGCTGCTTGCCATGTTAGTGGCTGTACTGCTTGCACTGGCAGCCTGTTTCTGGCTTAGCCGGGCCGCCTATATCCTGCCACGCACAATTGATCCGGACCTTCCGCTGCAAGTGCCTGCCTGGCATTTTCGGTTACGCAGCCAGTTCATGGTGCTCGGCCCGCTGATTGCCGCACTGTTCTGCTGGTTTTTTGGCAGTAGTTTTGCCGCCTTGGCCAGTATTGGCTTCATGCTGGTTTTACTAAGCCTGGCCTGGATCGATGCCGAAACAAGCCTGTTGCCCGACCACCTGACCCTTTCCCTGTTGTGGGCGGGTTTGCTAATCAACATTAATGATACTTTCGTGCCACTTGAGCATGCCGTGCTGGGTGCCGCAGGCGGCTATATGAGCCTGTGGCTGCTTTACCAGATATTTTTACGCATTACCAAAACCGAAGGCATGGGGTTTGGCGACTTCAAGCTAATCGCCGCCCTGGGTGCCTGGTTTGGCTGGATGTTCCTGCCCGTGCTGCTGATTGTAGCCACCGGGCTCTCTTTGATTGTCGTGCTGGTACAGCGCCTGCGCGGCAAGCGCAACGCAGGTAGCATGATCCGGTTTGGACCGTATCTGGCCTTTGCCGGGATAATCGGCATGCTGGAAAGGTGGATATAAACGCCATATCCGGCTGGCTGATGTTTTTTTCGGCTGACCGGATTTTCCATTTATTTCAAGATTGAATCAAATCACGGTAATCCATGAAGCGGGCATTGGCAGGATAGTCAAAAACCTTTTCGCCTCCATAACCGGCTTCATGATGGACGAAATCCATGTTGATCTGGCTGGCACACAGCGCATCTACGTAGGTATCACCTACAAAAACCGCCTCTTCAGGGGCCATGCCAATTTCCTGCAGGGCCTGCAACAATGGTGCCGGATGGGGTTTGGGATGCACGGCAGTGTCACCACCAATCACGCTGCCAAAAAATGGCAAAATTTCGCAATGCGCCAATACCCTTAATGCATCCTTCCTGATCTTGTTGGTACAAACCGCCATAACACACCCCCTTTGCTGCTGGTTTTGCAAAAACGCCAGCACACCGGGATACAATTGCGCATCGACATGGCCATTGTCACGGTAATATTTGGCATAAGCGGCAAGTAAATCGGGCATGGCCGCGGCAGGGATACCCTGGTTTTCCATGACGGTGGTAACGATATCCCCCAGCGTGGCATGCATATTGGGTACCGGCATATGCGCAGGCATGGGTTCAAAGCGGCATTCTTTCAGCGCATCATTGAGGGCACGGCGAATATCAGGCTCGGTATTGATTAAAGTGCCATCAAGATCAAAAATCAGTGCGGTACGGGTATTCAGGATTTTTCCTGCATCATTCATTGCGGTTTCCTGCAACAGGGTACCGGATAACATCCGGCACCCTGCAAATAGTTATACAAACTTCAGATTATAGTCGCGACTGCAAACCTTCCGGGCTGGCGGCATAGCCAGTCAAGGATCGATCGGCATGACGCAGGCGCCAGTTCAGCATTTTCTCTGCCATGGCAAGCCTTGCGCTGTCGTAGGCGGGATTCCCGGCCTGATTAACCAGTTGATGTGGGTCTTGCTCCAAATCAAAGAACAACGGTGGCAAACCGGCAAAATGCACATACTTGTATTGCTCATTCTGTACCACGGCCAGGGAACTTTCATCCATTTGCAGGCCCAAGACTTCTTCAGGTTTGGAGTAATAAATATTGCGGAAATCGAATTCGTAATGCACTTCAGTGCGCCAGTCCGCGGGGGCTTGCCCATCACGCACAAAAGGCAATAATGAGCTGCCATCGCAAGCCCTTGGCACCGGCAGTCCCATCCAGTCAAGGATAGTAGGCATCGTGTCGATGGTTTCGCTAAAGCGATTGACAATCTGGCCACGAGTCTGGTCGGCCTGTTGGGAAGGATCACGCACAATCATCGGAATATGAAAGCTCTGGTCGAAATAGCCCAGCTTGCCCAGCAGGTGATGATCGCCCAGCTGCTCACCATGGTCACTGGTAAACACGATCAGGGTATTATCCCACTGGCCGGTTTGTTTCAGGTAATCAAACACACGGCCCAACTGGTCATCCACCTCGCTCATCAGGCCATAGTAAGTAGCGCGCATCTGGCGTACTTCGGCATCATCCATTTCAGCACCCAGCCCCTCGCCATTTTCAAAAAAACGATTGCGCTTGATGGAGTCAAGATAGAACTTGAGCATGGGATGCTGCTCACCTTCCTTCTCGACCGTCTCGGCACGGATGGCATCAGGACAATCAGCCGGATCATACATATCATGGTAAGGCGCTGGCGCGGCAAATGGCGGATGCGGACGGTAGTAACCCAAATGCAGGAACCAGGGTTTGTCTTTAACGCCGTGCAAGTACTCAAGCGCCTTATTGGTAAACCAGGTTGTATCGGACAATTCTGCCGGAATAGAGCTGGGTTTATTCGTGGCACCAATATCACCGGCTTCCCGGCCTTGCGGCAACCAGATATCCCAAGGATTATCGGGTACCTCAAAACCTTTCGCGCTCAGCCAGGCAAAGTAAGACTCCATGTGCAAACCCCAGGAGCCTACCGGACGCCAGCCTTCCATATCACCGCCCAATACCTTGAAGCGGGGATCCTCGGGAGACACCTTACGTGGATCAGGCGTGGTTGTGGTGTAGCCAACCAGGGCCGGTTCATAGCCTGCCTTGCGTACTTCCCAGGCAATATTGGTATGACGGGAATCCAGCGGAATGGTGTTCTGTACGGCACGATGCGTCATCATGTACAAACCGGTCAGCAACGAAGCCCTGCCTGGTCCGCAAGGTACGGCTTGGGTATAGTGCCTGGCAAAGGTAACTCCCTCCTCGGCCAAAGCATCAATATTAGGGGTCTTGATGACAGGATGGCCCAGTTTGGCCAGGGTATCGCCACGCCATTGGTCGACAACAATCAATAATACGTTTTTTCTTTGCTTGCTCACAAGAAACTCTTTAAAAATGAAGGGTGTTAACGCAAGGTTGGATCCAGCCGGTCACGCAGCCAATCACCAACAATGCTAATGAAAAAAGTAGTCAGGACAATAATCAAACTCGGCGCCAGAAGAATCCACGGTGCGGACTGCAGGTATTCTCGTCCATAGCCCACCATGTTGCCCAGGCTGGTCATGGGAGGCTGTACCCCCAACCCCAAAAAGGACAAACCGGATTCAAGCAAAATAATTTCCGGGAAAGTCAACGTAACGCTGACAATAATCGTGCTGGCAATATTGGGCAGTACATGGCGGATATACACCCGCCACGGCGAAGCGCCAATATCATGTACGGCACTGGCATAACCCTGTTCATTGGCAGCAATCGTCAGGCTGCGGGTAATCCGGGCGGTTCGGTCCCATCCATAACAACCCATCAAGACAATGAATAGCGTGAGTGAATTGCCAAAGAAAGCCAAGACCGCCAGTGCGATAATCATGAAAGGCAATGAAGCCTGAAAATCAATCAGGACCAGCACCAATTGCTCTACCCAACCACGAAAGTGGGCGGCTAAAAAGCCAAGCACCATCCCAATAAAAGCGGATATCAGGGTACTGATAAAAGCAATCAACAAACTGATCTGGATCGAAATAATCAAACGGGACAACACATCCCGCCCCAGCTCATCGGTACCCAACCAGTGACTGGCCTCACCACCCAGGAATACGGGTGGTTGCAAACGCGCTTTCAGATCCAGCGCACTATATGTGTAAGGAGCCAGATAATTGGCGAACAGGGCCACCACCAGCATCAGTACAATCCAGGCAATGCCGGCCATCACCAAGGGTGGGCAGGCCTTCAACCAGCGTTTGGCACGACTGATACGCACCGGTGCAGTAGCCATATCAAGCACTGCAGGAGTAGCTAACGGCAAAGCACTGATAGACGAATTTTTTTGCATATTAGCCCCCTGTTCCGGAAAGACTGTGCCTGAGCTTTGGATCTACCAGGCAATACACCGCATCGACCAACAAATTAGCGGTTACCATACTGAACGTGATCAAGAGCAAGGCCGATTGCACAACAGCAAGATCACGATTGGAAACGGCCGATACAAGCAGGCGCCCCACTCCCGGCCAGGAAAAAACACTTTCCACAACCACCGCACCGGCAACCAGGCCACCCAGCATCAAGCCGATAATGGTAATAATGGGAATTGCCGCATTAGGTAAAGCGTGCCGGATAACCACCTGTTTCCAGTTCAATCCCTTGGCAACCGCAGCACGAATATATGGGCGTCCCAACACCTCGAGCATCGCTGAACGCGTAAACCGGGCCAGCACGGCGGCGCCACCGATCGTCAGGGTCAAGATAGGCAAAACAGCCGATTGCGCGGATTCATAGCCACCACTGGGAAGCCAGCCCAGACTGACCGCGAAGATCAATACCAGCAATAATCCCAATACAAAGCTGGGCAAAGTATGTCCCGCCACCGACAAGCTCATGACAAAACGGTCAATGAACGAGTTGCGGTTCAGTGCTGCCAGAATACCCATGGGCACACCCAGCAACAGCTGAAAAACAAACGCGGGAAAGGCAATATACAGTGTGGCGGGTACGGCCTCCAAAACCATGGTCATCGCCGACCGGCCATCACGCATTGACACACCAAACTCTCCATGGAGCAGACTGGAAAAATAACCCAGATACTGTTGCCACAATGGGGCATCCAGCCCTTGGCTTTTACGGAAAGCCTCAATCGCCTCCGGCGGTGCATCCGGTGAAAGAATAATCAGGGCCGGGTCACCCGACATCCGCAGAATGACAAACGCAAAACTGAGCACCAAAAAAACAGTTAATGAAGAACGAAAAATACGAGATGCAAAATACGACAGCATAGTTACGCTCCTGCTGCGATGCTGTGGTCCGCAACGCCAGCCACCTGATACAAGTGGCAAGCGACCTTGCGTTGCGAATCAAGCGATACCAGAGCCGGTCTTTCCTGCCTGCAACGTGCGATCGCATGCTGGCAACGCGGATGAAAAGCACAACCGGCCGGTACATCAATGGGGTTGGGTGGCTCACCCTGCAAAACAATACGTTGGCTTTGCTGTCCCTGCCGCATAACGGGAATCGCAGAGACCAGTGCCTGTGTATATGGATGTGCCGGATGACTGAAAATTTGTTTGGTGTCCCCCTGCTCGACGATCCGGCCCAAATACATGACAGCCACTTCATCACAAATATGCCGCACCACCTTCAGGTCATGACTGATGAACAGGATGGCCACCTTTCTTGCTTTTTGCAGGTCCTCAAGCAAATTGATGACCTGGGCCTGAATCGAAACATCCAGAGCCGAAATCGGCTCGTCACACACCAGCAGGCTCGGTTCCAAGACTAGCGCGCGGGCCAGCACGACCCGTTGACGTTGGCCACCGGACAATTCGTGGGGATAGCGTTCAAACATATGAGGCATGAGGCCGACCGCCTCGAGACTATTGGCGGCTTTGCGATAATTGAATTCTCTTGAACCGTTACCCTGTACCGTTAATGGCTCAATGACCTGCTCGATAATCGGCAAACGACGATCCAGCACAGCCAACGGATCCTGATAAATCATTTGCATGCGCTTTCTCAGTGCACGCCAATGCCTGGTCCGCTGATGGGGGACTTCTTCACCTTCAAAACGGATCGAGCCCTGACTAGGCGCTAGCAACCCAAGCACCATTTTGGCCGTCGTCGATTTGCCACAACCGGACTCACCAACCAGACCCAGGGTTTTGCCGGCCTGCAGGGTAAATGACACCCCATCTACAGCTTTCAGGACATTTTTTTTACCAAATAACAATGATGATGACTTGACCGGATAGTGACGGACAAGTTGATTGACTTCAAGCAACACTTGACTGCTCTCCAAGGTTGAAACAGGAAACCAGATGTTCCCTGTCCAAGCGAACCTGCACCGGCTGGGCATTTACACACAATTGGGTACTACGCTCGCAACGCGGGCTAAAACTGCACCCTAGTGGCAACTTGCCCGGTTCAGGCACAAACCCCGGAATCGACTTCAGGCGACCAGACGATTGCAAATCAGGCAAGGCATCCATCAATCCACGGGTATAAGGGTGAGCCGGGCTGGAAAAAATCCGCTCGCTGCTTGCCGATTCCACCACCCTGCCGGCATACATCACCATCACCCGGTCACTAATATCGGCAATCACCCCCAAATCATGCGAAATCAGGGCCATTGCCATGCCAGACTCGGCACGCACTTCTTTGAGCAAGTCAAGAATCTGGGCTTGCACCGTGGCATCCAGCGCAGTGGTTGGCTCATCGGCAATCAAGAGTTCGGGTTCACCAGCCAGTGCCATGGCAATCATGACACGCTGGTTCATACCGCCGGACAATTCGTGTGGATAGGCTTTCATGCGTTGTGCCGCATCGGGAATCCGTACCCGATCCAGCAATCGTTTGGCTTCTTCCAGCGCAGCCTGGCCATGCAGGCCCCGGTGCAGGCTAACCGCCTCGGCGACTTGTGAGCCGATGCGGTGTGCCGGATTCAGGGAAGAAGAAGGATCCTGAAAAATCATGGCAATGCGCTTGCCCCGCAGGCCGGTCAAAACCGTTGATGAAGCCGACAGAATTTCCTGCCGGTTCAACTTCACCGAACCGGACAGACGGGCCCGCTTGCCCAGCAAGCCCATGATGGCCAGCCAGGTTACGCTTTTGCCGCAGCCGGACTCACCCACAATACCCACGGTTTCACCCGGCAGAATATCCAGATCGATACCATGCAATACTTGCACAATACGGTCTTGCTGCTCAAACGCCACTTTCAGATTACGTATGCTAAGGGTTGCTTCCTGGTTGGCAGGCGCGGCTGCCCCCTGGACAGAGCGCAAACCGGTTGCCGGTTTAAGCTGGATTTCAGGCTGCTGCCCGGCATCAACGTCTACATCGCGCCGGTTTTCCGGAGATGAAATAGGCAATGGCATAATGATTCAGGTCCTGTGCTTTATTTGAATGTGACGTTTTCAGCGCGGAAATCCATCATGAAATTGGGAGACCATTTCCAGTCGATGTCTTTACGCTTGCCATAAAACACAGCCGTACCATACAACACGGTATAAGCGGGATCCTCGCGCTCGCTGATTTCCAGCATGCGACGGAAAGTTGCCTTGCGCTCTTCAGGATCAACCGATGTTTCCAAAAGCAGGGAAAGCTTGTTGAACTCTTCATTGGCCCACTCACCATTTTGCTGTTGCTGTCCATTCGGGCCATGTTGGTTCACCAAAGAACTGACCGGGTCACTAAATGTTGCCGAGTTGGACCAGTCACGTGCACCACGATTGGTCTTTTCAGAAACCTGTGGCCAGTTTTCCTTCATTTGCAACTCGATGTTCAAGCCAACCGCACGCCACATTTCAACCAAAACCTGGGCAGTCTGGGTTTGGTTTCCATAGTAGTTGTTCAAAATGCGGTAAGGAATAGGCTCTCCGTTATAACCGGCCTCCTTGAGCAATTTTTTAGCCAGCTCAGGGTTATATTCAGGCACTGTCCAATCTTTCAGGAACATGTCACCGTAATATTCCCACTGCAAACCAGCCGGTACGCTGGTGCGACCGTCCCACAAAGCTTGCACAATCGCCTCACGGTCAATCGCATGGGTCATCGCCTGACGCACTTTGGGATTGGCCAACACAGGATGATTCTTGTCGAAAACAACAATACGGTGATTCAGAACCGGGCCACCCACCACTTCGAACTTGCCATTGGCTTCGATAGTCTTGATTTGATCTGAAGGCACATCGGTCACAAAATCATACTGGCCGGAAAGCAGACCATTAATCCGGGAAGACACCTCGGGCACAACCACATAACGAATTTCTTTTACATTGGGCTTGCCGCCGAAATACTCATCGTGAGCTTCCAGTATCAAATATTGGTCAGGCTTAAATTCTTTAACCTTGAAAGGACCAGCACTAACCGGGTTACGTGCCCAGCTGTTCCAGTCTTCAGCAGACAGATACGCTTTTTTCGACACAATCTCGGCACCCACACGGGTCAAACGGCCCTCCAATGTCAAATCAGGTACTGCATTAACCAGATGTACCGTATAGTCATCAATCACTTTGACTTCTTCAACAGAAGGCCACAAGCGACGCGCAATGGCAACTACCTCTGGCGGAGGTTCAATTGTGGTCTTGGTATTGACGGTAGCCAGTTTTTTACCATAGTCCACTGCAATGGTTTTATTGTCATTCTCTGCACGGCGCGGTTGGGTCTTGCCAAACATGCGCTCCGGGCCAAAGCTGAACGCCACGTCTTCTGCGGTCAGTTCTTCACCATTATGAAACTTCACCCCTTTGCGCAGCTTCAACTCTACGGTATTGTTATCAATCCGTTTCCATGATTCAGCAATGCCTGGTTTTTGCGACATATCACCGGTTGCATTGACCTCGATCAGGCCTGAATAGATCATGGGCAGTACGCGTCCGCCAACGTTGCTTTGCTCACGCAAAGGATCCAGGGAACCCGAGTTCACAACTTGTTGCACGGCAACCGTGATAACCGGCCTGTCATCAACAGGCTGGGCCAGCAACTGGCCGGAAAAAAAAGGCGAAGAAAAGGCAAAGGCAGTGCTTATCAGCAGCATGCCGCGACGGGTAATTTTCATACAACTTCCATAAAAATGACACACAAATGACAGTAATTTTTTGTCATTAATTAACAATTAATTATTTTTTAAAAATAATTTTTATGGAATTTTAGGTAGGCTATATTACAGGGTAATTACTAATATTGATTTAAATATATATTGTTTATAAACTTAATTTTTAAACTTAATATGATTGAAACATTATTAATATAAGTACATATAAAAATAATATTTAAATTTAAATTACACTTCATAAAAATGAAATAAAAAAAGCACTGGTCAAATACCAGTGCTTATCATACGCAATCTTAAAAAATCAGAATTATTTATTTCCAGTTTTACCTTCGCCCGGGAACCGGCTGCCTGTGACGCTCTTCCTTGCGCCGCTCAAGCCACTCCATCAGGATTTTCAGCACTAATGTCATTAATGCCATCAAGGCCAGCACACTGGCTGCCGTAAAGGCCGCTGCCACCTTATAGTCATTATTCAGCTGATCAACCAGCAATGGCAAGGTCAGGGTCTGGTTCATGATGGTACCCGACACCACCGCCACCGCGCCATATTCACCCACCGCACGTGCGTTGCTTAACACGGCACCATACAGCAGACCCCATTTGATATTGGGCAAGGTTACTTTGGTAAAGATTTGCCAGCCGTTGGCACCCAGCGTCAGGGCGGTTACTTCTTCATCCAGCCCCTGGGCCCTGATGAGCGGAATCAAAATACGGGCCACATAAGGTGAAGTCACAAACAGGGTCACCAGAATGATGGCCGGCCAGGCGAACACCACCTGGATGTCATTGGCCGATAACCATTGCCCCAAGGCACTTTCCCGGCCAAACAGTATCAAGTAGCAGAAACCGGCCACTACCGGCGAAGTGGCATAAGGAATATTGACCAGTGCCTGCAACAGCTTTTTGCCCTTGAATTCGTAATGGGTAATGCACCATGCCAACATGATGCCAAACACGATATTGACAGGCACCGCAACCAGTGCTGCCAGCACCGTCAGGCCAATGGCATGCAACATATAATCTTCGGAAAGATTGCTCCACAAAGCGGCAAGGCCATCACCCAGTGCCATTGTGAAAATCAATACCAAAGGCAGAACCAGCAAAACGATGGCAAAGACAACGCCCAAGCCAATCAGAAACCATTGCCCAAAAGTATCCGGTTTTTGTCCACTCATTTTATCTTCTACCTGTCTTCGTATTTATCAAGGAAATTGCTTTGCCACCATTGCAAGACAAACAGCAATAACAGGGAAGCTACTAATACCACAGAGGCAATTGCCGCTGCTGCCGGATAATTGAACTCCTGCAAACGCACAAACAACATGAGTGAAGTCACTTCGGTTTCGAAAGGAATATTGCCGGCAATCATGATAACTGCCCCGAATTCGCCCAGGCTACGGATAAAAGCCTGCGATGCACCGGCTATCAGGGCTGGCCTGACTGCCGGAAACAACACCCGGGAAAATGTCTGCCATTTATTAGCCCCCAGCATGGAAGCCGCTTCTTCGTATTCGCCCTTGAGGTCTTCAAGCACCGGTTGCACCGAACGCACAATAAAAGGAATACTGGTGAAAATCATGGCCACCACAATACCCGGAAAAGCGTAGGCAATCTTGATATCCATGGCGGCAAACCACTGCCCGATCCAGCCACTGGGTGCAAAAAGGGCCGACAAGGTAAGCCCGGCAACCGCGGTGGGCAGGGCAAACGGCAAGTCCATTAAAGAATCAAGCAGGCGTTTGCCCGGGAAGTCATAGCGGGTAATAATCCAGGCAAACAAAAACCCGATCACACAGACCAGGATAGTTGAATACAAAGCACCCAGAATAGTCACCCGATAACTGCTTAGCACGCGCGGGTCGGTAATGGCGCCCCAATACTCTGCCCATGTCATCCCGCTTACGTAAACCAGCAGGGTGGACAGGGGAACCAGAATAATTAGGCTGATGTATAAAACGGAAAAACCGAAGGTCGGGCCAAAGCCCGGCAGCAACGGTGTCCGTTTAAAAAATGAGAATGTGGTTGACATCAAGAATATTTAACGACGCTTGGACAATAAACCGTCAAGTATACCGCCTGAACCAAAATGTTTTTCCTGGATTTCATTCCATGATCCCAAAACATCGGTAGGGTTAATGGTACGTACAGGCGCATACTGGGCTTCTGTTGCCTTGACCACTTCAGGGTCATGCACACGCAGATTAAACGTGGTTAACAGTTGCTGGATATCCTTGCTGTACTGGAACTGCAGGTATTCTTTTGCCAGATCTCGGGTACCACGGTTATCGACCACTTTGTCCACCACGGCTACCGGGAATTCGGCCAGTACGGAAACCGGTGGCACCACCACTTCAAAGCCCTTGTCTTTATATTCTTTGTCGTTGGCAATGTTAATTACTTCCGATTCAAAGGTCAGCAGTGCATCACCCTGCCCGTTTTGGGCAAAGGCAACCGTTGCGGCACGGCCACCTGTCGGGAAGTTAACCACATTACCCAGCAATTTGCCGACAAATTCCTTAATCTTGGCCTCATCACCATTGAATTTCTCATTGGCATATAACCAGGCGCCCAAGTAAGAGTAGCGCGCATTGCCGGATGTTTTCGGGTTGGGAAAAACCACTTTTACATCTTCACGCACCAGGTCATCCCAGGTTTTGATGTTCTTGGGATTGCCTTCGCGTACCAGGAAAGCGATCGTGCTGTAGTAAGGAGAGCTGTTGTTTGCAAACGCCTTCTGCCAGTCTTCTTTAACAAGGCCATTCTTTTCCAGAAAATTGATATCCGTCACCTGATTGAAAGTCACCACGTCCGCTTTTTTGCCCTGGACGATATCCTGGGCCTGGCGGGAAGTACCGGCAAACGATTGGTCAATCTTGACGTCCTCGCCCGTTTTGGCTTTCCAGTATTCGACAAACTTGGGGTTAATGGCGCCAAACAGCTCGCGGGCAACATCATAAGAGGCATTCAGTATGGCTTTTTCCTGGGCATGCGCCGCTGTTGCTGAAAAAGCGGATACCGTTGCCACAGCCAGAATTATTTTCTTCAACATAATCTATATCTCATTCAAATAAGTAAATTTTGCAGGCACCTTTATTCTCTTTTACCCACAGTGTTTGCTTCGTTGCCAACTGGAAGTTATTAGCGTAAGGTTGAAGCAAGAATAACAAAGAGATATATACATAGGAACGACTAAATAATAATTTCCATATTACCAAAAGATATATTAAATATTCATCCACAAACAATGAAAAGCGGCTTTGCCCGCTGGTCCCGCCAGCCAACGCAAAGCCGCTTCGGTCTCAAAACCCGCCTGTTTTTCCAGGCAGGTCAATGACACATTAATAATGAATTACCGCACGGATGGATTTACCTTCATGCATCAGGTCAAACGCTTCGTTAATGCGCTCCAGCGGCAAGGTATGGGTAATGTACGGATCAAGATCAAGCTCTCCGGCCATGACCTGCTCTACCATGCCAGGCAATTGGGTACGCCCTTTGACACCCCCGAAGGCACTGCCACGCCAGACCCGACCGGTGACCAGCTGGAATGGACGGGTCCGGATTTCCTGACCGGCGGCCGCCACACCAATAATCACGCTTTCACCCCAGCCTTTATGACAGCATTCCAGGGCTGAACGCATCACATCAACATTACCGATACATTCAAAACTGAAATCCACGCCGCCATCGGTCATTTCAACAATGACGTCCTGAATGGGGCGGTCATGGTCTTTGGGGTTGACGCAATCGGTCGCGCCCAGTGCCTTGGCCAGAATGAACTTATTGGGGTTGGTATCTATGACAATAATCCGGCCGGCCTTGGCCTGCACGGCTCCCTGGATAACCGCCAGGCCAATGGCGCCCAGACCGAACACGGCCACGGTGTCTCCCTCTTTGACCTTGGCGGTGTTGTGAACCGCTCCAATACCAGTGGTGACACCGCAACCCAACAGGCAGACCTTTTCAAGCGGTGCCTCGGGATTGACCTTGGCCAGCGACACTTCGGCCACCACCGTGTACTCACTGAACGTGCTGGTACCCATATAATGGTAAATGGGTTGCCCGTTGTAGCTGAAACGGGTGGTACCGTCGGGCATCAGGCCCTTGCCCTGGGTTTCCCGAACCGCAGAGCACAGGTTGGTTTTACCCGATGTGCAAAATTTGCACTTGCCGCATTCTGCCGTATAAAGAGGAATCACATGGTCGCCCGGTTTGACGCTGGTCACGCCCTCACCCACTTCCACCACGACACCACCACCTTCATGACCCAGGACGGCCGGAAAAACGCCCTCGGGATCCACCCCTGAAAGCGTGTAGGCATCGGTATGACACAAGGCGGTATGGGTGATTTTGACCAGTACCTCGCCTTTACGGGGTGGTTCTACATCAATCTCAACGATTTGCAGGGGTTTGCCCGGCTCAAAAGCCACTGCGGCACGGGATTTCATAACTTTCTCCTATTTTAAGTATGAGCGAACCAGACCGGTTAACTCCTTGACGCTTTGCGCACGCCGCTCGGCGGACACTTCCGCTTGCCCGAACTCTTCCCGAATATGGGCTTGCATGACTTCCGACATCAGGCCGTTTACCGCCCCCCGGATCGCGGCAATTTGTTGCAGTACGAGAGCGCAATCAGCCCCTTCTTCAAGCGCGCGCTCAAGCGCCTCACACTGACCACGAATGCGGCGTATGCGTGCCAAGACGCGTTTTTTTTCCTGGGGTGAATGGGGCATGACGCATTTTCTTGAGTAATATACTGGGGGATAGTATATCCGAAGCCATTTAAAAATAAAAGAATCGGGTCTCAAATCAAATATCGATACATTAATCGCGCTGGTAATCCGCACTTTGTGCCTGATTCATGGCCATGCATGCCGTCATCCGGACTTCTTCAGACACGGAGCGGGGCGAAAAATTAACCATTCTTATCTTTTTCTGGTCACATTCTTTTGTTATATAGGTAAATACCCCTATGGTTACAGGATAATGTTTATTTATCATTGAAAGATCGGAACACAAAAAACGGCGTTTTAAAACCGGTTTTTTGTCACCCAATCATCGTATTTTGCCTTTATCAATGGCAAGCGTCTACGCATCAATTTAAATTTTCTTTCACACATTCTCGCTTAGGATCGTAACAATGACTAAAAACCCAGATACCGGCTTTAATCAACTTGACGATGTGTACTCATCATTGGAACTTTCCACTTCTCTACCCAAAAGCAAATTCCCGTCACAGGAACGCAACCCGAAAAATGTTTTTGCAGCGGTTCGCGATGAGTTGATGCTTGACGGCAATTCACGGCAAAACCTGGCCACTTTTTGCCAGACCTGGGTTGATGACGAAATCCGCGATCTCATGGATCTGTCCATCGACAAAAACATGATCGACAAGGATGAATACCCCCAGACCGCCGAGATTGAGGCCCGTTGCGTCAGAATGATTGCCGATTTATGGAACTCACCCGATGCTGAAAACACCTTGGGATGCTCTACCACCGGTTCTTCCGAGGCAGCCATGCTGGGCGGCCTGGCCCTGAAATGGAGCTGGCGCAAAAAACGCCAGGCACAAGGCAAACCCACCGACAAACCCAACCTGATTTGCGGCCCGGTACAAATTTGCTGGCATAAATTTGCCCGATATTTTGATGTTGAGTTGCGTGAAATTCCGCTTGAAGGCGATCGCCTGATCATGAGCCCTGAAGAAGTGCTCAAGCGCGTTGATGAAAACACCATCGGTGTGGTGCCTACCCTGGGCGTGACGTTTACCTGCCAATACGAACCGGTCAAAGCGGTACACGATGCACTTGACAAACTGCAACAGGAAACCGGCCTGGATATCCCCATGCACGTAGACGGTGCCAGTGGCGGTTTTCTGGCCCCATTTTGCGCCCCCGATATCGAGTGGGACTTCCGCCTGCCCCGCGTCAAATCCATCAATACGTCGGGCCACAAATTTGGCCTGGCGCCCCTGGGGGCTGGCTGGGTGGTCTGGCGTGAAGCATCCGACCTGCCCGAAGAATTGATTTTCAATGTCAATTACCTGGGTGGTGATATGCCCACCTTTGCCTTGAACTTCTCCCGTCCCGGTGGACAGATCATTGCGCAATACTACAACTTCCTGCGCCTGGGCCGTGAAGGCTATACCAAAATCCATAATGCCTGCTATGCAACCGCCCAATACTTGGCAGAAGAAATCGGCAAAATGGGCCCATTCGAGATTATCTTCGATGGCGACAGCCAGAAAGGGATTCCCGCCCTGGCCTGGAAACTGAAAGAAGGCCAGGCTATCGGTGGCTATACGCTTTATGACTTTGCCGATCGCCTGCGCAGCCGTGGCTGGCAGGTTCCCGCTTACTCCATGCCGGCCAACCGCGAAGACCTGGTCGTCCAGCGTATTCTGGTGCGTCATGGCGTCAGCAAAGACCTGGGAAGCCTGCTGCTTGACGACATGAAACGGGCGCTCGATTACTTTGAGAAACACCCTGTTTCCCATCCGCTGACTGAAAAAGAAGGCTCTGGTTTTAACCACGGATAATCTTCCCGAGACAGAAATTATGAAACCATCTGCTACCAATACTGGTAAACAACTGTCCCTGCTGGGATTCTTTGCCATTACCGCATCCATGGTCATGGCTGTTTATGAATATCCAACCTTTGCAACCTCCGGTTTCAGCCTGGTGTGTTTCCTGCTGCTTGGCGGACTCTTGTGGTTCATTCCAGTTGGCCTTTGTGCCGCTGAAATGGCTACCGTCGAAGGATGGGAAGAAGGTGGTGTCTTTACCTGGGTCTCCAATACACTGGGCGAAAAATGGGGCTTTGCCGCCATTTCCTTCGGCTATCTGCAGATCGCCGTAGGCTTCATCCCCATGCTGTATTTCGTCCTGGGGGCACTTTCCTATATTCTGAACTGGCCTGCGCTTAATACCGATCCGGTCACCAAAACCATTGCGGCCCTGATCATCCTCTGGGCCCTGGCCTTTTCGCAGTTCGGCGGCACGAAATATACCGCACAAATTGCCAAAATCGGTTTTTTTGCCGGCATCCTGTTACCCGCACTGATCCTGGTCGCCCTGGCGATCAGTTATTTGATTAGCGGTGCGCCCCTGGCCATTGAAATCAGTGCCGCCACGTTCTTCCCTGATTTCACCCAAATCGGCACACTGGTCGTTTTTGTGGCCTTCATCCTGAGCTATATGGGTGTTGAAGCTTCCGCAACCCATGTGAACGAGATGAAAAACCCCGGCCGTGACTACCCGATGGCCATGCTGCTCCTGATGATTGCCGCCATCTGCTTAAGTTCTATTGGCGGCCTTTCGGTGGCTTCGGTGATTCCCCATGCCGAAATCAACCTGTCTGCCGGTGTGGTCCAAACCTTCAATGTCCTGATCAACCATTTCGGTCCGGGTTTTGAATGGGCCGTACGTGTTATTGCGGCATTGCTGATGCTTGGTGTGCTGGCTGAAATCGCCTCATGGATTGTCGGGCCTTCACGGGGCATGTACGTCACCGCGCAAAAAGGCATCCTGCCAGCCAAGTTCTCTAAGGTCAACAAAAACGGCGTTCCCGTTGCGCTGGTGATTTCCCAGCTCCTGATTACAACGGTTGCCATTATTGTGCTGACCAATACCGGTGGTGGCGGTGGAAACATGTCGTTCCTGATCGCCCTGGCGCTTACCGTAGTCATCTACCTGTGCAGCTATTTCCTGCTGTTCCTTGGCTATATCAATCTGGTCCGCAAGCACCCTGAAAAGAAACGCACGTTCAATATTCCTGGTGGCAATGGCGTCAAGATTGCGGTGGCCTCAACCGGGTTCATCATCTCCGTGCTGGCATTTATCATCTCGTTCTTCCCGCCAAGTTCACTGCCTGATATCAGCGCTGATGAATCCTACGTGACATTGCTGGTGATCAGCTTCCTGATCGTGGCTGCCCTGCCCTTTATCATCTATGCCATTCATGATAAACGCGGCAAGAAAACCGGCGTTTCACTGGTCCCCATCACGTCACAGAATGCACCCAAAGGGCATTTCTTTATGCACCCAAGGGCCCGTTCACCGCATCATCTGGTTCATGGCGAAGCTGATGAAAGCGCCTGAGGAATAGTATAGAAGCTAAATAGCTAACTACAAAACAGGGGGCATCTAATTTAAATTAGATGCCCCCGTTTTTAATCTTGGAGATTTCAGTCTATCATCCGGTTAAGCGCATAGATAAGTTATTACCCTGGCAAGTACAGCTATAAAAATAGCGGTTCAATCAAACTTCACAAGGAGAAAGGCAATGTCTAGAAAATGTCTACGTTATATCTTTTTAGACATTCGCCAGGATTTTCCTTCAGACTCTATCAAACCCTTTTGTTTCAAGGCTTGCAGCAGATTTTTAACTTTATTGTACTTTTGAGTTTCATCCAAAACATTGGGTAATTTGTCTAAAACCAAACCGTTAATGTCTACGCGTTTGGCTGTACCAAACTTTTCCAAATACGCCAAGATCAGTTCCTTGTAATACTGATCATCAAGGGCTCTATTGTGGATATATTGCATTCTCTCTCCGCTATGATTAGCTATTTTTTAAGTCATACTCTGGCAGTGGAAAAAACCGCTTTTTTTGAATAAGAAACATCTTCCGAATTCCGCTGCCAATAGTATCGATCATATTTAAATTAACCATAGCATCGGTCAGAAAGCGATTTCGGTAACGACTTTCAGGGGCATCTGTCTGTATAACGGACTCTACAGAACCTGGAATGAATTGCCCAACATTACTGAAACACAAGCGACCATCTTCAAACTCAACCAAAGTGATTTTTCCACCCAACTCATAATCCTGATGAGCGATCGCATTATTAAGCGCCTCTCGGATAATATAGGGATCGTACTGCTCTACTTCTTCGGGAAACAAAGTGCCTTCTTTCATATAGCGGTACTTAAGAGGCCGAATTTTATGAAAAACTTCATCAACCCCCAACAGTAGTGGACACCCAAAGTGCTGGTAGTCACGTTCTAGTCCGTCCCTGTCTTTCAGAATCCAGGTAATTGTTGCCGATGCGGGATTAAGGAAATGTGAGGACTCAGCCTTACCTAACAGCAAAATGGCTGCGCGCGTAATTTGACCATTAATCGTAAGTTTAGCTTTATTCAAAAATGTTGCGATATCCCACTGTTTGGCTTCCTGCACCAATTTGGGATTTTTCTGAAAGAAATTTTCACGGGCCTGCTCTATTGCAGCGGGCTCAAGATCAGTAATTGAAGCTGATGGAAGCGTCACCGCACTCCAGTCACTAGCACGATTCTGACGCCGTATTCGCTCAATTTCTTCCAGATTTAACGGCCCAAGTGATTCACCATCCCTGCCGTAATAATGGCCATCCCAAGCAATCGGCAAACCTTGTGGCGCTGCAGGAATTTCAAACAACAGCACCCTACCATCTGGATGCTCAATTTCATGAATATCCACGAAGGTAAGCCGGCTGGTTGTTTTATCAGCTATTTCTTTTTTTAAAGACTGCAAATCTTGAAGGTTAGTCCGAAACTGACTGCCAACGACTGTTCTATTATCTTTCACTCCAAAAACAAGCCATGCACATTTCAGTTTTTTCAAATTGGCTTCGTTGGATAAAGCAGAAAAATATTTACCGAGTTTATTAAAATCGAAAGAATTCCTAGCCTCTTTAAATTCTGCGATTTCACTTTCACTATGCAGGCTTAAAAGGTTATTTAATATTTCATTCATAAATTATCCATACTCAGATTTACCCAACGAGATCAGCGATGCATCAATTCGGTAGATAACAAAGTACATGGCAGCACCCTGGAATATCATTGTTTCCAGGAATTGGGTGACCAGATTTCGTGCTTACCTTTCCCTCGCGTATCCGTTCCAAATAGCTTAATGCCTATCAAACGAAAAACATATAAACAATAAAAAACCCCCGCACCGAAAGAGATTACAGGGGTTTATATTTACATTACTTTACTGGTACAGGCCTAAAACGGAATATCGTCATCCATATCCATGATGTTGGCGGCAGGGCCACTGGCCGGTGCCTGCGGACGCTGGCTTTGCGGTGCGCGCTGCGGCTGCTGGCGCGGTGCAGAATAAGAATCACTGAAACCGCCGTCATCCATGCTGCCTGTATCGGCACGGCCACCCAGCATTTGCATCTGGTCGGCAATGATATCAGTTGAATAACGGTCTTGTCCGGTTTCCTTGTCTTGCCACTTGCGTGTTTTGATGCGCCCTTCCACGTACACGGCACTGCCTTTTTTAAGGTATTGACCGGCAATTTCAGCCAGGCGGCCAAAGAAAGTCACACGATGCCATTCAGTTTCATCACGCCGCTCACCGGTATTTTTATCTTTCCAGCTTGATGTGGTGGCAATAGAAATATTACACATTGCAGCACCGTCAGGGCTGTAACGAACCTCCGGATCACGACCCAGATTTCCCACTAAAATGACTTTATTGACTGATGCCATAAGAATTTCCTAACAATTTGTGTGAACCAGCCTGTTATCTTACAAATGCAGGTTGGTTTACTAAAGAATAATGTGCGCATTATAACCATTGTGGCTATCGCCCAGCACCTTTCAGGCCTCTTGATACAAAGAACCAGACAGCGGCCAGCAAGGCCCCCAGCAGAAAGACTTTTGGAGGGCCGGCATAACGTGCCACCAACCCGCCAATCGCGCCACCCGCCGCCACACCCAGTGCCTGGGACATATTATAAAACCCCAAGGCCAGGCCTTTATGCTCGGGAGGTGAAAAGCGGGAAACCATAGACGGCTGCAAGGCCTCCAGGATATTGAACGCAATAAAAAAGAGCACAAAGGCAATCATGGTAGCAACAAAAGACTGGCTGGCCAGCGGCATGACCGCCATCACTATAGCCAGGGCGGCCACACAGACTTCCAGGCTCAATTTATGGATATGGCGGGTTTCTGTATAGAAAACGGCCGGGACCATTAACACAAAGGCCACCAGAATAACCGGCAGATACACTTCCCACAAATTGCCCACCGTATAGCTACCCAGCTCCATGAGCAGGGGCGGCGCCACCACAAAAATGGACATCAAAATAAAATGCAGGCAGAAAACCCCGAAATTCAGACGCAGCAAATCGGCATGTTTGAATACATCGGCCGCACGCGACTGTTGCGATACCGCCTGGCCGTGCATGGGCACCACGGGCACGATGAAAGTCGCCAGCAGCAAACAGACAAAACCCAGCAGGCTGATTACCCAGAACAGGCCCGGCAGGCCACTCCATTCAACCAGCAAGGGAGACAGCACCAGTGAAACCGCAAACGAAACGCCAATGGAAGCGCCCACCATGGCCATGGCACGGGTACGGACCTCCGGGCGGGTGGCATCGGCAACCCAGGCGGTAATGGCAGCGGAAACCGCTCCAAACCCCTGAATGGCCCGACCAATAATGACCGTGGTGACCGATTCGGCATTGGCACAAATAATGCCACCCAGCACAAACAGCAACATGCCAAAGATAATGACCGGACGCCGACCGAGTTTGTCGGACGCCATGCCAAGCGGAATTTGCATAATGGCCTGGGTAATACCATAGGCCCCTATGGCTGCCCCCACCAACGCGGCATTATTGCCATTGGTTAAGGTTTTTGCGGCATCGGCAAACACGGGGGTCAGTAAAAACAGGCCCAGCATGCGCACGGCAAACAATAAAGCCAGGGAAATGCTGGCTTTTCTTTCAACAGGGGTTAGCTTGAGTTTTTCCCGTGGTTGCCGGGCAGCATGAGGGGAATCAGGTCGACTGGTTCTGGATTTAATGGACATGTAAAGAATTCAATGAATAACCAACTAATTGGAGGATATCTTTATGAGAGTGTAACGCAGACTGGCTTCCTGCGTTATAGTTATATATTCCACTGACAAAAACCAGACTCATCTTACTGGAAGCTAGTATTAAACAATGGTAATGGATACATCCCCCGACACAAACGGTGATTTCAACAGGGATGCAATCCGCATCCGCGGTGCCCGCACGCATAATCTCAAGAATATTTCACTTGATTTACCCCGTCATAAACTGGTGGTCCTGACCGGCCTGTCCGGTTCGGGCAAGTCTTCCCTGGCGTTTGACACCCTGTATGCCGAAGGCCAGCGCCGTTATGTGGAAAGCCTGTCAGCCTATGCCCGCCAGTTCCTGCAGCTCATGGACAAACCTGATGTCGACCTGATCGAAGGTTTGTCGCCGGCCATTTCCATCGAACAGAAAGCGGCCGGCCACAATCCGCGCTCCACCGTTGGTACCATTACTGAAATTCACGATTACCTGCGCCTGCTGTTTGCCCGCGTGGGCACGCCCTATTGCCCCGAGCACGGTGAACCGCTACAGGCCCAAAGCGTGGCCCAAATGGTCGATTTCATCCTGGCCCTCAAACCCGACACCCGAATTGCCCTGCTGGCTCCCATTGCCCGCAATCGCAAGGGTGGCTTCGAAGATGAATTCGCTCAATTTCAGGCCCAGGGCTTTATTCGCGTTCGCATTAACGACACCATGGTCGAACTTGACCGCATTACCCCCCTGAACAAAAACGAGAAGCACAATATTGACGTGGTGATTGACCGCCTGAAAGTGCGTGAAGACAGCAAGCAGCGCCTGGCCGAAAGCATTGAAACCGCGCTCAAGCTGGCCGATGGCCGGGTGATTGTGCTGGACCTTGATGAAAATATCGAACACGCTTTTTCCAGCCGCTATGCCTGCCCTGTCTGCAACCACAGCCTGCCCGAACTGGAACCCCGGCTGTTCAGTTTCAACAACCCGGTGGGGGCCTGTCCACGCTGTGACGGCCTGGGTCATGTCCAGGTTTTTGATCCCAGGAAAATTGTCGCCTTTCCCGAACTCAGCCTGGCCAGCGGCGCCATCAAGGGCTGGGACAAGCGCAATGCCTTTACCCATTCCCTGCTGCACAGTCTGGCGATTCATTACGGTTTCGATATTGATGAAGCCTTTGAATCACTACCCGAGAACATACAACACATCGTGCTGTACGGTTCCGGTACAGAGGAGATTTCTTTCCTGTACCTGGACAACAAAGGACACAGCACCTTCAAGACCCATGCCTTTGAAGGCATTATTCCCAACCTGGAAAGACGCTGGCTGGAGACCGATTCCAGTGCCGTTCGCGAAGAGCTGGGCAAATACCGCACCCTGCAAAGCTGCCCCGAATGCGAAGGCTCGCGCCTGCGCGCCGATGCCCGGAATGTGCTGATTGGCAATGAAATACGGGAAGGCACCAAGCGCGGGCTGGGCATTTTTGAAGTGGAAGCCATGGCGCTTTCCGAATGTCTGGAATGGTTCCAGGCCCTGCAACTAAGTGGCGCCAAGCAGGAAATCGCCAGCCGGATCGTGCGGGAAATCCAGTCGCGCCTGCAGTTCCTGAATGACGTGGGACTGAACTACCTGTCCCTGGACCGCAGCGCCGACACCATCTCCGGTGGCGAAGCCCAGCGCATCCGCCTGGCCAGCCAGATTGGTTCCGGGCTGACCGGCGTCATGTATGTGCTTGATGAACCCTCTATTGGCCTGCACCAGCGCGATAATGACCGCCTTATCCATACCCTCCAGCATCTGCGTGACCTGGGCAATAGCGTGATTGTGGTGGAACATGACGAAGACATGATCCGGGCCGCCGACTGGGTCGTGGACATGGGCCCCGGTGCCGGAGAACACGGTGGCAGGGTCATTGCCCAAGGCACGCCCAAAGAGGTCGAAGCCGATCCGCAATCACTGACCGGCGCTTACTTAAGTGGCCGCCAAAAAATCAATGCCGGCAAAATCCGGCCTCTCGAGGCCGAACAACCTTGGCTGAAACTGTACGGCTGCACCGGCAACAACCTGAAGTCGGTGAATTTGCGCATTCCGGTGGGCAAGCTGGTTTGTATTTCAGGCGTTTCAGGTTCGGGCAAGTCCACCCTCATCAACGATACCCTGGCCACCATCATGGCCAGGGAGCTCAACCGTGCCCAGTCAGAGTCTGCCCCTTACTCCCATATCGAAGGGCTGGAACATTTCGACAAAATCATTAATGTGGACCAAAGCCCGATCGGTCGCACCCCGCGCAGCAATCCGGCCACCTATACGGGCCTGTTCACTCCCATTCGCGAATTGTTTGCCGGCACTCCGGAAGCCCGCACCCGTGGCTATGATCCGGGCCGCTTTTCCTTTAACGTCAAGGGCGGGCGCTGTGAAACCTGCCAGGGCGATGGCGTGATCAAGGTGGAAATGCATTTCCTGCCCGACATGTACGTGCCCTGCGACACCTGTCATGGCAAACGCTACAACCGGGAAACACTGGAAATCCGCTACCGTGGCCGCACCATCAGCGATGTGCTGGACCTGACCGTGGAACAGGCCCTTGAATACTTCAGTGCCGTGCCCCTGGTGGCCCGCAAGCTGCAAACCTTGATGGATGTGGGCCTAAGCTATATCCGCCTGGGGCAAAGCGCCACCACGCTTTCCGGTGGCGAGGCGCAACGCATCAAGCTGTCGCTGGAACTGTCCAAACGCAGTACCGGCAAGACCATGTATGTGCTGGATGAACCCACCACCGGCCTGCACTTTGCCGACATTGCCCTTTTGCTGAAAGTGATTAACCAGCTGGTGGAGGCCGGCAATACCGTGGTGGTGATCGAGCACAACCTGGATGTGATCAAGGCTGCCGACTGGGTGGTGGATATGGGCCCCGAAGGCGGCCAGGGCGGCGGCACCATTGTGGCCGAAGGAACACCACGGGATATTGCCAACCACCCCCAAAGCCATACGGGACGTTATTTAAAAATACTGCTGACGTAATTCCCGGCGAATGATTTTACCGGTGGTGGTCATGGGCAATTCACGCACAAAGTAAATCTGGCGCGGATACTCATGAGCCGCCACCCGGTGGCGAACGTGGGCCTGGATGTCCTTTTTCAGTTCCTCGCTTGGGGCAACGCCCTCGTTAAGTACCACAAAAGCGCTTACCACTTCCGTTCGCTCGGCATCGGGCAGGCCAATTACCGCCACCATGCTGACCGCCGGATGTCCCAGAATGCAGTCTTCTATCGGTCCCGGGCCAATCCGGTAACCGGCACTGGTGATCACGTCATCGTTACGGCCTACAAAGCGGATGAAGCCGTCAGCGTCACGCACACCTATATCTCCGGTCACCAAATAGGCACCGGCAAATTTTTCCCGGGTCGCTTCGGGGTTTTGCCAGTATTCCAAAAACATGACCGGATCAGGTGTCCGCACGCCAATATTGCCTTCCTGCCCGTTAGGCAAGGCATTTCCCTGTTCATCAACAATGTCCAGAACATGCCCTGGCACTGCTTTGCCAATACTGCCAATCTGCGGTTCAAACAAAGCTGAACAGGCGGAAACAATCATATTGCATTCAGTCTGGCCATAAAACTCGTTGATGGTAATCCCCAGATTGCGTTTACCCCATTCAATCAGCTCCAATCCCAGGGATTCGCCGCCACTGGCAATGGTACGCAGCTTAAGCTGCCAGCGTTGTTGCGGGTTTTCTATATGGCGCATCATTTTCAGTGCCGTAGGTGGCAGGAAAGTATGGGTTACCTGATGCCGCTCCATCAGCGCAAAGGCTGCTTCGGTGGTGAACTTTTCAAACCGGCAAGCCACCACCGGGATACCGTGGTGCCAGGCGGGCATCAGGACATCAAACAGGCCACCAATCCAGGCCCAGTCGGCCGGTGTCCACATGACGCGGTCTTTGCCCGACAGAAAATCATGGGACATTTCTACCCCGGGCAAATGCCCCAACAATACCCTGTGGGCATGCAAGGCGCCCTTGGGCTTGCCGGTTGTGCCAGAAGTATAAATAATCACGGCCGGGTCGTCGGCCAGCGTGTCCACCGGTGTAAAGTCAGCCGCCTCGTGCTGCAGGGTTGGCCAGAAAGCCTGGGCATGATGATCGGATTGCCCGGCATCGATATTGAAAACCGCCTGCAACTGGGGCAGGCTGCCACGTATGTCCTGTAATTTGGCCATCCCTTCCTGGTTGGTCACCAGCACCCTGGCCCCCGAATTGGACAGCCGGTACTGCAAGGCATCTATCCCGAACAGGGAAAACAGGGGAATCGCAATCGCCCCCAGCTTGTACACGGCAATGTGGGCAATCGCTGTTTCCACGCCCTGCGCCAGCAAAATACCCACCCTGTCACCCTTGCCTACGCCTGCTTTTTGCAGCACACGGGCAAACTGGTTGGAGTATTGCTTAAGCTGGTCAAAGGTATAACAGCTGATATCGGTGGGCGATTTTTCCTGGATCAGGGCCAGGCGACTGCTGCCATCGGCCCATTTATCGCATACATCCACCCCGATGTTGTAATTTTTCGGGATTTCCCATTTGAATTCCTGATGGGTTTGCCCATACGTTGGCTTCTGGATTAGCACCCTGTCTCCTGATTCCGGATTATTATTAACCTGATTCTAGCATCAGGCTTTTCGGTCCTGCCATCAGGGAAAATCATATTGATCCTAGAACAGGACAAAGTGCAAGGTCACCACCAGTGGCACCAGAAAAGCGGTCAGCAAGCCATTCAGGCTCATGCCAAGGCCGGCGAAGGTGCCTATTTCATTGCTGATCTGGAAACCACGCGCCACGCCAATCCCGTGCGCGGTCAGACCCAGCATGAAGCCCCGGATTTCCGGTGACTCGATCCGGATGACTTTAAAAATATAACGGGCGGTCATGACACCAAAAATACCGGTCCCCATGACCCCCACTGCTGCCAGTGAAGCCAGGCCACCCAGTTTTTCACTCACCCCCATGGCAATCGGCATGGTGGCCGATTTGGGGGCCAGGGAAATAATCAATACATCCTCAGCCCCTAACAACGCGGCTACCAGAACCACCGACAAGACCGCCACCAGCGAACCCGCCAGCAAACCGCAAACCAGTGGCAACCAGGCTTTTCTGACGCGTTCAAGCTGCCTGGCCAAGGGGACGGCAAGAGCAACCGTGGCAGGGCCAAGCAGAAACGAAATGTATTGTGCGCCCACCATATAGTCTTCATAGGAAACCCCGGTATACACCAGGAAAGGCACAATCAGCAGGACCGACAGGGCAACGGGATTGACCAGGGGATGAAAGCGGCTTTTTTGGGCCAGCCAGGCAACCAGGACATAAACCAGCAGGGTCAGCAAAATGCCGAACAAGGGTGTTTTGGTAAACGGGAGCCAGAACTCATTCAACATCGCTCACCGCCTTTTTCTGGTTGTGGGCCTGCTTTTCAAGATGCTTCATGACCTTGTGCATCACCAGCGCCCCCACCGCCATGGCCAGAACCGTACTAATGACGATGGCGACCACCAGGGCCAGCCACTGGCCCTTCAGCAGGGTGTAAGAAGTCATGATACCCACGCAAACCGGAATAAACATGACCATCATGGATTTGAGCAGTTGTTCGGAAGCGGCGGCAATATGATGATTCAGGCCCGGCTTGAGCAGCAGGGTAATAAACAAAAACACCATACCCAGCACCGGCCCGGGGATGGGTAAACCCGAAAGCACCGATACCCATTCCCCCAATGCCTGGAAAAAACATAAAATGGCCAGCGTCAGTAACATTACACCCCCTGATGGTGATTCTTGTTCAAATGCTGCCATCTTAACCGTTAACGCACAGGACTTCCAAAATCATGCGTGGACAGCCTGTTTGGCCTCTTCAACATTACCCTTGTATTTTCTGAATACAGAGGGAGAAACACCGTAAAACTGCTGGAATGCCGTTGAAAAGTTGGCCGAGCTTGAATAACCGATTTCTGCGGCAATGGTAAGGGTACGCAAGGAGGTTTCCAGCAACAGGCGTTTTGCCTCGTGCATGCGGGTATCACGCACGAATTCGAAAACACTGATATTGAGCTGGTCCTGGAAAGCCTTGGTTAAGCGCTTTTCATGCATGCCAGCCACTTCCGCCAAATGACTGATTGAAAGCGGCTCATTCAGATGCTCTTGGACATATTTTTGCACAATGGATACCACCAGGACATCATCCAGGGTTTCCTGGCAGGAGACAGGCCGGGGCGAAAAAGTGGACAATGAATTCATGTCCTGGCTCTGGTTCAGACTCATGGATTGAAGCAGGCGCTTTTTACTGGCCAAAGACAAATGCACGGTGATCCGGGCGATCACCTCGAAGTCGGAACAGTCGTTGGGAATGTAATCAACCGCCCCGCTACGAAAGGCTTCCAGACGATTTTCCGGATTTTCTTCCTGCCCGTAAAAAATCATGGGGATATCGTTGGTAAAAGGATTGGCTTTCAGGCGACGGCACAGCGTGACGCCATTCAGTTTGGGTAACTGTATGTTTGAAAGAATCAGGTCGGGACGATTGGCCACTGCCCGTTCATATCCCTGTAAGCCATCAAAAGCATGGCTGATGCGGCAGTTTTTTTCCCGCAGAATATTCATCAGTGCGTTACGTCCATGTATTTCATTGTCGATAATCAGTATATGGGACAATGAAAAATCATCATTAGCTTGCATAATTGTGGGGTTTTTAAATTAATAACAATTGAGTCATTTCTAATTGTAAACAAATCTACACAAGATTGTTTTTGATTTTATTTTTTGGCAAAACAAAAGTTATTAAAATAAAAACCATCAAATCAAAAACAATCTTTTATGCTCTTTAATTGCATACCGGTCCGTCATTCCAGCAATATAATCGGCTATCAAACGGGCCTGCCGGACTTCATCCTGCGCACGGTAATCCTTGGGTAACAAACGTGGATCTTCCAGAAAAGCACTATATAAATCAACGATAATGCGTTTTGCTTTACCTGACATGCGCATGACTTTGTAATGCCGGTAAAGATTTTCCATAAGGAACCGTTTAAGCTCGTTTGCCTGCTTTCTGATGGGGTCTGAAAATGCAACAAGCATGGGTGCATTATATACATCTTTTAGTGTTTCGATCTGAAATGTTTTGATATTAAGCGCTGTATTTTGTGCCAGATCAACAATTAGAGTATTTATTATCCGCCTGATTGTTTCGGAAATCAGCCTTTTTTCTGAAACATTTTGATATATACCACAAACATTTTGATAATGATTTGCAAACAACTCCACCGACAACAATTGTTCAACCGTGATCAAGCCTGATCGAAGCCCGTCATCGACATCATGATTGTTATACGCAATTTCATCGGCCAGATTCGCCAATTGTGCCTCAAGGCTGGGTTGTGTCTTGTTGATGAACCGCTGGGCGACCTCTCCGAGACTGTGGGCATGGGAAAGGGAACAATGCTTAAGAATACCTTCCCGCGTTTCAAAGCTCAGATTCAAGCCGTTAAATAAGGCGTAGCGCTCTTCAAGCTCATCAACCACCCTCAGGCTTTGCAGATTATGTTCAAAGCCGCCTGCTTGCGGCATTTTTTCACGCATACAGGCGTTCAGGGCATCCTGGCCGGCATGCCCAAACGGGGTATGCCCAAGGTCATGGGCCAGACAGATGGCTTCCACCAGATCCTCATTCAGACGTAATGTCCTGGCCAGCGCCCGACCGATCTGGGCAACTTCAAGGCTATGGGTAAGGCGAGTCCGGAACAGGTCGCCTTCATGATTGACAAATACCTGGGTTTTATATTCAAGCCGCCTGAAAGCAGAACAGTGAATAATCCGGTCTCTGTCTCGCTGGAACGGATTGCGACCTGGGTCTTCGATTTCCGGATGAATCCTGCCTCGGGTATCTTCGGATTTGGTTGCATAAGTTGCCAGCGTTGTCATGTTGATTTACCTTTCCTGTGTTGTTTTCTTCAAAACCAGCGCCAAGTCTTCCCGGGGAACCGTTTGACTTTTCGCCTGACCGATGCCCGGCATGACAATGAATTTGATTTTGCCTCCTTCTGCCTTTTTATCGATCTGCATCAGCTCGATCCATCGGTCTATTCCCAGATCGGGCGCGGTTACCGGGCAACCAATGGCAGCGACCAGTGCCCTGACCCTTTCAACGTCAGCCTGTGGAAAACCGCAAACCCTTGCCGACAGTTCGGCTGCCTGCACCATGCCACAACCCACGGCTTCGCCGTGTAGCCAGGTACCAAAGCCCAGACCGGCCTCGATGGCATGGCCAAACGTATGTCCCAGGTTCAGGATGGCACGCATGCCGGTTTCCTTTTCATCTTCCGACACCACATAGGCCTTGAGCTCGCAGGAACGCTGGACGGCATAACCGATGGCCTCAGGATCCAATGCTTTCAGCTTGGCCACGTTTTGTTCACACCACTCAAAAAATTCGGCATCCAGAATAAGACCGTACTTGATGACCTCTGCCATACCTGCTGCAATCTCACGTTCGGGCAGCGTACTTAGCACAGCGGTATCGATATCAACGGCAATCGGCTGGTAAAATGCACCAATCATGTTCTTGCCCATGGGGTGATTGACGGCGGTCTTGCCGCCCACCGAGGAATCCACCTGCGCCAGCAAGGTAGTGGGCACCTGAATGAAACGGATACCCCGCATATAGGTGGCCGCGGCAAAACCGCACATATCGCCAATCACGCCACCGCCCAGCGCCACAATAACGGCACGGCGGTCCAGACGCTGTTCTAGCAAAAAGGTATAAATACTGTTAAGGGTTTCCAGGGTCTTGTAGGCTTCACCGTCGGGCACCTCGAAGACGCTGATTTTCTTCCCGCTGGCTTCCAGTGACTGCAAAACGGTTTTTCCGTATAACCCAAATACAGTCGGATTGCTGATCAGAACCACCGAGGTGGCGTCAGGAGGAATGGAGGTACCTACCTGTTGCAATAAGTTGGGGGCAATATGAATGGAATACGCACCTCCTTCCGTGTTGACCTTGACAATACTCATACTCTACTCCTGATTTTTTTGCAACAAATTATGAATGGTTTTGACAACCGAAGAAATGGACCCTGAACCGGTTTCTATCGTCAGGTCGGCAACACTCTCATATAAGGATTCGCGCTGTGCCAGCAATTCGGCAATGCGGGCTTTAGGATTGGGTGTAGCCAGCAAGGGCCGGTTCCGGTCTTTGGCAACCCTTCGATAAAGCTCATCGGCACTGGCCTTCAGGTAAATCACGATGCCCCGACGACGCAAAATGGCCCTGTTGGCCTCTCTTAACACAGCGCCTCCTCCTGTTGCCAACACGATACCGTCAATCCGGGCCACTTCTTCAAGCACCATGCTCTCCCGATTACGGAACCCTTCCTCACCTTCAATGTCGAAGATGACGGGTATGCTAACCCCACACCGCCCGACAATCTCATGATCCAGATCCAGAAAATCCCGATTCATGGCCCGGGCCAGGGCCCGGCCTATTGTTGTTTTGCCTGCCCCCATCATGCCCACCAGGAATACCGGCTGCCTGGTGGACAGCCCGACTGGGGCAGTATCATGTATTATTTCACTCATATATTTAAAAATGTCGGTAATTTGAGACTTATTTTGCACAGTTTTGCATATTATCACTTGCAACCTAAGTGAGGAGCGCTAAACTGCACAATTCAGTTACAGAAACCCATGAGTTTTTCAGGAAATTCTGCCCACAAAGCTTTAAAATCCCGTGTAATGAGTAAAACTACCACACCCAAAAAAGAGAAATCGTCTTCCGGCTCATGGCTGGGACGGTTTATCATGAAATCCATCGTATTTTGCGCAGGCATCGGGCTTTGTGGCGCCTTGCTGGTCATCATGGCTATTGGTCTTACCTGGCCGAACCTGCCCGACCTTCAGGCCATGACCGATTACCGGCCGCGCATTCCCTTGCGCATCTATTCCGAAGACAAGGTCCTGCTGGCCGAGTATGGTGAAGAACGACGCAACGTCATGCGTTTCAACGAAATTCCCGATGTCATGAAACTGGCCGTGCTGGCCGCTGAAGACGACAATTTCTATAAACACAGCGGGGTTGACTGGTCTGGCGTAGGTCGGGCGGTCCTGGCCAATATCACCTCGGGCGCCAAAGCCCAGGGGGCCAGTACCATTACCATGCAGGTGGCCCGTAACTTCTACCTGTCATCCGAGAAATCGTTCATTCGCAAATTTTATGAACTTTTGCTCACCTACAAAATAGAAGACACCCTCACCAAAGACCAGATTCTCGAGCTTTATCTGAACCAGATTTACCTGGGCCATCGCGCTTACGGTTTTGCAGCAGCAGCCCGGACTTATTTTGGCATTCCCCTGTCAAAAGTCAGCATTGCCCAGGCCGCCATTCTGGCCGGTGTGCCAAAGGCACCCTCACGCTTTAACCCAAAGACCAACCTGAAACGTGCTATCGAGCGTCAGCACTATGTCTTGAGTCGCATGCTGAAACTGAACTACATCACCCAGGCGCAGTACGATGAAGCCATGAAGGAAAAAATCGTGGTCAAGACACGTGACAACAGCGCACCCGAAACCCAGTTTGCCCTGCATGGACAGTATGTTGCCGAACTGGCCCGCCAGCTCATGTACAACATCTACAAAGATAACGTGTATGGCCGCGGCCTGAATGTCTATACCACCGTCAATTCCAAAGACCAGGAAGCCGCCTATAAGGCTGTCCGTGACGGGATTCTCACTTACACCCGGCGTAAGCCTTATCCCGGCCCGGCGGCCCAGCTGGAATTGCCGGCAGGGTTTGAACAGAACCAGGAAAAAATGGAAGAGTTCCTGGATAAAGTCAAGCACGACTACCCGGACAGCAATGACATGCACACATACCTGGTGCTTTCCGCCAGCCCCACCAAGGTAGTGGCCATCCGTGATGCCGGCCATCCCATTGAACTAACCGGTGCCGCGCTGAACAATGCCAAACGTGCCCTGGTCGCCAAGCCCAATTCAAAACGGCACATCATGAGGGGTTCGGTCATTTACCTGCAAAAGGTCAAAGACAACTGGACCATTATCAATATGCCCGAAGTTGAAGGGGCGTTTGTAGCGCTTGATCCTACTAATGGGGCCATCAAAGCCATGATTGGCGGTTTTGATTTCAACCGTGGCGACTTCAACCGGGTTACCCAGGCCTGGCGCCAGCCCGGCTCAACCTTCAAGCCGTTCATTTATGCCGCCGGCCTGGAACGCGGTTTAACCCCTGAAACCAATATTTCAGACCAGCCGTTTTATTTAAGTGCGGCTAAAACCGGCAGCAAACCCTGGACACCCAAAAACTACGGGAACAGCTACACCTATAGCCAAACCATGCGCCAGGGCCTGTATAAATCCAAAAACATGATTTCCATTCGTATCCTTGAGGCCGTAGGCCCCGATTTTGCCACGGAATTCATTGAACGCTTTGGCTTTGATCCTGCCCGCCATCCCCCCAAAGGGGCCTACCTGACCATGGCACTGGGTGCCGGCAGCGTGACACCTTTGCAAATGGCCAGCGCCTATGCCGTATTTGCCAATGGTGGCTATCGCGTGAATCCTTACATTATTGATTATGTGACCGATCCCAACGGCACGGTCTTGATGAAGGCCCAACCGGCCAAGGCCGGCGATGAAGCCAATCGCGCACTTGACCCGCGTACGGCCTACGTCATGGATGACCTGCTGCGAGGCGTGGCCCGTAACGGTACGGCAGCCCGAACCCAGGCAACCCTCAAGCGCCCGGATATTGGCGGTAAAACCGGTACCACCAACCAATCCTTCGATGCCTGGTTTGCCGGCTATACGCCCAAAATGGTGGGGGTTGCCTGGCTTGGTTTCGACCAGCCCCGTTCCCTGGGTGATCGCGAAACGGGTGGTGGCGCGGCCATGCCCATCTGGCTCGATTACATGGCCAGTGTATTGCCGTCCATCCCGGTTACCAAACCAGGTCCCTTGCCACAAGGACTGGTCAAGGCAGGCGATAATTTCTACTATACCGAATTCCCTGCAGGGCAAGCCATTGCAAACCTGGGCGTAGGCGGTAGCGGTTATGCCCCTGGCACCGAAGAGGCAGGAGCGGCAAAACCAGCCGCACAGGGTAGCGCAGATGCGATTGGCAAGCTGATCGAATCCTTCAACCCTCTGGGTGGTCCTCCCATCCGCTTCTAGCCACACAAAAAAACGCTCATTTTCAACATTGAAATGAGCGTTTTTTTGTTGCTGCCTGGCCAGTCTTACAAGGTGACGGTTAATGGTTGACCGGCAATTTCAGAACACAGGGCGGAAACATTGGCCGCCAGATCCAGACCACCACGGGTATCCTGCCACACCTTGCCATCAAAACGGTAATGGAATGCGCCACTGGGCGCAGCCACCCACATTTCCTGCAAGGGAGCCTGGCTATTGATGACGACATGCCGGGTACTGTCAAACACAAGGGTAAGCACCTGACCACTGCGATTCGCATCAACATCAATATCCAGATGTTCGAACCAGCCATCAGCCTGGGCCTGAATCTTGTCTAAAATATCGTCTGCACGTGCAAGAAATTCTGATTCAGTCATAATATCAATTCTTTAGAAAAATTTTTGGAGTCGTAAATTGCCTGCGTTTATAAAAATACACCGCAGTCTTTCAATTGCATCCCTGCTTGGCTTAAGTTTGGGGCTTTCCGCCTGCGGATACAAGGCACCTCTATATTACCCTACCCAAGAACAATTACAGCAAATAGAAGCACGCGAACAAAGGATAAAGGCACGCAAGGAAGCTGCCAAGGCTGCCGCCCGACAAGAAAAGGAACAGGCCCGTGCCCGGGAGCAGGACCCCAACACCACACTCCCTCAATAATTCCGTTTATTTTCATACACCGTTAATTCTGATTATCACTTTGCAATGACCACACAATCCCAACCCTTACCCACTCCCGCCGGTTCACCTTTCTTTCATTACGAAAACAACACCCTGCACGCTGAAGGTGTTTGCCTGGAAACCCTGGCCCGGGAACTGGGTACCCCCCTGTATGTTTATTCCCGAGCTGCACTCAAGGCAGCCTGGCAATCCTACCAAAATGCCATTGGCAGCCGTGACACCCTGGTTTGTTATGGCATGAAAGCCAATTCCAATCTGGCTGTCCTGAACGAATTTGCCAAATTGGGCAGCGGATTTGATATTGTTTCCGGCGGTGAACTGGCCCGCGTCCTGAAAGCGGGCGGGCAAGCCTCCAAAGTCGTTTTTTCAGGTGTTGGCAAACAGGACTGGGAAATTGAAGCAGCGCTTGAAGCCGGCATCAAATGCTTCAATGTGGAATCAGTCGCCGAACTTGAGCGCATCTCTGAAGTAGCCACGCGACTGGGAAAAACGGCGCCGGTTTCCTTGCGCGTGAATCCCGATGTCGATGCCAAAACACACCCGTATATTTCAACCGGCATGAAAGAAAACAAATTCGGGATCGAAATTGGTGCCGCGCCAGCCGCTTATCAAAAAGCCAATACCCTGCCCGGTATTAAAATCGTGGGTGTTGACAGCCATATCGGCTCGCAAATTACCGACGTCAGCCCCTATCTTGACGCCCTGGACAAAACCCTGGATCTGCTTGACATGCTTGGCCTGCAGGGCATCAAGGTGGAGCATCTGGACATCGGTGGCGGTTTGGGCATCCGCTACACGGATGAAATCCCGCTGGACCCCAAAGAATTGCTTGAGCCTGTTTACGAAAAAATGGCGCAACGTGGCTATGACCACTTGCAGCTGGTGCTTGAACCGGGTCGCTCCCTTGTCGGCAATGCGGGTGTCCTGCTCACGCGTGTCCAGTACCTCAAGCATGCCGAAGCGCGCAATTTTGCCATTATTGATGCGGCCATGACCGACCTGATGCGCCCCGCCCTTTATGAGGCCTACCATGGGCTGCTGGCTGTCAAGCCACGTGCACAAACCCCTGAAACCTACGATATCGTGGGCCCTGTTTGTGAAAGTGCCGACTGGCTGGCCAAACAGCGCAGCATTGCCTTGGAACAGGACGACATTCTGGCGCTTGAGTCCGTGGGTGCTTATGGTTTTGTTATGTCAAGCCAATACAATACCCGTCCACGGGCCGCTGAGGTCATGGTGGATGGCAAGAATTTCCACATTATTCGCCAGCGCGAAAAACTGGAAGACCTGTTTGAAGGCGAACAGCTCCTACCCTGAAAAACGAGAATCCCCTCATTTCTCAGCAGCCTGCCTGCCGCTTTGAATATCCCCCTTGCGGGGGTATTTTTCTATTTGTTACGAAAGACAAGTTATAATTCAATTTATCGATTGCGGTCACACAACCATGTTTAATTAGAGATGTCAGAAACTCCCTCCAAACCAGAAGCTGCCATTCAGAATCGCTGGTTATCAAGTCTCTGGAAAATGGCACCGTTTGGCATGATATGGGCCATTGGTGCCCCCCTAATGGCAGGGGGAGTCTTGGTATTCCAGGCCTGGATACTGGCAAAAACCCTCGACCAGGCCATCCGCTTATCAGTTCCCCCCACCGAGTTATGGGGGCAAATGTTGCTGATTGCCCTGCTGATTGCCCTACGGGCCTTGATGATCTGGTCTGGCGAAATGGCCGCTTCCCGGGCTTCCGAGCACATCAAGCAACAATTGCGGCAACGGTTTTTTGCGCAATTGCTGGCCCGGGGGCCTGCCTGGAGCAGGCAAACGCCGGCCGGCGCCCTCACCACGGCCATCCTCGACCAGGTGCAGGCACTTGACGGCTATTTGCAGCGTTTTCTGCCCGCCACCATTTCCGCGGTTTTTCTGCCCCTGGCATTTGCCGTTGTCATCCTGCCTATCGACTGGATCGTCACCCTGGTGTTCTTATTCAGCGCCCCCATGATTCCCCTGTTTATGGCCCTGATCGGCATGCGTGCCGAGGCCGCCAACCAAAAACACCAACAGGCGTTAAGCCGTCTGTCAGGCATTTTTGCCGACCGGATTCGTGGTCTGTTCACCCTGGCCTTAATGGGACGCACCCAGGACGAAATCAAGGCCGTACATTCGGCCAGCAAAAGCTTAAGCGACACCACCATGAAAGTATTGCGAATTGCGTTCCTTTCCTCGGCGGTCCTTGAGCTGTTTGCCGCACTGGGTGTGGCAGGGGTGGCCATTTATATCGGCCTAAGCTATTTGGGTATGCTGGGCGCCCATTTTTCGGGCAATACCCTGCAACAGGGCCTGTTCTGCCTGTTACTGGCCCCCGAAGTGTATATGCCGCTACGCCAGATGGCCGCCAGTTACCATGACCGGGCCACCGCCAAGGCGGCAGCACAGGGCTTACACCAGTTGTATGAGCAACTACCCGCCCACCACGACGACACTCACCCGGCACTTATCACACCCTCAGCCATTATCCAGCGCCAGGCACGCAACGGTAGCGGGCTTGTTTTGCAGGCACAGGAACTTGCCGTGCAAACCCCGCAGGGCCGGGATATTTTATTACCCGCCCACTTTACCTTGCGGGTCGACCAGCCCATCGCTTTAATGGGTGAAAGCGGCATTGGCAAAACCTCTTTGCTTGAGACCCTGGCCGGACTGCGACCCTACGCCAGCGGTCAACTGGTGCATTATTTTGCCAAAAACGAATATGTCTTGATTGGCCAGCAACCTTTTATCGGCCTGGGCAGCATCCGGCAGTTTTTATTGGCGGTCAATCCACAAGCTACCGAACAGCAATTATGGTCTGCCCTTGAACAGGCACAGGCAGCCGATTTTGTAACCAACCTGGCACAAGGATTGGATACCGTGCTGGGTACACGCGGACACGGCGTGTCTGGCGGGCAGGCCCACCGGCTTGCGCTGGCCAGGTTGTTTTTAACCGACCCTGCCCTGATCATGCTGGACGAGCCCACTGCCTATCTTGACGGGCAAACCCGTGATGCGGTTATCCAGGCCATTTTACGCTTTGCCCGGGGCCGTGCCTTGCTGGTGGCCACCCACGATGAGGCACTGGCAATGCAAATCGGGCAAACCTGGCGTATTCAAGATCAAACACTTATTATCAAGGAAAAAGCGTGAAATTGTGGTGGCAATTGGCCGAACCCTGGATTAAACAACATTGGCGCCTAAGCCTGCTGGCCCTGTTCCTGGCTTTATCGACCGTTTTTGCCGGCGTGGGTCTGCTAACCGTATCCGGCTGGTTTTTAACCGGTGCCTTTCTGGCCGGCTCGGCACAGGCGTTCAATCTGTTTCTCCCCTCGGCACTGGTGCGCGGGATGTCCATGTGGCGCATTGCCTCGCGTTATGCTGAACGGGTCTGCGGCCATATGGTCACCCTGGACCTGCAGGCGGAAATCCGTACCGGCAGTTTTGCACGCCTGGCGGCTTTCAAACCGGCCCAATTGGCGCAATACCGTGACGGTGATTTACTGGCCCGCTTAATTAACGATATCGAACGGCTGGACACTTTCTTCTTATTGATTATCACCCCGGTGTTTACGGCAGTCATTGCGGGCGCTTTTTTCAGCCTGCTCATGGGCACGGCATTACCCATGGTGGGCTGGATCCTGCTCCTGGTGTTGTGCCTGGCATCCGGTGTACTGCCCTATTTGCTGGCTCGTCAAACCGCCAAAGCCGGTCTGGATGTACAGGCTGCCAATGCCGAATTGCGGGCACTGGCTCATGAAGCCATTGCCGCGCATACCGACCTGCTGGTGTTTGGCATGACACCTATGGTACAAGAACAATTTGACCAGGCCGGCCTGCGCCTGGCAAAAGCACAGCAAAGGCTTACCCAGGCCGGCAGTTTTGGCACGCTGGTACAACAACTGTTAATGGGTGCACTGGTACTGGCTCTGTTATGGCTGGGCGCCAACGCACAGGCGCAACAGGAATTGTCCGCCCCGGTATGGGTGGGGCTATTGCTGGGGGCCATGGGCCTGTTTGAAATTTTATCACCCATCATGCGTGGCGCGGCAGGCCTGGGAGCCGTACAGGCCGCTGCCCGGCGTATTCAGGACATCACCGCTGGCACAGCAGCCAATACACCAACAGAAACCGACAAAGCCCTACCAACCGCAATGCTGCCCGCAACCGGCACATTACAGTTACAAGACATATGCGTTGCCTATGACAACAAACCGGTTTTAAACGGGCTTGATCTTTATGTCGATCATGGCCAGCGCATTGCCATCCGCGGCTTGAGCGGTACAGGTAAAACCACCCTGTTAATGGCCATCATGCAAATACAGCCATTATCATCGGGCACCATTACTTATGGTGGCGTAAATTTAAGTACGGTCAGCAGCCCAGTACTGTACCGGCACATGGCTCTGTTATCACAACACTCTCCGGTGTTTATGGGCACCATTGCCCACAACCTGCGCCTGGCCGATCCTGAGGCCCCTGACGAACGTTTATGGGAAGTGTTGAAACAGGTACATTTGGCCGCTCATGTTGAACAAATCGGTGGCCTTGATGCCTGGGTTGGCGAAGGAGGCAACACCCTGTCTACCGGCCAGATCCGCCGCTTATGCCTGGCCCGCGTTTTGTTGTCCAAGGCAAGCGTCTGGCTGCTTGACGAGCCCACTGCAGGGCTTGACAAGGCCACCGCCGATGCCTGGTTTACCAACCTGCAACAAGTGGCCAAAGACCGTACGGTGCTTATTGTGACCCATGCCGATGTGCCAGAGGGTGTGGTAGATGCAAGCTATATATTGACCGATGGACGTTTGCAGTTTCAAGCGCAGCAAAAGGCACAAAAGAACGTAGAAAAAAACACGGAAGAATGGGTGTAGCACCTGCCAGGCGATGCAACAACCTGGCAAGCGCCCCCTTTCAACCAAGGACCCGGTTTTAGCATTTTGCCCAAACAGGAAAAAACGGTGGCCAAATATAATATATATGGCCACCGTTTTTCTGTCCCGAAACAAACCGCTTTGCGCTGGCTACCTGTTTGGCCCGCTCATGCGGAAAGTCCCTGCATTCAGAAGCGCTTAAAGCTCACCGTATGAATGCAACCCTGACAGGAAAATATTAACCCCCAGGAAAGCAAAACTGGTAATGATCAGCCCAGCCAGAGCCCAATAAGCGGCTACCGTACCACGCATACCTTTCATGAGCCGCAGGTGCAGCCAGGCCGCATAGTTCAGCCACACAATAAATGCCCAGGTTTCCTTGGGGTCCCACTGCCAGTAAGTACCCCAGGCATCAGCGGCCCACAGGGCACCCAATACGGTGGCAACCGTAAAGAACGCGAATCCCACCGAAATGGCCCGATACATGATGTCGTCCAGGACCTCCAGAGGCGGCAATTTGCTGGCAATGGTTTTACGGGCCAGCAAAATGCAGGCCACAATAATAATGCCAATGCCAAAATACAGAATCCAGAATCCGAAGTTTTCCTTGTCACTGAAAATAAACGGTTCTGACACCATGGCCCCCCCGACCAGTAACAGGGGAACCAGGGGCTTCCAGGAAACGGTTTCCCCATGCAGCTTGACCAGATAGGCAAACCCGACCATTGCCGACAGTGCAAAAGTACCATAGCCAATAAAGTTGGCCGGTACGTGCAGTTTCATCCACCAACTGCGCAAAGCGTTATTCAACGGGGTAATCACCGCCGCATCACGCTCAAACGTGTACCAAAGCAGGAAAATAACCGCTGCGGAAATCACCAGCAGGACAAACCCGCCCAAAGCCCGCGTGTTATAGCGTTTTTCATAATACAGGTAAAAAACAGCCGTAATCAGACAGAACAGAACAAAAACCTCGTACAGATTACTGACCGGAATATGCCCCATATCGGGGGCAATAAGATGGCCTTCACGCCAGCGAACCAGCAGGCCGGCAAAACCGAAAAACACACCTGCCCAGGTGAAAGCGGTCCCCATCCAGGCAGCGGTTGGGCTGATATAGCCCACCCAATACACCACAGTAGCCATGAAAAACAGGGCGCACATCCATAAAATGGCCGATTGTGATGACAACAGATATTTCAGCAGGAACTGGTTATCAGCCTGTGCCAGATTACCGTCATACAGGCCAATGGCCAGCAGGGCCGCCAGGCCACAGGCAATCATGAGCACCCGCAAGGGGCGCCACAGCCAGCCGACCCAGGTCACAAAAATGGTGGAACCCGCCAGAATGTATTTCTCGTAAATATCCATTTCATTGGGATAAGTCACAATGGCATACGCTGCCCCTGCCACCAGGATCAGAAAGAAAACCAGGTCGGTCCAGTCGGGCTTGCCGCGCAAGACCCGATTATCACCGGTTTCTGACATTTGATCTTCCCACTTCGCGGATGGACGCGTTCCCGGGGAAGAGTGTACCAAGGTATTGGACATATTCAATTCCTACTTTTTAGCCAAATCTGAAAAGTCTTGCCTGAAACGCTCGAACTCACGATTGAAGTCCAGCGTTCTTTTCTGTGAAGTCATTGCTGACATGATTTTACTGCTATTTGCCGTGTCACCCGGTTTAATCCACATCCAGATCCGGCGGTCACGGATATAAAACATGGCAAAAACACCGATAATCAGGAACAATGAACCCAGGTAAACAGAGCTTTTTCCCGGAGAACGGGTAGCCTGCAGGACACTGGCCTGAATATGCTCGAAAGTTTTGAGCTGCAGCATGACCGGCGCCGGATAGGCACTTAAATCGGACAAGGCGCGCAGGGATACATCAAACCAGCGTGCCTGTTTTTCCGCCTCTTCGCGACTGTTTAAAGAGACAGGCGCCAGGCCCGCCTCAATGCGTACCAGATTGCGCAACTCAACCGCACTGAACAACAGATAATCGCGCAGGATTTTTTTCATGGGTTCCCGCAAATTTTCGGGAACCCGTTCCGCTTCGGGAACATCGGTCCCATCCACGTATTGGTCAATCCCCATGAAACCGCCTTTGGCAAATATCTCAAGGGCCTGTTCAGCCAAGGGGGTAATCATGTCGGCATTAAAGCGCTCATCTCGGGATTTTTCAGCAAAAGCACGAGCGGCCTTGCGCCTCATTTCAGGATTTTCAAATGCGGCGCGCATGGCCATGAATTCATCGAGCGTACCATTGTCATCGGCAGGCATGCGCACATAACGGAACATGCCCTCGCCCGGCAACTGAATTCCCGCCAGGAAAACCAGCGAATCATCAAGCAGCATGGGCAACATGTAATTATTATATTTGACCGACTGGTTCTTATCATCACTCAGCGTATAAGCAACGCTGGGACCCACATTTTGCACCTCACGCTCTTTACCCGCCGCACTACCGGTCACCGCCAGAATCTGCTCTTCAAAACTTTTCGGCTGCGGATTGCCGGCATTCAGGTTTTCAACGTTGATAGGTTTGAAATCATCAATCGTAACCCGATACTCTTTGTTTTCCCCATTAATCGTGGTGGTCAGTTTAGAGGTGCCGGCCACCTCCATATTCAACTCAAAGGTTTCAGTTGTCTGCCCGTCCAGTGGGTAGCCTGTTAGCAGCAACTTGGAACCACCGTCATGGAAACTGGACTGATAAAGGGTAATACCGTCCTTGGAAAAAGGATGGTTCACCTCGATAATACGGTTTTCAACTTCCTTGCTTGCCAGATCGGTAATGGTCACGTCACTGGCAAAGCGCTTGGGCATCCCATTGGTTTCGTAATACTCGATAATGAACTTGTTCAGCTTGATATCGAACGGCAACACCTGCAGGAATTGCTCACCGCCCAGTCCCAGCAAGGCGTAGCTGGAATTGCCACCCTCTGAAATGGAGACATTGCCACGGAAACTGGGGTTGGAGGAAGAAAAACGGGTTTCCTCCGCGACATCGGAAATATACTTCGCGGTAGCGGGAATAGGTGCTTTGCTGCCAAACCAGATTTGCAGGCGATTGGGCAGCTCACTATCAAGCAAACCACCAATACAGATCACGACAATGGCAACGTGAGCAAAAACATATCCCAGACGGTTGGCACTACCCTTTTTGGCAGCCAGCAACACACCATTTTCAGACACTTTTTCACGGAAGCGGTAACCTTCTTTTTTCAACCACGACTTGGACATGCGTACAGTGGTTTCCTGATCGAAACCGACTTCCACATTCAATTTATGGGGAAACGCCCGCAAACTGCCCTCACGGATATACTCACGAAAGGAGCGCATGTCCTTGATCATTTTAGGCGTATTGCGAAGCAGGCAAACCGTGGTGGATATCACCAGAAAACCCATAATGACCAGGAACCACCAGGTATTATAGATTTGCGACACCCCAAATTTACTGAAAACAGTGTACCAGAAGGTGCCGAACTGATCAGTATATTGAAGCTCGGTCTGGTTTTGTGGCAACACCGTACCAATAATACTGGCGACACAGATAAATGAGAGCAGGCTCACCGCAAAGCGCATGGAGCCCATCAGTTCAAAAAAATCAGCAGTCCATCTTCTGCGGGTGGTATTTTTTGCCATCGTCAATTATTAATTCATAAGAAAATAGGGAGTGCCAACGTATGGACTCCCTATCTTAGATAACACTATCTGTAAAAGTTCCCCCGTATGTGTCGGGAGTAAACACTTGAACAAAATTAGCGGATACCGGCTGCGTAATCGGCAACCGCTTTCATGTCTGCACGGTTCATGCGGTTGGCAATCACGCCCATCATGTTTTCAGTGCCACCATTTTTACGATAACCGTCTGCAAAGGCAAGCAGCTGGGCCTCGAGGTACTCGGGGTGCTGACCGGACAAAGCGGGGAACGCGGAAGGCATACCCTTGCCGGTTGCGCCATGACAGGAAGCACAGGCAGGAACATTACGCTCGGGGATACCGGCACGCCAGATTTCCCGACCACGCTGCACCACTTCATGATCGGCACCCAGTTTGGCGGTTGCTGGCTGGGCAAGTGTTTGCTTGCTAATGTACATAGCCAGGTTCTGCATGTCTTGGGGCGTCATTTGGGCAACAATAGGTGCCATCATGGTGGGGTTACCCTGTGCATCAACCCGATTACTGGTTTTGGCACCTTCGGGGGTCTGGAAATTCTTGAGCTGGTTGATGATGTACTCATAGGGCATTCCGGCCAGACTTGGATACATGGGAACCATGCTGTTGGCAGCAACGCCATGGCAGGCCACACAGGCCAGAATACCACGTGACATGTCGCCATTGGCATACAGTTCCTCACCGGCCTTGGCATCAGGCTTGGCGGCAAAGCTGGAAGCGCTCATGGCCAGTCCCATGGCAACGCCACTTGTCACTAAAATTTTTGATAAAACTTGCTTCATGAATACCCTCTATGATCACAGCGGATCAGTACGCATTGGTCTAAATTAGCGTCTATTGTAAAAGATAATGCTTATAAACGTAGGAGTATAAACCTCAATCACTAAATTTAGGCGATTTTTATGGATAAGGATTATACAATAGAGACTTATTTTTTATTTATTCGAGTGAACTTGTGTCAATTTTACATCGGGCATCCTTCTTTACCTCAGCTGCAAAGCTGCATCAGCTGCCTCCACCGTCGGTTCCCGAAGTATGTTTTGTGGGCCGCTCCAATGCAGGCAAATCCTCGGCCATCAACGTGCTGGCCAACCAGAAAAGGCTGGCATTTTCCAGTAAAACACCCGGACGCACCCGCCTGATCAACATGTTTGGTCTTCCGGATCCCCTCGACCCCGAACACCCATTGGGCTTTCTGGTCGATCTTCCGGGCTATGGCTATGCCTCGGTTGCGCGTGATGCCCGTGAAGAATGGGCTGATGTGCTGGGTGCCTACCTGCGTGAACGTACCTCCCTGGCCGGCATCGTGCTGCTGGTTGATATCCGCCGTGGTGTCACCGACCTGGACCGCCGCCTGGCCAATTGGATCGCCCCCACCGGCAAACCCGTTCTTGTATTATTGACCAAGGCCGACAAACTACCCTATGGCCAGCGCCTGAAAGCCGTTGCTGCCGTGCGCAAAGACCTGGCCGATATCGGTGCCCTGAATGCCATCCCTTTTTCAGCCACCCACCGTATCGGACTTGAAGAGGCCGATCTCAAAATTACCAACTGGATTTCACCAAAGGTTGTACCATGAGCTCAATTATTACTGCCGATTTTCCCGCTTCACGCCCCCGTCGCAACCGCCGCGATGACTTTTCACGCCGCCTGGTGCGGGAAAACATTCTCTCAGTCAATGACTTGATTTACCCCGTCTTTGTGAAAGAAGGCAACAATCTGCACGAACCCGTACTGTCCATGCCTGGCATCGTGCGTTACTCGCCCGACTCCATCTTGCCCGTGGCCGAAGAGTGCGTCAGGCTGGGTATTCCGGTATTGGCCCTGTTCCCATCCATTGAACCCTCCCTGAAAACCCCCGACGGCATCGAAGCCACCAATCCCGAAGGTTTGATCCCGCGTGTGGTGGCCTCCCTGAAAAAAGAATTCCCCGAGCTGGGCATTTTATGTGATGTGGCCCTTGACCCTTACACCAGCCACGGCCAGGATGGACTGATTGACGACAGCGGTTATGTCCTGAATGAACCCACGGTTGAGATACTGGTCAGACAAGCCCTGGTGCAGGCCGAGGCCGGTGCCGATTATGTCGCTCCCAGTGACATGATGGACGGACGCATTGGCGCCATTCGCCAGGCACTGGAAGCCCACAATTTCATTTACACCCGTATCATGGCCTATTCAGCCAAGTACGCCAGTGCTTTCTATGGCCCGTTCCGCGATGCCGTGGGTTCTGCCAGCAACCTGGGTAAATCCGACAAAATGACTTACCAGGTGGATCCGGCCAACCGCAATGAAGCCCTGCGTGAAGTGGCCGCCGACATCCGCGAAGGTGCCGACCTGGTCATGGTCAAGCCTGGCATGCCTTATCTGGACATTGTTCGTGACGTCAAGGAAATGTTCCGCATGCCCACCTATGCCTACCAGGTCAGCGGTGAATACGCCATGATCAAGGCGGCAGCCATTAACGGCTGGCTGGATCACGACAAAGTCATGATGGAATCCCTGCTTTGCTTCAAGCGGGCCGGTGCCGATGGCATCCTGACTTACTTCGCCATAGAAGCCGCCAAAATCCTGCAACAGCAGAAATAAATACCTGGCGGCTATCCCTCCGCCGCTTCAGGAATTTCATCCAAACTGTCTGGCCGACCAGCAACCGGCCGGACAAATATCAAGATCGCCGGTTTTATTCATGGCTATTCTTGCCAATTGTCATTAATATAAGCATTAACTATTTCAACAATCAGCAAGAGGCAATACCATGAAAATCCTGATCACTTACGACCTGCGCCTGCTGGGCTCACGTTTTACACGCTTAAAAGAAATCATCGACGAGCATTTCCCCAATCGCTGGCATTGTTTTGACAGCAGTTATATTGTCTCCACCGATCTGGATGTCAACCAGGTGCGCGACCTGCTTTTGCCCGCCCTTAGTGTTAACGACTGCCTGCTGGTTAGCGAGCTGGGCAGTAACTGGGCAGGCATTGGTATTTCTGAAAAAAACCGGCTACTGCTTGAAAACTAATTCCAAGCAAAGCCTGTTTCCTTAATCCGGGTCAGGCCAGTCTGCCCGTTCTTACGCTAAAATGACCTTTGTACTTATTTCAAAGGTCATTTTCATGAAAACAGAGACTGGCAATTGCGTTGTTATTTACAGTACCGTACCCGACCTGCTTCTGGGCAAACGCATTGCCCATATCCTGGTTGAAGAGAAACTGGCTGCCTGTGTGAACCTAAGTGCGCCAGGCCTGTCTATCTACCTTTGGGAAAATGTGGTGGAAGGCACTGAAGAAATCACCTTAACCATAAAAACCACCCGGGAACGCCAGCAGGCATGTATTCAGAAAATTGCCCAGCTGCATCCTTATGAAGTACCCGAAATCATTGTGTTGCCCATCCTGGATGGACACGCCCCCTATTTATACTGGGTCCAGCAACAAACAAAAATTTGAGTCAAGCCCCATGATTGCACCGCTGTACAAAAAAATTCTCTGGTTATTTTCTGTTTTCACCCTGTTTTTTTTCACTGCCCTGTCTCCTCTGCAGGCGGAAGAAGACTTTCTTGATCCCGAAAAGGCATTTGTGTTTTCAGCACAAATGCAAACCGACAACCAGCTGAAAATCCGTTTTGACATTGCGCCCAAATACTATATGTATCGCGAGCGCTTTGAATATCATGTTCAAGATGATGATGACAGCGCCACACAGACGGGCCAGCTATTGGGCACCCCCGTTTACCCGTCTTCCGGACAGGTCAAATACGACCCCACTTTCGACAAGGAAATGGAGGTCTATTACAACCATGTTGAAATCCTGCTACCCCTGAACAAAAGTGACCACCCTTTCACCCTTGAACTGATTGGCCAGGGTTGTGCCGATGCCGGCCTGTGCTATCCGCCCATGAGCTATGAAGTTGGCTTAAGCCCCACCGCAACCGGCTATGAGATTACCGCCGGCAAAGGTGCCATACTGGGCGGCCCGCCCCTGGTATCCACCAGCACCAACACGGCCGACAACAATATTTCCCTGTTTGATGCCGGCGATACCGATATTGCCGCCTGGCTGAACGATGCCAGCCTGCTGAAAATCATCCTGCTCAGCTTTGCACTGGGGGTTCTGCTATCCTTTACGCCCTGCGTACTGCCCATGCTGCCCATCCTTCTGTCTATTGTGGTGGGTGATCGCAAGTCCATCGGCAATGCCGCCGTCTCACGTTTCAGGGGTCTGAACCTGACCCTGATGTACGTACTGGGCACATCGGTTGTTTATACCATCCTGGGCATTCTGGCCGCCTCTATTGGTGCCGTGCTGGCCGCCTGGATCCAGAACCCGTGGGTACTGGGCCTGTTTGCCATTGCCCTGGTGATTCTGGCCATTGGCATGTTTGGTGCCTTTACCATTCAAATGCCCGCCAGTCTGCAGTCTTCCCTTAACGAAAAGGTTTCCCGCATGCCGGGTGGCCGCATGGGCAATGCCTTTTTCATGGGCATAATTTCCGCCCTGATCTGTGGTCCTTGTGTGGCGGCTCCTCTGGCCGGCGTGCTGTTGTTCATTTCACAAACCGGCGACTTGAGCACCGGTGGCCTGGCCCTGTTTGTACTGGCCTGGGGCCAGGGCACGTCCCTGTTAATCCTGGGCACCTCTTCAGGCGCCTTGTTACCCAAGGCCGGGCCCTGGATGGACAGTATCAAGAACTTCTGCGGCCTGCTGTTGCTGGCCACCGCTGTCTGGATGATCATGCCCATCACCCCAGGCTGGTTCGACATGCTGGCCTGGGCTTTCCTGTCGATGTGTCTGGCCCTGTTACTGGGTGCCTTCAGTCCCTTACCCAACCATAACAGCATTCTTAAACTGCTGTTCAAGGCAACCGGCCTGCTGTTTGCCTTATGGGCCGTTCTGCTCATGCTGGGGTTGGCTACCGGAGGGCAAAGCGTGCTCAGCCCGCTCAAGGGCTTAGGCGCTGGCGCTGCCAACAGCCAGACATCTGCCGTACGGGGCAGCATCGCAGTCGTGGAAGAGACCCCGTTTGTCCGGATTAAAACACTGGCCGAGCTTGAAAACACAGTGGCCAATGCCGGCAAACCCGTCATGCTGGATTTTTATGCCGACTGGTGCATCTCCTGCAAGGAAATGGAGCTATTCACCTTTTCCGACCCCTCCGTGAAGCGCAAACTGGACCAGATGCTGCTTCTGCAGGTGGATGTCACCAAGAACAACGAAGCCGATCGCGCACTGTTAAAACGCTTCAAACTGTTTGGCCCACCGGGTATTATCTTTTTCAATCAGCAAGGCCGGGAACTGGAAAGGATCCGCGTTGTGGGCTTTCAGAATGCCGAAAAATTCTCAGGGACCTTGGATAAAGTGTTGAATTGAAACAGGCAAGCCATACCGCATAAAGCGCCTTAATTGTTTTCCACACTAAAAATGCCTGGCATGGCCGTAAAGCCATTGATCCCCTTGACCCGATCTGTCCAGCGACGCAAAGCCGGGTAATCCAGCAAAGAGATACCGGCCTCATCAGAGAGCATAATATGGGGAAAGCAGGCCAGATCGGCAATGGTGGGATGTTCACCGGGGCACAGCCACGCATGACCGTTTTTTTCGGCAAACCACAGATGTTCGTCGATAACCGTCAGCAATTGCCGGGCTTTCCGGCACTGCGGCGCCATATTTCCACCCTTTCCAAACACTTGTACCCAGCGTGCGGCCGAAACCGTTTCATTCAGGTCATTGGCAAATGACAGCCATATCTGGACACAGGCAATCCGGGTCGCATCCTCAAGCGGATACCATTTCCCCCTGGGAGCATATTTGCAGGCAAGATAAACCAGAATGGCCTGTGAATCACGCACGATAAACCCGTTATCGTCCAGCACCGGCACTTTGGCCAAAGGATTGATGACGCGAAAACGGGCCTGTTGATGCTCGCGCCCCGGCACAAGCTCAACCGGGGTAAGCTGGTGCTCCTGCCCCAGAATGCTCAGAAACAGGCGGACCTTATAACAATTTTCCGACAATTCGCAATCGTACAAATTCAACATGCCCGCTCCTAGATATCCAGTACCAGATCATCGCCTGCACTGCGAGATACACAGGGCATCATGCAATGACCGCTTTGTTTTTCTTCTTCACTTAAATAAAAGTCCTTGTGCTCAATCTTGCCCGAAAGAACTTTGGTATAACAGGTGCCGCACACCCCCTGTTCACATGAAGTTTCAATATCCACGCCATATTCCCTCAGGGCATCGGTAATGCTGACACCGGAAGGAATAATATAACTTTGGCCCGACCGGGCCAGGGTAACCCGAAAGGTGTGCTCATCCTGGTGATCGACCCGGTTGATAAAAAGCTCATGACGGACCTGAATATGCGCCCAGCCATTTTCCTGAATGACCCGCAGGGCTGTATCAAGCAGGCCTTTGGGACCGCAAATATACACATTAGGCTGCTCGGGAGTAACTTTGGACAGAATACTGAAAAGCTGCTCGGCCACCTGATCTGGCTGCATGGCTTGATAAAACGAAACATTGGACAGTTTGTTAAGCTGATCCACAAACGCGCGGGAATAGATATTACGTACGAAATAATGCACATGATAGGGCAATTTCTCATGTTCCAGCTGATTTGCCATGGCAACAATCGGTGCCACGCCAATTCCTCCGGCAATCAGCGTACCGCCTTTGCCGGGCACCAGACGAAAATGATTCTTGGGTGCTGAGATTTCCAGTACGCTGTCTTCCCTGACTTCGTTATACAAAGACGCCGAGCCTCCTCGGGATTCAGGCTCAAGCTTGACCCCAATCAGCAGTTCCTGCGCTTTCGTATCCCACTCCACCAGGGAGAACTGCCGCACCAGGCCTCGCGGCGTGCGGACATCAATGTGCGCGCCCGCCTCGATCCCCTTGAAACGGTTGAATGATGGCAAATGCAACCGAAATGAAGCCACCTGTTCGGCAATTTCCTTGCGCTCGACAACCCGCGCCGGTAACCAGCGCGGCAAAGCCTGCACCGGTTGGGGGGCAATAAGCGGCTCTTGTTCCGTGATATCCCGGTCGGCCTCCAGTTCAAGCTTCAGGCTTGTCAAGGCCTCATTAATGCGACGTGTCCACTTCAATTCATCATCACTTTGATTGCACATCACATGAATGACGGTTTTTTCAGTATGTGCCGGCTGCAACATGAACAGCACTTCAACAGTTTGCAGCATGTATTCCTGCCAACAGACATGCATCATTAAACCATCTTCCTGCACCTGAAAAGTTTGCCTGTCGACATGCCGGTCGTAGTGACAGAAACCCTGCAACTGCGTCCGTACAGACGCCAATGGCGCATTGACGGTAATACTGCGCAAGACACTGGATGGCAAGGCAAAGGGGTGAACCAGCGTGCCGGGCTCACTTAAATAATCACGGGTAAGATTGACCCAGACAAAACCGTTTTTTTCCACCACGGAAAAACTTTTGGCACAGGCCGAGTGCGGCATACTGCCATCGGGGATGGCAGGAACCACTGAACACTGACCGTCACCGGAGTGGAACTGCCAGCCATGGTACTGGCACTTCAGACTCTTGCCGGTATTGATACCCAGGGTCAAGCGCATGCCACGATGTGGGCAGCGGTTTTCCCAGGCATTGACCTCACCCTTGTCTGTCCTCCATAAAGCCAGTTCCACACCATGCAATTGGGCATGAAACACATGACGCAAGACCAGTTCATCAGCTCGGGCAACGGGAAACCATTTATCTTCAAACATATTCAACTCTTATCAGCATTAAGACAGACTGTATGTCAGGATTTCTGAAAAGTACCATAGACCACGCCTTGCTCGCTTAGCCACTGCCGGTAAGCCAGCGAAGCGGCATCTGCAGCCGTTGATATTTCAAAATCAGGGAACAGAGGAAGCTTACGCGGTACCTGATTATTCAATATGGCAAGATCCTGGCCAATAATACCCTGCTGAAACCGACGCAGCGCTTGCGTGCTGGCGCTGTCATCCAGGCAAGCCATGGGCATATGAACAATACTGCGGTCTTCATCACAGGGCTGCACAAAAATACATACCAGGTCTTTTTTGGCTGGCTGCAAGGGGCAGGTTTTATACAATAAGGCACTAAACGGACTGCACACCCGGTAAACATACGAAATAGTCATGTGCCCTTCATGACTGAAGGCTGCCATGGGTTGATGAAACGCTGCACCCCGGACATAAAGCCCATTATTTTCAATTTCAACATGGTAAGGCTTGACGGCCGTATACGGCATTTCACCCAGCGTCCCTTCATGGACAAACGGAAAATGAGCTATGTCCAGAAAATTTTCCATCACTCGTAAACCGGACGCACGCACGCATACCGGCACCGTCGCCAACACACGCCGGTCAGTCTCGTGAAATTCGGGAATTTCAAACATGGCTGGCGGTGTGCCCAGGCTGACCCAATAAGTGTAATACTGCCTGAGCACGGGTAGCGGCCGTCGGGTATCTCGCCCAATAGCATAAAAGGTGGCATTATCATCCAATCCATATTCAATGGGCTGCCCCAGTAACCGCGTATGGTAAACCTTGCCGGCAACGGGCATGTTTTCCGTTGCAACCGGATACCATTGATCAAGCACAACCGATTCGATTTTCATATTCACACCTTCACAACCCATGGCAGCAGACCTGCCATTATCAATTACAATGCAACCCGGGCTGCACACGATCATATTACGCGTTTTATCGCCATTGTGTCACGTTGGCCCAAATCAGCCAATATAAAGCAATAACCATACCATGACATGATCCAGCGCAAAAAAAGCACCCGCTAAGGGTGCTTTTCATGATACCTGAATGATTGATTGCTCAATTACTCGGCGTCAACAACTTCGTCTGCAACTTCTGGACGGTCAACCAATTCCATGAAAGCCATAGGTGCATTGTCGCCTTGACGGAAACCCATTTTAAGGATGCGGGTGTAACCACCGTTACGCTCCTGGAAACGAGGACCGATTTCAGCAAACAGTTTAACTACAGCATCACGATCGCGCAAACGGGCAAATGCCAGGCGTTTATTGGCCAGGGTTGGCTCTTTGGCTAAAGTGATCAGGGGTTCGATGACACGGCGCAGCTCTTTGGCTTTAGGCAATGTTGTTTTGATCGCTTCGTGCTGGATCAGGGATACAGACATGTTGCGGAACATAGCCAGACGATGGCTGCTTGTACGATTTAATTTACGTAAACCACTGCGATGACGCATGATATATTTCCTATGAATCTAAATTTAAGATGATCGGCTGATCATCCGGTTAGCCCAGCTCTTCTATCCGTTTTTGAAATGATGACCAAAGACGGCGGTCCGGTTGATTAAATATTGCCAATCAGCTTCTAAAAACCGATTGGCAACAAATGCTTTGCTTTATGGGCGTTCCAGGCCAAGTGGTGGCCAGTTTTCAAGTTTCATGCCCAGCGTCAGGCCGCGTGCGGCCAGGACTTCTTTGATTTCGTTGAGTGATTTGCGACCCAGGTTAGGTGTTTTCAGCAATTCATTTTCGGTACGCTGGATCAGATCACCAATGTAGTAAATGTTTTCCGCTTTCAGGCAGTTGGCCGAACGTACGGTTAGCTCAAGATCATCAACAGGACGCAGCAGTACAGGGTCAATTTGTGGCGCACCACGTACCGGTGTTTCGTAAGTTTCGGTTGCACCTTCAAGAGCGGCAAACACGGAAATCTGGTCCATCAGGATACGGGCAGCCTGACGCACGGCCTCTTCAGGTGTAATCACACCGTCTGTTTCGATATCGAGAATCAGTTTGTCAAGGTCGGTACGCTGTTCAACACGGGCGCTTTCAACGGCATAGCTGACACGACGGATGGGACTGTAAGACGCGTCCAGGATAATACGGCCAATGGTATGGGCCTTATCGTCTGCCAGGGCACGGACATTACCAGGCACATAGCCACGGCCCTGCTCTACCTTGATCTGCATTTCCAGCTTACCATTTTCGGTAAGGTTGGCAATAACGTGATCAGGATTGATGATTTCAACATCATGAGGAAGTTCAATGTCGCTGGCCAGAACAGGACCTATACCACTTTTACGCAAAGTGACGGTTACTTCTTCACGGTTATGCAGCTTGAATACGACACCTTTCAGGTTAAGCAGGATGTCAACCACGTCCTCACCGACACCAGGCAGGGTTGAATATTCATGTACAACACCGGTAATTTGCACTTCGGTGGGCGCGTAACCGGTCATGGAAGACAACAGAATACGGCGCAGGGCATTGCCCAAAGTATGGCCAAAACCGCGCTCAAACGGCTCCATGACAACTTTAGCGTGGTTATCGGTAACTGGGATGACGTCAATGGAACGTGGTTTAAGAAAAGCCTGAGACATTACATTTCCTTTTCAATACCCTCGGCTCGTTACACCGATAAGGCTGATGGATAAGATAAAAGTATAAAAAAAACAGACTGATTGCGAAAATATGTGCAGATCAACCTATTGGAGAACCGGAAAATTATAACTTATTTTTATTATTTTCATGCAATTGCCAACGCAAGCATGGATAGAAGATAAAAAGCAGAAAAGGCCAAAACCTTTTCTGCTTTTTCACGATATTAACGAGAATACAATTCAACAACCATTGATTCATTAATATCACGCGCAACATCTGCACGATCCGGGGCTTGTTTGAATGTGCCGCTCAATTTGGCAACATCAACTTCAACCCATTGTGGCAGACCATTACCGGTTGCCAGATCCAAAGACTCTTTAATACGAGCCTGGCCTTTGGACTTTTCACGTACGGAAATGATGTCTCCGCTTTTGATCAGCATTGAAGGAATGTCGGCTTTGTGGCCGTTCAGTTCAATAGCTCCGTGGCTAACCAGCTGACGTGCTTCGGCGCGTGTAGAGCCAAAACCCATGCGGTATACCACGTTGTCAAGGCGCGATTCCAACAACTGAATCAGGGTCTCGCCTGTGTTACCACGGCGACGCTCAGCTTCAGCAAAGTATTTACGGAATTGTTTTTCAAGTACGCCGTACATACGTTTGAGTTTTTGTTTCTCGCGCAACTGCAGACCGTAATCGGAAGTACGGGCACCGGAAGTGCGACCGTGCTGACCAGGTTTGGAATCCAGTTTACATTTGGAATCCAAAGAGCGACGTGCACTCTTCAGAAATAAATCAATACCTTCACGACGTGAAAGTTTACATTTTGGTCCAGTATATCGTGCCATTATGTTCCCTTAATATATTAGATACGGCGGCGTTTAGGAGGGCGGCAACCGTTATGCGGAACTGGCGTGATATCAGAGATGCTTGAAATTTTGATACCCAGCGCATTCAATGCACGCACTGAAGACTCACGACCAGGACCTGGGCCCTTGATGCGAACTTCAAGTGTTTTGATACCATATTCCAATGCTACACGTCCCGCTGACTCGGCTGCAACCTGCGCTGCAAAAGGCGTCGATTTACGTGAGCCTTTAAAGCCCGCGCCACCCGACGTCGCCCATGACAAGGCATTGCCTTGACGGTCAGTAATTGTGATGATTGTATTGTTAAAAGATGCATGAACGTGCGCAATGCCGTCCGATACAACTTTTTTAATTTTTTTGCGAGCGCGATTTGCGCCGCTAGAAGCTTTCGCCATAATAACCTACCCCGATTATTTCTTCAGTGATTGAGCTGCACGACGTGGTCCTTTACGGGTACGCGCATTCGTACGAGTGCGCTGACCACGGACGGGCAGTCCACGTCTGTGGCGCATGCCACGATAAGTTCCCAAATCGATTAAGCGTTTAATCGAAAGTTGTACTTCACGTCGCAAATCACCCTCGACTGTGAACGTACCTACCTGTTCACGAATTTTCTCGAGTTCTGCATCTGTCAGGTCTTTGACTTTTTTATCGAATGGTACACCTGATGCTTCGCAAATCTGACGAGAGCGGGTGCGTCCAATACCAAAAATAGCGGTTAGACCGATTTCTGCATGTTGATGCGGCGGAATGTTGATGCCTGCGATACGGGCCATGACTGTTCCTCGTTAAGTCGTTAACGCAGGGATTAACCCTGGCGTTGCTTGTGACGCGGATCTGTACAAATAACTCGTACAACTCCGTGACGTTTAATGATCTTGCAATTACGGCAGATCTTTTTAACCGATGCCATTACCTTCATTGGTTGACTCCTAATTGTTCCCGCTTATTTAGAGCGGAATACGATTCTGGCGCGTGAAAGGTCGTATGGGGTTAATTCCACAGTAACCTTGTCACCCGGAAGAATCCGAATATAGTGCATACGCATTTTGCCAGAAATATAGCCTAAAACCACATGGCCATTCTCCAGTTTAATACGAAAAGTTGCGTTAGGGAGGTTTTCAATAACCTCTCCCTGCATTTGTATGACGTCGTCCTTTGCCATGATGATTATCTCATTGGTAAGTTCGTACCCTTGAAACTGGTTTTCTTGAGTAACGAATCATATTGGTGCGACATCATGTAGGCCTGAACCTGGGCCATAAAATCCATGGTCACCACCACAATAATTAACAGTGAGGTGCCACCCAGATAAAACGGTACATTCTGCCATTGCATCCTCAGGAATTCAGGAACCAGACACACCAATGTGATGTAAATGGCGCCCACCAGCGTTAAACGCATTAATATTTTGTCAATATATTTTGCTGTTTGCTGACCTGGACGAATACCCGGTACAAATGCACCACTTTTCTTCAGGTTATCTGCTGTTTCACGACTGTTGAAAACCAAAGCCGTATAGAAAAAACAGAAAAATATAATCAAAGCAGTAAATACAGTGACATAAAGCGGTTGACCAGGCTGCAAAGCAGCTGATATATCACTTAGCCAACGAATTTGGCCTGCACTTGAAAACCAATTCGCGATCGTGGCCGGAAACAAAATAATTGACGAAGCAAAAATGGGAGGAATAACACCCGCCATGTTCAACTTCAGTGGCAAGTGAGAACTTTGTCCACCATAAATTTTATTTCCAACCTGACGTTTGGCATAGTTCACGGTAATGCGGCGCTGACCACGCTCGACAAATACAACCAAGGCGGTTATCGCCACGACCAGCGCAAAAATGAACAACGCTGCAACCGTTCCGATCTGATTCTGGCTAACAAGCTCGAACATGCTTGCCAGTGCAGTAGGCAAACCGGCCACAATACCTGCAAAAATCAGGATTGAAATACCGTTACCCAAACCACGTTCGGTGATTTGCTCACCCAGCCACATTACAAACATGGTACCCGTTACAAGGGTAACCACCGTCGTGAAGACAAACATCACTCCCGGGGTGATTACCAGATTGGGTTGTGCCTGCAAAGTTGCTGCAATACCAAATGACTGTACCAACGCTAATACAACAGTGAAATAGCGGGTGTACTGGGTAATCTTGCGACGACCCGATTCACCCTCTTTTTTCAAGGCTTCCAGGGATGGAACAACCGCTGTCACCAGCTGCATGATGATCGATGCAGAAATATACGGCATGATACCCAATGCAAAGACAGAGAAGCGCTCGAGCGCACCACCGGAAAACATGTTAAAAAGACCCAGAATCCCGTCTGACTGTGTATTGAACAGTTCCTGCATGGCACCAGGGTTGATGCCAGGAACAGGAATATGTGTACCGAAACGGTACACAACCAGAGCAAGAATCAGGAACACAAGTCGCTGTTTAAGGTCGCCGTATTTTTTACCGCTACCTGCTTTACCTGCTGCCTGCGCTTTAGCCACTTTTACCCCTTTTTAAGCGAGTGAACCGCCAGCGGCTTCAATTGCTGCGCGTGCACCTGCTGTGGCGGTCAGGCCATTCAGAGTTACTTTGCGAGACAATTCACCTGACAGGATGACCTTGGCGTAACGAACGCTTTGACCAACAACACCAGCTTGTTTTAAAACCTGAACGTCGATGACATCAGCTTCGAGTTTCTGCAAATCAGACAAACGCACTTCTGCGTGCAAATGCTGACCCAGTGGAGTGAAGCCGCGTTTTGGCAAACGACGTTGCAAAGGCATCTGACCACCCTCGAAGCCGACTTTATGAAAGCCACCTGAACGTGATTTCTGACCTTTATGACCACGACCTGCTGTTTTACCCAAGCCAGAACCAATACCGCGTCCAACGCGACGTTTGGCATGCTTGCTACCAGCAGCAGGAGCTAACGTATTGAGTTGCATTTCAGACATCTCTATTCCTTTAGGCTTCTGATACTGACACGAGATAATCCACTTTACGGATCATCCCACGAACTTCGGGCGTATCAAGCAACACACGGCTGCTGTTCACTTTACCCAAACCCAGACCACGAACGGTATCGCGGTGATCGCGTTTGGTGCCAATGACAGAGCGAACCAGTGTTACTTTAATTTGTTTATTCTGTGCCATGATTTACCCCAGAATTTCTTCAACGGATTTACCGCGTTTGGCAGCCACCTCTGATGGTGTCAAACATGCGTTCAAGCCGTTCAAGGTTGCACGTACCAAGTTGTATGGATTGCTTGAGCCCAAGCTTTTTGCAACCACGTTACGTACACCCATTACTTCGAAAATTGCACGCATTGGGCCACCGGCGATAACGCCAGTACCTTCTGCCGCTGGAGAGATCAGAACGGTGGATGCACCGTGCTTACCTACTACAGTGTGATGCAGGGTGCCATTATTCAGGGCAATCTTGACCATGCCACGACGGGCCTGTTCCATTGCTTTCTGAACAGCTACCGGCACTTCACGTGCTTTACCTTTGCCCATGCCGATGCGACCATCGCCATCTCCAACCACGGTTAACGCTGCAAAGCTCATGGTGCGACCACCCTTGACTACTTTGCTGACGCGGTTAACCGCGATCATTTTTTCGCGAAAACCGTCATCGCGTTCTTGTTCAGGGGCGTTTTTGCCTTGTGCTTTAGCCATTTGACAATTCCTCGCTTAGAACTTGAGGCCGGCTTCACGCGCGGCTTCTGCCAACGCTTTAACACGGCCATGATAACGGAAACCCGAACGGTCAAATGCGACCGATTCGATACCTGCTGCTTTAGCTTTCTCGGCAACACGCTTACCTACGATAACTGCAGCCTCGACGTTGCCGCCGCTTTTTTTGCTATCAGCCAGCTCTTTGCGAACTTCAGGTTCAAGAGTAGATGCGCTGAATAACACTTTGTCGCCTTCTGGCGAAATAACGTTCGCGTAAATGTGCAAATTGGAGCGATATACAGATAAGCGATGCATACGCAATTCTGCAATCTTCCGGCGTGTAGCCACTGCACGACGCAAACGGGATACTTTCTTGTCCATGATTTATCCTTGCCTGCGCTATTATTTCTTCTTAACTTCTTTGATGGTGACCTGCTCATCCGCATAACGAACACCTTTGCCTTTGTAAGGCTCTGGCGGACGATAACCGCGGATTTTGGCAGCAACCTGTCCTACTACCTGTTTGTCGTAACCTTTCAGAACGATTTCTGTCTGGCTTGGACATTCGGCTTTTACGCCTTCTGGCAGAGGATGGATGACATCATGAGAGAAGCCAAGATCCATTTTCAGCGCATTGCCCTGAACCTGTGCGCGGAAACCCACACCGATCAGAGTAAGACGACGCTCAAAACCTTTGCTGACACCGGTAACCATGTTGTTTACCAGGGCACGCAATGTACCTGACATTGCCTTGGCATGGCGCGACTCATTAGTAACTGCGAAAGACAATTTGCCATCATCAAGCGTAATGGCTACATCGCCACTCAGTTCCTGGTTCATTTCGCCCAAGGGACCTTTCACATTGATGTTATTGGGTGCAATTTTAACTTCCACACCGTTAGGTACAATAACTGGATATTTTGCTATACGTGACATTGAATTCTCCTTATGCCACATAACACAGAACTTCGCCACCCACGCCTTCGGAGCGTGCTTTACGGTCTGTCATGACACCGCGCGAAGTTGAAACGATTGCTACACCCAGACCGTTCATCACCTGAGGGATAGAACCACGGCCTTTGTAGATACGCAAACCAGGACGTGAAACGCGGTCAATGCGCTCGATCACGGGACGGCCTGCATAGTATTTCAGTGAAATTTCAAGCTCGGGCTTGGTTTTTTCACCTTTGATTTCGAAGTTTTCGATATAACCTTCATCTTTCAGCACAGCAGCAATAGCCACTTTCAGCTTAGAGGAGGGCATAGATACCGAAACTTTCTCGACTTGCTGTGCGTTACGGATACGCGTCAACATATCGGCGATTGGATCGCTCATGCTCATTTATATTCTCCTACCAGCTTGCTTTAGTCATACCAGGCACTTCACCGCGCATTGCCATTTCGCGCAGTTTGTGACGAGTCAAACCAAACTTGCTGAACACGCCACGAGGACGGCCAGTAATTACACAACGATTACGCATGCGTGTTGGATTGGCATTGCGAGGTAATTGTTGCACTTTCAGACGTGCGACATAGCGCTCTTCGTCTGATTTAGATGTGTCGTTAATGATCGCTGTCAATTCGGCACGCTTGGCTGCATATTTTGCAACCAGTTTTGCACGTTTGATATCGCGATTGATGAGTGATAGTTTTGCCACGTCATCGCCCCTTAGTTACGAAACGGGAAGCTGAATGCTGTGAGCAGCGCTTTCGCTTCTTCGTCAGTCTTAGCAGTTGTAATGATGCTGATATTCAGACCACGCAGTGCATCAATTTTGTCGTATTCAATTTCAGGGAAAATGATTTGCTCTTTAACCCCAACGTTGTAGTTACCACGACCATCGAAAGCACGACCGGAAATACCGCGGAAGTCACGTACACGTGGCAGTGCCACTGTAACCAGACGATCCAGGAACTCATACATGCGTTTGCCACGCAGAGTAACCATACAACCGATAGGATAGTCTTCACGAATCTTGAATCCGGCAATCGCCTTGCGGGTTTTGGTTACGACAGGTTTTTGCCCTGCAATTTTGGTCAGGTCAGAAACAGCATGCTCAATAACTTTCTTGTCTGCAACTGCTTCGGAAACGCCCATGTTCAAAGTGATTTTGGTAATGCGAGGCACTTCCATGTCACTTTTGTAATTGAATTTTTCTTTCAATTCGCCAGCAATTTTGCTGATGTACAAATCTTGTAAACGAGCCATTATATTGTGCCCCTTACGCTTTCACGCCAACGACAGCGCCGTTGGAGCGATAAATACGGACTTTATGACCATCCACTTCTTTAACACCAACACGATCAGCTTTACCTGTTTCTGGGTTAAACAAGGCCACATTTGAAATGTGGATAGGCATTGTTTTATCAACAACACCACCAGGATTGTTTGTCATGGGATTAGGTTTTTGGTGTTTTTTCACGACGTTAACGCCCTCAACCAGAACGTGGTCAGCACCGACGCGAGCCAGCACAACGCCACGACGCTTTTTGTCGCGTCCGGTCAATACGATAACTTCATCACCTTTACGGATATTGTTCATCGTTACCCTCTTATAACACTTCAGGTGCCAGAGACACGATCTTCATAAAACGCTCTGTACGCAATTCACGCGTTACAGGGCCGAAAATGCGAGTACCGATTGGCTCCAGCTTGGCATTGAGCAATACAGCTGCATTACCGCCAAAACGGATTAATGAGCCATCCTTACGACGAACGCCTTTGGCGGTACGTACGACCACCGCGTTATAAATTTCGCCTTTTTTGACGCGTCCGCGCGGTGCTGCATCTTTAACACTAACTTTAATAATGTCACCGATGGAAGCATAACGGCGCTTGGAGCCACCTAATACCTTGATGCACATGATACGGCGCGCACCGGTATTATCAGCCACGTCTAGCGTGCTTTGCATTTGGATCATGATTATTCCTGTTCCAACTTAGTTACATATACCGCCAAACAAAATGTGGCGGACCATATTCGCTTTCGCTATTCATATAACCAGTTTTGGTCCCGTCAGGCCGCTTGGCGTTAGACCAAACCACCCTGGGTTGAAATCTGCTTAAATAAGAACTCTCCACCCACTGTAGAATGAGCGAAGTCTATTAATATAAACCATAACGCATTCTTTGGCAAGTTATTTGACTGTTTATTTTCTGGATAACACTTTAAAAACAACAATATATCACACTTTTCCAGCCGTACTTCGCCCTTTGGGAAGGGTTTTTGTGCCGTTTAGACGTGCTGACCACCGTTGATTTGCAGTTCCGAACCATTAATGTAGGAAGACTCTTCACTGCATAAATAATAAATGGCCTGCGCCACTTCCTGAGGCGTTCCCAGGCGGTGCATGGGAATCTGGGTCTCAACAATTTTATGCGTATCCGGAGAAAGAATGGAGGTATTGATCTCCCCCGGTGCTATGGCATTGACCCTTACCCCCTGCGGGGCAAACTCATGTGCCTGCTCGCGGGTCAGCGCCGCCAGACCCGCTTTTGACGCGGCATAGGCCGCACCGGCAAAGGGGTGAACCCGTGATCCGGCAATTGAAGTGACATTCACGATACTGCCACCGGCTTTTTTCAGTTCGGGAAACAGGTAACGCGACAGCAGGGCTGTTGAAACCAGATTCACCCGCAGTACGTTCACCCAGGTGAACTCATCGGTATCCAGTACGCCCAGGCGCCCACCTCCTTCTTTCTTCGGTGAAATACCGGCATTATTTACCAAGGCATGCAATTTTCCATCAGGCAGCTTTTGCCGCACCGTCTCGACCAAATCACGCAAGCCATTCAAATCGGACAAATCAGCCTGAATGTGACTTTCCCTGGCGTCTGCCCACCTGCATTCCTCCGAAAAAGGCTGACGCGATACGGTAAAAATACGCCATCCCCGCTCTTGGAACAGCTTGACGGTCGCATGTCCAATGCCACGGCTCGCGCCCGTCAACAATACATATCGAGTTTGCTCTGCCATACTATTCTCCGTTCGCCAGTCCCAGGCGCATTTTTTCACTGCGTCTCCTGAGCCACTCCAGCGTCAGGAGCATAACGACTGAAAAAAGAATCAATAAAGTGGCCGCTGCGGCAATAGTGGGGTTCAGATTTTCACGAATGCCACTGAACATGACCCGGGGCAAGGTAAACTGTTCGGGCCCCGCCACAAATAAGGTCAATACCACCTCGTCAAAGGAAATACCAAAGGCGAACAGGCCACCTGAAATAACACCGGGCGCAATAATCGGCAAAGTGACCCTGAAAAACGCATAGACCGGGGACGCCCCCAGACTGCTGGCCGCCTTGACCAGATTCTGGTCAAAACCCTCGAGTGTGGCCAGTACGGTAATCACCACAAACGGCACACCCAGCACCGCATGCATTACGATCAGCAGCCAGATATTATTGGCCATACCCAGAGGTGCAAAAAACAGGTAAGCCGCCACCCCCACAATCACAACCGGCACCACCATGGGTGAAACCAGCAAACTCATCAGAAATGCCTTGCCAAAGAAATTGGCACGGTTGAATCCCAATGCCGCCAGTGTTCCCAGCACCATCGCAATCAATGTGGCCACGGGTGCCACAATCAGGGTGTTTTTCAGGCCCAGCATCCAGGTGGGCGATGAAAAGAAATTTTCATACCAACGCAGGGAAAAGCCCTGAACAGGATAAACCAGAAATGCACTCTCACTGAATGATAATGGCACAATCACCAGTACCGGTGCTATCAGGAACAGTAAAATCAGTGCACAAATAATCCGGTGCAAATAAAACCAAACCCTTTCCACAGTCGTACGGTTTTCTTTGGTTTTTTTCATGCGAGCCTCACTTTGCCACTGCCAACCAGACGGTTGTACACGGCATAAAGAATAAGCGTGGCCAGCAGCAGGAACCCACCCAGGGCAGCCGCCAGACCCCAGTTAATCGAACCGTTTGTATAAAAGGCGATGAAGTAACTGATCATCTGATCTTTGGGACCGCCCAGCAATGCAGGGGTAATGTAATAACCAATGGAGGTAATGAACACCAGCAGGCACCCGGCACTGACACCCGCCACGGTCTGGGGAAAATAAACCTTCCAGAAACTGATAATGGGGTGACAGCCCAGCGACACGGCCGCTCGGATATACGTGGGGGAAATCCCTTTCATAACACTGTATATGGGCAGAATCATGAACGGCAACATAATATGCACCATGGCTATGTACACCCCGATCCGGTTGAAGACCAATTGCACCGGCTGCTCTATAAGACCCGCCCACATTAAGAATCCATTGATAATTCCGCCATTTTGCAGCAATACAATCCAGGCTGCGGTTCGCACCAGCAGAGACGTCCAGAATGGCAATAACACCAGGATCATGAGAAGGTTACTGGTTTTGGCCGGCAAAGTTGCCAGCAAATAAGCCAGTGGATAAGCCAGGACCAGGGTACAAAGCGTCACCACCAGCGCCATTTTGAAAGTACGCACATAGATATCCAGAAAAACGGACTCTGACGGTCCTGCACTGACAATCTCATTGCGTGCGTCATATTTCATATCCAGGGCCGTCAACAGGTAAAAAGCGGTAAACTCACCCGAATTGCGCTTAAGCAGCGCCCAAATGACCGGATCGGCCCAGCTGGCATCAATTTTTGCAAATTCGTCCCGATAAGAGCTCACCGTTTCAGGAAGCGGCATTCTACGCACCGTCTTTGACAACAGGCTACGGGCACCGGGTTCTTCAAAATTCAGCCTGCGCATCAAGTCACCCGAGGTTTTCGCCTGCTTGGCCACGGTCAGGTCCTGGGCCAAAGCCCTGTAAAAACTTTCCTCTAGTGGCTGCCCCACTTCCCAGGCTCGCAACTGTTCGGTTGTCATGGGCAATACGGAAACCACTTCGGGGTTTTCAATGCTTTTATTCAAAAAAGCCAGAATAGGCACCACAAACAGTAACAACAGAAAAACAACCAAAGGAAGTACCAGGCCAAAGGCCTTGACTTTATTGCGCTTTGTTGATTTTGAAAACTTGACTTGCAAGGCTGCCGCCTCGCTGGCGGACAGAACCGGTTTTGTTATTGCCATCTGACTCATAATCCCTTCCTCTGGACTTATCCCTTCCCCTGGACGCTTGACGGACTAGCTCGAACACCTCAACCCGACATTACTGATAGGGGTCAAGAATACGAACAAATTCACGCTTCCAGCCTACATTAATCCGATTACCCACTTTCAGGGTCTGGCTCAGCAAGGCAATAGGCTGCTTGACCACAAAATTCGGATTGTCATACAGATTCAGACGCAAACGGACATGATCCCCAAAATAAACGAATTCCAGAATTTCACCCTGGCCGTTTTGTTCGGTACTGCCGGCAGGTGGATCAATCACGACACGCTCGGGGCGAATGGAAACCGACACCATATCACCAGCCTTGAGGGACGGATTGGCCAGCACGCCCTGCATTTGTGTACCATTGTCAAGCAGAACCGTGCCATACTCATTTCCAACCTCGGTAATACGGCCATGCGTACGGTTATTCTCACCAATAAAATTGGCAACGAATGCAGTGACCGGCCGCTCATAAAGCTCTTCGGGTGAATCGATCTGCTGGATGACACCATCATTGAAAACCGCCACGCGATCGGACATGGTCAGGGCCTCGCCCTGGTCGTGGGTGACATAGACCACCGTAATGCCCAGCTTGTTGTGCAACCGCTTGATCTCGTATTGCATATGCTCACGCAATTGCTTGTCAAGCGCACCCAAGGGCTCATCCATCAGCACTACCTGGGGCTCGAATACCAGTGCCCTTGCCAGAGCCACCCGTTGCTGCTGCCCACCTGAAAGCTGGCTGGGAAAACGGTTGCCGAACTGATTCAGTTGCACCATGGCCAAACCGTTTTCCACCCGTTTTTTTATCTCGTCCTTGCCCATCCCCCTCACTTTCAGGGGAAAGGCCAGATTTTCAGCCACTGTCATGTGCGGAAACAGGGCATAGTTCTGAAACACCATGCCAATATTGCGTTTATAAGCAGGTACATCGTCCAGCGAACGCCCTGCCAGCTCTATGGTGCCCGAGGTAGGCGTTTCAAAACCGGCAAGCATCATCAGGCTGGTTGTTTTGCCTGAACCTGACGGACCCAGCAATGTCAGGAACTCACCATGTTGTATATCCAGATTCAGGTTTTTAACAATCATGGAGCGTCCGTCATAGCTTTTCTGAACATTCCTGAAACGCACCAGAACATCCGTATTATTGCTGTCAGGTCCAGACATAAGCATTATCTCCTCTGTTTAGCCATTCAATCTTTCATGAACAATATCAAGCGCCTGTTTGAATTTATCCACCATCTCATCCACCTGCTCAACCGTAATGATCAGGGGTGGGCAAAAAGCAAGCGTATCGCCGATATTGCGTGAGATGACGCCCAGATCCTGCAATACTTTGCCTACCATGGTGCCCAGCTGTCCCGGGACTTCCAGCGCTGTTTTCTTGGCTTTGTCGATTACCAGCTCAACACCGGCAATCAGGCCAACGCCACGCACCTCACCCACCAGCGGATGATTTTCCAGCTCATGCAATCGCTTGAGCATATGTGCACCCACGGTTGCCGCATTTTCCACCAGATTGCGCTCTTTAATAATATTCAGGTTTTCGATGCCAACCGCCACCGCCACCGGATGACCGCCTGCGGTAAAACCATGTCCCAGCACGCCCAGCTTGTTACTTTCATCGGCAATCGGATTGAACATTTTCTCATTCAGCAAAATAGCGGACAAAGGCTGGTAAGAAGAAGAAATTTGTTTGGACAGCACCAGTACATCGGGTTTCAGGCCAAAAGTTTCAGAAGCGAACATTTTCCCGGTACGGCCAAAGCCACAAATCACTTCATCAGCAATAAAAAGGATGTCATGCTTTTCCAGAACCGCCTGGATTTTCTCCCAATAAGTAGCAGGCGGCACAATCACGCCACCCGCCCCCATAACCGGTTCGGCAATGAACGCGGCAATGGTTTCAGGGCCTTCTTTCTGGATCAGGTTTTCCAGTTCCTGGGCCATACGGGTTGAAAACTGTTCTTCACTTTCGCCTTCCTGTGCATCACGCCAATAATGCGGACATGCCGTATGCAAAATGCGATCGATAGGCAAATCAAAGCCGCGATGATTGCCTGGCAGACCGGTCAGGCTGGCAGACGCTACGGTAACGCCGTGGTAGCCCTTAAGGCGACTGATGATTTTCTTTTTGTTGGGCAAACCCAAAGCATTGGAACGATACCAGACCAGTTTGACGACCGTATCATTGGCCTCGGAGCCGGAGTTGGTAAAAAACACCTTGCTCATGGGCACTGGTGCGATATCAATGAGCATTTTGGCAAATTGGGCAGCCACATCATGGGTTTTATGCGTGAACTGATGATAAAACGGCAATACTTCAAACTGACGCATGGCGGCCTGGACCAGCCTTTTTTCGCTAAAGCCCAGGGCCACACTCCATAATCCAGCCATGGCCTCCAGATATTTCCGGCCATGAATATCTTCAACGTAAACCCCATCTCCCTTGACGATGACCAACGGCCCCTGTTCCTGATGCTTGCGGGCATTGGTATAAGGGTGCAAGTGGTAATTGATATCGTCACTTTCCTGCTGAATTAATGTATTTTCCATTTGGGTCTCCGTAACAGTCGAATATTGCACAATCAAGTCAGTTCTGTTTTTTTATCCTAAGACAGGAAACCACAATCGGCTATATCCACTTGTGTAATTTTGATCAGGCCAGTTGCATTTTCAGGCACCACTGAAGAACAATCCACGCTCGCCTTCAATGAAAACTTGCTGCAGGCGATCAACCGCTCCGGCAATATCCCGGGTAGGTACGCCACCATAGCCCAGTACCAGGCAAAGCCCGTGTTCCGTGGGTTTGCGGAATTTGACCTGACGCACAATCATGCCGTGGCGACGGGCACAAAGCGAGAACTGTTCGAAACTTAACAAAGTATTGAATCGGGCCATTAGGTGCAAACCCGAATTACCCTGTGAAAGGGTCACTTTATTGCCGAAAACCGCTTTGAGCCTTTCCCGGAACAAGGCGCCACGCTCAAAATAAATAGCCCGCATTTTCTTGATATGCCGGTAGAAGTGGCCTTCATTGATAAATTCAGCCAGGGACGCCTGCAACTGCAACATGCCTGGCAAGTACAGGTTTGAAATGGCCCGCCGCATGGCGGGCGCCAGCCCTGGAGGCACCACCATATAGCTCAGACGCACCCCGGAAAACATGGTTTTACTGAACGTACCGAAATAAATGACATGATTGCCCTGATCCAGGCTTTGCAAAGAGGGCAAATGCAAGTCATCATGCCTGAACTCACAGTCATAATCGTCCTCTATCACCCAGAGCTGATGCTTTCGGGCAAGCGCCAGGATCTTCTCGCGCCGCTCCATCGACATGGTGACACCGGTGGGGTACTGGTGTGAAGGCGTGACATAGATGAATTTGCCGTTTACGGCAATCATGTCATCCTCCAGCGCGATTCCCTCTTCATCAAGCGGTATGCAGTTAACCTTTACCCCCCCTGCCTCAAATACCGACTCGGTCGCCCAATAAGGCGGATCCTCAATATAGGCCTGCTGCCCGGGGTCACTCAGCAGCCGGGTACATAAATCCAGCGACTGGGGCGTGCCAAAGGTCACAATAATCTGGTCGGGATCACACTGCAGGGAGCGGGAAATGGCCAGATAAGCGGCAATGGCCTTACGCAATTCCACATATCCGCCCGACTCGGCGTAGCCCGACAGGTGAAGATATTTTTTTGAATAATATTTGCCCAGGATTTTTCGCCAGATATGAAACGGGAACTCGGAGACATCGGGGATACCGGGCACAAACTCCCCCTTGGGTTGCGGCGGACTGCTTTCCGACAACAGCAACCTGGCTCCCCTTTCGGAATATACCCAGGACTTCATGACAGGCGCATTGCCGGAAGGCACCAGCGGTGTGACCACCTTTGAGACATACGTGCCACTGCCTTCCCTGCTGTACAGATAACCTTCGGTAATCAGGCGCTCATAAACCAAAGAAACGGTAATTCGCGAAATACCCGCCTCTTTGCTCAGAAAACGGGAAGAAGGCAGCTTTTTGTCTGGTGGCAATTTACCATTGTTGATCAGATCATGAATGATTTGATAAAGCTGACGTTGCAATGGGGTTTTATCATCACGATTCAGCTTTTCAAGCACCAGTTCAGCTAATGGAATTTCAAACATAAGACTCGCACATCAATTATTATTTTCATATTTAATTCAAAATTGAAATTGTTGTTTTTTTATAACCATGAACTAAAAAAGCATCAGACAATCCCATTCCAAATTCACGCTTCATTATCCATGAGCATTTATGGTTGTAATAACCAGTTAACGATTTATTGCATTTCATTTATATGATTCATTGCATTTATATTCATTTTAATAATCCCGCAATCCATATCCACCAATCCTGCAGCCACCTCATCATCTCACGGGAAAACCCCTATTTCCTTTAAAAAACAAAAATTGCGATGATGTCACCATCATCACTTTTCTTCAGGCTCAACCTTCAGGGTTCCGCCCAAAAACCGGCCTGACACGGAAAATGATTCAATAATGCCAAACACAAGGATGTGAAATTATGCTCAAACATGCTCGTTCAGCCATTGTTACAGGCTTCATACTCAGCGCCTTTACTGCTGCCGCCTCTGCTCAAAGTCTTACCGTTGTTTCTTTCGGTGGCGACTCAAAAGCCGCCATGGAAAAAGCCTACTTTCAGCCTTATGAAAAAGAAACCGGTACCCGAATCAATGCCGTGGACTGGAACGGCGAGATGGGAAAAATCAAAAGCATGATTGACACCAACAGCGTCCAGTGGGATGTGGTAGAGGTTGAAGCCCCTGAACTGGAGCGCGGTTGCTCCGAAGGCCTGTTTGAGGAAATTGATTACAGCAAGGTTCTTCCGGAATCCGCTTTTATCGAACACGCGGCACAGGAATGTGGCGTGGGTACATTTATCTGGTCTGTGGCCCTGGCCTACAATAAAGACAAGCTCAAGGAAGGACCAAGCTCTTGGGCCGATTTTTGGGATATTAACAAATACCCCGGCAAACGGGCTTTGCGCAAAGGGGCCAAATACACCCTTGAAATTGCCCTGATGGCCGATGGCGTCTCTCCCAAAGACGTTTACACAGTACTGGCAACCCCTGAAGGCGTTGACCGTGCCTTCAAGAAACTGGATGAAATCAAGCCGCATATCCAGTGGTGGGAGTCGGGTTCACAACCCGGTCAATACCTGGTTGCCGGTGACGTCGTCATGTCTTCGGCCTACAATGGCCGGATTGCCCAAGCCATCAAACAGGACAAGCGCCCCCTGGACATCGTCTGGAACCAGAGTCTGTATGCACTTGATTACTGGGCCATTCCCAAAGGAGCCCCCAATATTGAGAGGTCCCTCGACTTTATCAAGTTTGCCAGCCAGCCCAAAAACCTGATCACCTACTCCTCCAACATTCCTTATGGCCCGCCCACCCACGAAGCCATCAATGCCCTGCCGGATGACATTGGCAAAGACTTGCCCAGCTCCAAACAAAACATTGAAAACGCCATTGCGCTGGATGTCAATTTCTGGACCGATTACGGCGATGCCCTTGAGCAGCGCTATAACGCCTGGGTAGCGCAATAAGCAAGCAGTTAAAAACAAAAAAACCACCTGATCATCTCCTGGCTTTCCCGCCAGGAGATGATTGCATTCTGACTGGCAAACCCATGCATGGAACCCGGCTTTTCCATGGTACAGTTATTTTTTTCCACGCACGCATATTTTTAACTAGAAGGAAAGCCATGTTTGAGCATTTAGCACCTTATGCCGGAGACCCCATTTTCAGAATTGGTGATATGTTCCGCCAAGACCAGCGCCAGAATAAAGTGGATCTGACCGTTGGGCTTTATTATGATGGCAAAGGCCGGATTCCCATCCTGGACAGTATCCATCAAGCCGAACTGAAACGTGCTCAGCAACCCGAAACCCGCCAATATTTACCCATGGAAGGTTTACCCAGCTATCGTAGCGCCGTACAAAAACTGCTTTTTGGCACTGAATGCGCTGCCCTGAACGAAGGGCGCATTGTGACCATGCAAAGCGTGGGAGGCACCGGTGCCCTGCGTATTGGCGGAGAGCTCCTGCACTTGGCCAGCCCCAACAGTGAAATCTGGATCAGCAACCCGGGTTGGGATAACCACCACGCCATTTTTGAGGGTGCCGGCCTGAAAACCCACACCTACCCCTATTACGATTCCGTCAAAGGCGTGCTGCTATTTGACGAAATGAAGCAAACCTTCCAGAACCTTGCCGCTGGCAGCATTGTGCTGCTGCACCCCTGCTGCCACAATCCGACCGGCGCAGACCTGTCCACCACGCAATGGGAAGAAATTGCCGATATCATTGTGGATCGCAAACTGATCCCGTTCCTGGACATCGCCTATCAGGGTTTCAGCAACGGCCTGGATGAAGATGCCTTTGCCGTGCGTCTGCTGGCTGCCAAAAACATTCCCATGCTGGTTGCCAATTCGTTTTCCAAGAATTTTTCTTTTTATGCCGAACGCTGTGGTGCACTTTCAGTGATTTGCCAAAATACCCATGAAGCCGACCGGGTACTCGGACAAATCAAACTGCTGGTACGCCGTATTTACTCCAACCCGCCCTTGCATGGTGCCCGCATGATCTCCGATGTGCTTAACGACCCGGAGCTGTTTGCCCTATGGGATAGCGAAGTCAATGAAATGCGTACCCGCATCCGGAACATCCGCCAGAAAGCCTACGATATCCTGCACGCGCAGGCACCTCACTTCGACAGCTCGTTCATCATTAAACAAAATGGCATGTTCAGCTACACCGGTTTAAGCCTGGCACAAATTGAAAAACTGCGTACCGATTATGGTGTTTACCTGATCGACTCAGGCAGGATCAGTGTACCCGGCCTTAACGAAAACAACGTGACCTACTTTGCCGAATCGGTCAGCAAAGTAGTCTAAAACCCAAATTTCAAATAAAAAGTTTTATTCAAAACACTAACTGAGGATTGAAAGAAAATGAGTCAATATGAAGCACTGAGTCTGTATATAGATGGCGAGTTTATTTCTGGTGGAGGACGCAAAACCCAGGACGTCATCAACCCGGCAACCCTTGAAGTGCTGGGGCAACTGCCTCATGCCAGTGAGGCGGATCTGGATCGTGCCCTGTCCGCTGCGCAGCGGGCGTTCGACTCATGGAAGCACAGCTCTCCCATGGAGCGCTCCGCCATTTTACGCAAGGCTGCCCAATTATCCCGTGACCGTGCCCAGGAAATTGGCCTGAACCTGACCCGCGACCAAGGCAAACCTTTGGCCGAAGCGGTAGGTGAAATCATTTCATGCGCCGACCACTGCGACTGGCATGCCGAAGAATGCCGTCGCATTTACGGTCGGGTCATTCCTCCCCGCACACCCAATGTGCGCCAGATCGTGGTACGTGAGCCGATTGGTGTATGTGCCGCTTTCACTCCATGGAACTTCCCTTACAACCAGGCTATCCGTAAAATTTCAGCAGCGATTGGCGCCGGTTGCTCCATTATCCTGAAAGGCCCCGAGGACTCCCCCAGTGCCGTCATGGCGATTGCCCGCATCTTTCACGACGCCGGCCTGCCCAAAGGGGTCTTGAATATTGTTTGGGGTGAGCCCGCCAAGGTATCCGACTACCTGATCCGCTCCCCGATCGTACGTAAAGTCTCCTTTACCGGCTCGGTACCGGTTGGCAAACAGCTGGCTGCCTTGGCAGGTGCCCACATGAAGCGCATCACCATGGAACTGGGCGGTCACTCTCCCGTACTGATCTTTGATGATGCCAATATCGAACAGGCAGCCAAGAGCCTGGCCAAGTTCAAGATCCGCAATGCCGGTCAGGTCTGCGTGTCGCCCACCCGCTTTTATGTCCAGGAAAAAGCCTATGACCAGTTCCTGGATATTTTTGTTGGTGCCTTGAAAAACATCCAGGTGGGTGATGGTACGGCCCAGGGAACCGAGATGGGTCCCCTGGCGCACGAGCGTCGCATTGGCAGCATGAGCGCTTTTGTCGAAGATGCCAGACAGCGTGGCGCAACCATTGAACTGGGCGGTGACCCCCTGTCACAAACCGGTTATTTCTTCCCGCCAACCGTTGTTACCAATATTAAAGATGATGCCAAGCTTATGACCGAAGAGCCTTTTGGCCCGATTGCACCGGTGGTTAAATTCAGCAACACCGATGAAGTTCTGGCCAGGGCCAACAGTCTGCCTTTCGGCCTGTCTTCATACGTCTTTACCAATTCACTGCAAACCGCCACCAAAGTATCCAATGCTCTTGAGGCGGGGATGGTCAATATCAACCACTTCGGTTCTGCCTTGCCTGAAACTCCCTTTGGTGGCGTGAAAGACAGTGGCATCGGCAGTGAAGGCGGTACCGAAACCTTTGACGGATATTTGGTCACCAAGTTTATTACACACATATAACAAACAAGCGGTTTTTACACTTTCACCGCTATTGAAAAATTATATATTTATATCTAAAACCGCGAAAAACCTTGTTTTTCGCGGTTTTTCTCTTTTCTACCCGCTTTAATCTTAAATCCTTATGGAAAGCACCTATAGCGAGCCAATCTGTTTCTAACGCATACTCATCCTGTACCAAAGGCATGGGGAGACACCTGTGTTTTCAATCACTATTTTTTAAAATTAATGCATAACATGAGTGATTTAATCTTAGAAACAAAAAACCTGACCAAGGAATTCCTTGGTTTCGTGGCGGTAAATGATGTAAACCTGCAGGTGCAGCGCGGTCATATTCATGCGCTCATCGGTCCCAACGGCGCAGGTAAAACCACCTGCTTCAATTTGCTGACCAAATTCCTGCGTCCCACCGCTGGCAATATTCTTTTTAATGGCACCAATATTACGGCTGAAAAGCCGGCTCAAATCGCACGCAAGGGCATTATCCGCTCCTTCCAGATTTCAGCCGTTTTCCCCGAGTTGACGGTGCTGGAGAATGTACGCATCGGTCTGCAACGCCAGCAGAACAATTCTTTTCACTTCTGGAAAAGCAACAGATGCCTGCATGAGCTTGACGACCAGGCCAGGGAATTGCTGGCCGAAGTTGACCTGCTTGAATTTGAAAATGAAATCACCTCCAACCTGCCTTACGGGCGCAAACGGGCATTGGAGATTGCCACCACGCTGGGCATGAAGCCCGAACTCATGCTGCTTGACGAACCTACTCAGGGTATGGGGCATGAAGATGTGGACCGGGTCACCCAACTGATCAAAAAAGTCAGCGTCGGCCGCACGATCCTGATGGTCGAACACAATATGAACGTGATTTCCTCGATTGCCGACAAAATCACCGTTCTGGCACGGGGCGCCACGCTGGCCGAAGGCAGTTACCAGGAAGTTTCACGTAACCCCGCCGTGATGGAAGCTTATATGGGCACTTCCGAAGGTCAACTGGAAGGGGCTCACTGACATGACAGCACTCGCACTTGAAATCAAGGATTTGCAGGCCTGGTATGGTGAATCGCACATTCTGCATGGCGTCAACATCAGCATTCCCAAAGGAAAGGTCATTACCCTGCTGGGGCGTAACGGCGCAGGCCGTACCACCACCCTGCGGGCCTTGCTGGGACTAACCGGCACCCGCAAAGGCTCCATCAAGATCCATGGTGTTGAAGCCATTAACCTGCCCACCCATAAAATCGCCCATCTGGGTATTGGTTATTGCCCCGAAGAACGCGGCATCTTTGCCAGCCTGAGTTGTGAGGAAAACCTGCTTTTGCCTCCGCAGCTCAATGGCCGCACCGCTGGCGACAAAGGCATGTCCCTGGCGGAAATCTACGAAATGTTTCCCAACCTGCTCGAGCGCCGCCACTCACCGGGAACCCGACTGTCGGGTGGTGAGCAGCAGATGCTGGCGGTGGCCCGGATTTTACGCACAGGTGCCAATATCCTGTTGCTGGATGAAATTTCAGAAGGTCTTGCTCCTGTCATTGTCCAAACCCTGGCCCGCATGATCACGACCCTGAAAGCCAAAGGTTTCACCATTGTGATGGTCGAACAGAACTTTCGCTTTGCCGCCCCCCTGGCCGATCATTTCTATGTCATGGAACATGGTGAAATCGTGGAACAATTCCCGGCTTCCGAGCTGGCCGCCAAACAGGACACTCTCCATACCCTGCTGGGTGTCTAAGCTATTTTTCATTCTATCCCCGGAGACAAACATGAGAATAAAGAATTCAACAAAATTGAAAAAAACAGCCTTGGCTACGGCAATTACCCTGTCCACACTGGGCCTTGCCCAAGCCCAGGGAATTTCCGATGACATCATTAAAATCGGCTTCATTACCGACATGTCCGGTGTGTATTCCGACCTGGACGGCCCTGCCGGTGGCGAAGCCATTAAAATGGCCATCGAAGCCGCTGGCGGTGAAATCAATGGAAAAAAAATAGAACTGGTGACCGCTGATCACCAAAACAAAGCTGACGTGGCATCGGCCAAAGTCCGTGAATGGATCGACCAGGACAAGGTTGACATGATTATCGGTGGCACCAACTCAGCCACCGCACTGGCTTCGGCTGCCGTTGCCGCCGAAAAGAAAAAACCCTATATCTCGATCGGTGCCGGCGCAACAGCCCTCACCACCACCCACTGCACCCCATTTACCATTCACTATGCCTATAACACCAAGGCACTGGCCAATGTAACCGGTTCTGCCGTTTATAACCAGGGTGGTAAAACCTGGTTCTTCATCACCGCCGATTACGCTTTTGGCCACTCCCTTGAACAGGACACCATCAATGTGGTGAAAGCCGCCGGTGGCACCATCAAGGGCACGGTTCGCGTGCCATTAAGCACCACCGACTTCTCCTCTTACATGTTGCAGGCCCAAACCTCTGGTGCTGAAATCCTGGGCTTGGCCAACGCGGGGGGCGACTTCATCAACTCCATCAAGGCCGCCAGCGAATTTGGCGTAACGCCAGGCATGAAACCAGCCGGGCTGCTGGTATTCATTAACGACGTGCACGCACTGGGCCTGCAAGCCACACAGGGTCTGTACCTGACCGCCCCCTGGTACTGGAACCAGGATGACGAGTCACGGGCATGGGCCGCCAAGTTCGAGGAACGCATCAAGCGCAAACCCTCATTCGTTCAGGCAGCCGACTATACTGCAGCCGAAACCTACCTGAAAGCCGTCAAGGAAATCGGCACCGATGACGGTGAAGCCGTCATGAAATGGTTCAAGTCCAACACAATTAACAACTTCTTCGCCAAAGATGGCATCGTCCGGAAAGACGGGTTGATGGTCCATGACATGTACCTGATGCAGGTCAAGACACCGGAAGAATCCAAAGGCCCATGGGATTACTACAACGTTGTTGACAAAGTTTCAGGAGAAAAGGCTTTCGGTCCCGCGAGCGAATCCACCTGCAAACTGTAAACGGCACTTCATACAGATTCGCACTGTAGTCATGACAGCCTCTACCCGGGGCTGTCACAACACCAGTTAAAACATGTGGTCAATAAATAAACTGAACGTTATGCATTATGATTGATATTTTCGGCATCCCTATTCAAGCCTTTCTTGGCCAGATTTTGCTGGGCCTTGTAAACGGTTCTTTTTACGCAATTCTCTCATTGGGTCTGGCCGTCATTTTTGGCCTTCTCAATGTCATCAACTTCGCCCATGGTGCTTTATACATGCTGGGCGCCTTCCTGGCCTGGATGGGACTGCAATACCTGGGGCTTAATTACTGGGTCATGCTGATTGTCGCCCCTATTCTGGTTGGCATTTTTGGCATGATCATCGAACGCTTGCTGCTGCGCCATTTATACAAGCTCGACCATCTTTATGGCCTGCTGCTTACCTTCGGCATTGCCCTGTTGATCGAAGGCGTTTTCCGCAGCTTTTATGGTGTCTCGGGCCAACCCTATCCCACCCCGGAAAGCCTGCGTGGTGCGGTCAACCTGGGCTTCATGATCCTGCCCATTTACCGTGGCTGGATTGTGCTGGCGTCCATCATTGTTTGCCTGTTCACCTGGTTCATGATTGAAAAAACCCGTCTTGGCTCGTTATTGCGTGCCGGTACTGAAAACCCCAAGCTGGTTGAAGCATTTGGCATTAACGTACCGCTTATGATTACCCTGACTTATGGTTTTGGTGTTGCCCTGGCCGGTTTTGCCGGTGTGCTGGCCGCCCCCGTGCTGCAAGTATCCCCCCTCATGGGCGCCAACCTGATTATTGTCGTGTTTGCGGTCGTTGTTATCGGTGGCATGGGCTCCATCATGGGTTCTATTGTGACCGGTCTTGGCCTGGGGGTGATTGAAGGACTGACCAAAGTATTCTGGCCTGAAGCTTCCAGCACCGTAGTCTTCATTATTATGGCCATTGTTTTATTACTCCGCCCTGCCGGACTTTTTGGGAAAGAAAAATGAATCGACAAATCCTTGGCTATGCATTATTTGCCATTGTGGCCGCCTCATTGCCTGCGTTCGGCATATACCCCATTTTTGTCATGAAAATCCTGTGCTATGCCCTGTTTGCATGCGCTTTCAACCTGCTTCTGGGCTACGTTGGCCTGCTCTCTTTCGGACACGCCGCTTTCCTGGGCAGTGCCGCCTATGCAACAGGCCATGCCATTAAAGTATGGGGATTTTCACCCGAGCTGGGTATTCTTTACGGCATCCTGATTGCCGCCATCCTTGGTTTCGTGATCGGGGGTCTGGCGATCCGGCGCAGCGGTATTTACTTCACCATGATCACGCTGGCAATGGCCCAAATGGTTTTCTTTTTCTATCTGCAAGCACCATTCACCGGTGGTGAAGACGGTTTGCAAGGCGTGCCCAGAGGCTATCTCTTCGGCCTGCTCGACCTGAAAAACGACCTGAACCTTTACTATGTGGTAGTTGGCATCTTCATGATTGGTTATTTCCTCTGCTGGAGAACCGTCAACTCGCCCTTTGGTCAGGTCCTGAAAGCCATCAAGGAAAATGAACCCCGTGCCATTTCGCTTGGCTATGATGTAGACAAATACAAGCTGCTGGCTTTTGTCCTGTCCGCTGCCATTGCCGGACTGGCCGGTGCCACAAAAACACTGGTTTTTGTGTCAGCCACGCTATCCGACGCCATGTGGCAAATGTCAGGTATCGTTGTATTAATGACCCTGATCGGCGGTGTAGGTACCTTCACCGGTCCTGTCATCGGTGCCTTCATTGTTGTCATGCTCGAAAACAAGATTGGTGATTTGGGCCGCATGATTGCCAATACGACTGGCGTACAATGGTTTTCAAGCCTGGGTGAATCGGTTACGATTGTCATGGGACTCATCTTTATCATCTGCGTGATGGCCTTCCGAAAAGGAATCGTGGGAGAACTATCACATTTTTTCACCGCAAGACAAACTAAAAGCCAATAGTTACAAATAACTCTTAAACCTTGCAGGCGACCCGCAAATTTCTAGGCAATTACCCTTATTATTTGTATTTATGCTTGCAAGGTTCCGCTTGTTCTTACTATTATCTGCCCTTCTTCGAAATAGATTATTTCTATAAGTATATTTTTTCGATGCAGATTTTACAAATTGTCAAGGAATTTATATGAAAAAATCCCTTTTAACCGCAGTTTTCAGTGCTGCCGCCATCATAAGTGGCACGTCATATGCAGCTGACTTCCCAAGCAAACCCATTCGCGTTATTGTTCCTTTTGCGCCTGGCGGCTCTACCGATATCGTAACCCGGATCGTCACTGCCAAAATGAGTGACATCCTGGGCAAACCAATGGTAGTGGAAAACAAAGCCGGTGCGGGTGGTGCCATTGGCGCCTCTGAAGCTGCGCGCGCCAAACCTGATGGCTATACCCTATCCATTGCAACCGTTTCAACCCTGGGCGTCAACCCTGCCTGCAAACCCGAAGGACTGGGTTATGACCCCCTGAAAGATTTTGCGCCGGTTTCCAACTTCGTCAACGTGCCCAACGTACTTGAAGTCAACCCCAAATTTCCTGCCAATGACTTCCAGTCCTTCCTGGCCGAAGTCAAGGCCAATCCCAACAAATACTCTTACGGTTCATCGGGCACCTGCAGTGTTCTGCACCTGTTTGGCGAAGCCTTCCGCCTGGCCACCGACACCGACATCGTTCATGTTCCCTATCGGGGTTCAGGCCCGGCAGTTACCGATGCCGTGGGTGGACAAATTGGTATTTTGTTCGACAACCTGCCATCCTCTTTCCCACAAATCGAAGCCAAAAATCTTCGTCCTCTGGCAATTGCATGGGAAGAACGTCTGGACAGTATGAAAGATGTTCCCACCTTTAAAGAGCTGGGTTACCCTGAATTGAACCAACCCGTCTGGTATGGTCTGCTGGCACCTGCCGGTACTCCCGAAGACGTGATTGCCACCCTGAATAAAGCAACGCTTGATGCATTGAAAGACCCCACCGTGATTGCTGCCCTGGAAAAACAAGGGGCCTTCCCAGCAGGTAACTCACCTGAAGAATTTGCCAAGGAAATCCAGCAACAGTATGACTGGGCCAAGGATGTTGTAAAAAAAGGCAATATTGAATTGCAGTAATCCCTGCGATTTTTATAAAAAAGCGGATGAAAGCCTCATCCGCTTTTTTGCCCGATCCATTATAAATCTCACACATTTCATCTATTTAACTAAGGTTATAAGTTATGCACATTAAGAATCAACAGGACTTCTGGTCCGGCTTGATGTTCATCGCTCTAGGAATTGGCTTTGCCCTGTTCGCCACGAGCTATGACATGGGCACGCCTGCCCGTATGGGGCCTGGCTATTTTCCATTCTGGCTGGGTGTCGTCCTGGCCTTGCTGGGCGGTGTGGTCACCATTGGTTCACTGCGTGGTGAAGAAGCCGATGACCATCATATTGGCAAATTCGACTTCGACATTCTTGCCCTGATCATCGGCTCGATTGTAGTGTTCGGTGTCATGCTGGATAACCTGGGCCTGTACATCTCACTGGTGCTGCTGGTTATTTTCAGCAGCCTGGCCAGTCACGAGTTCAGCCTTAAAATCGCCATTGGCAATGCCATTTTCCTGGTGATCTTCACCTGGCTGGCTTTTGTCAGGGGCCTGGGCCTGATCTTCCCGCTGTGGCCGGTTCCCTTTGCCGAATGGCCCACCTATGCAATGATCATTATTCCGTTATCGATTATTGTTGGCTTCGTTATCCTGATCATAAAAATTAAAGGGAGCAAATAATCATGATGGAATTGCTGGAACACTTGTCCCTGGGCTTTTCAGTGG